>CAZDSO010000046.1:0-26488 GCA_964508045.1 uncultured Planctomycetia bacterium | reverse complement strand
CCCGACGCTCGCGCTGCATCACGACAAGCATCACGCGGGGTACGTCAAGGGGGCGAAGGCCGCCCTGTCCAGGCCCTCCCAGTCGCGGGACACCCAGGAAATCCGGAAAAACCTCGACAAGGTCCGAAAGGAATTGACGCGTTTTCTGAAGGCCGATGACCGGAAACTCTCGTGATCGAGGATCGGCCCCACTCTCGAAAAAAGGCTTGCAACAAGGTCCTACGCCGAGATAATCCCTGTCAAGGGAGCATCGGCGCCCTTAGCTCAGCTAGGCAGAGCAACGGATTCTTAATCCGTGGGTCCCAGGTTCGATTCCTGGAGGGCGCATCCGCGGTGATGTGAACGTCCCTCGGGTCGGGTGCCCCGAGGGCCCGGACCACGACTCTCTCCCACCGGTGCGAGTAGGGTGGCAACCATGGAAAACCTCCCCGAAGGCAAGGTTTTCACCACGCACCAGGTGGCGCAGATTCTCGGCGTCAATCCGGGAACGGTGGTGAGATGGATCAAGGACGGACACCTCAAGGCACACCGAACCCCCGGCGGACATAACCGCATCACGCGCGACGAACTCGTCCGCTTCCTCGGCGAATGCCACCGCTCTCCCGAATCCGAAAGCCCTGAAGGACTTGCCGTACTGGTCATCGACGACGACCCGACCGTCTTTGAGCTCATGAACCGCAACCTGGGGGAGCACTTCGGCGAACGGCTGGTCCTCGACTGGGCCGGCGACGGCTTCGAGGGGGGCCGGAAGGTCGTCGAGATGAAGCCCCACGTCGTCTTCCTGGATCTCATGATGCCCGGCCTCGACGGTTTCGAGGTCTGCCGCGGCATCCGAAAGAACCTCAAGAACCGCGACTGCGAGGTCGTCGCCCTCACCGCCTACTACTCGGAGGAAAACGAGAAGAAAATCCTCGACGCCGGCGCCGTTCTCTGCCTCGCCAAACCCCTCGATCTCGTCCTGATCCGCGGCTTCCTCGAAGGGCGCTTGCGAAGCATGGAAGAGGAACTCTCCCCCAAACCCGAATCGTGATCGAGGAATCCGCCATGCCCCGGGAGCAGAAGGACTTCTCCCCTCCATCGAGGGTCTTCTACGAAATCACGGAAGGCATCCTGATCATCCGGTTTCGCAGCTCGAATTTCGCCCTGCCGGAAGCCAGCGAAGTCCGGGACATCATCTACGACCGGCTCAAGAGCATGGCCAGGAACGTCATCATCAACCTCAACGGCGTCAACTACATCGACTCCACCGCCATCAGCCTGCTCGTGAGAGTCAGCAACGAGATGGGGCTGAGGATCGTCAACGTCTCGGAAAACGTCGCGAGCATCCTCAGGAAGATGAAGATCCACGACCTCCTCTACATCCTCGGATCCGAATTCGAGGCCAGGAAAAGCTATTTCGAGCCCTAGCGCGCGAGTGGCGGAACCAGGCAGACGCGCAAGATTTAGGATCTTGTGGGCATCGCCCGTGGGGGTTCGAATCCCCCCTCGCGCACTACCCCCCCCGCTTCCAGCACCGCCGTCGCTTCCTACCGCCTGAGCTCCTCCACCGCCGTGACCCACTCCTCGTCCAGAGGATCCAGCCCCCGCGCCCGCTCGTACGCCGCGAGCGCCTCCGGACGGCATCCCATCTCCGCATACCCTTGTCCGATCCGACCCCAGATCTCGTCGTCGTGCCCCGCGCGCGACGCGAAGTCCTCCAGGAGCGCGCGCCCCTTCCAGGGATCCACCCGGCCCAGCGCCCCCGCGTAGACCGGAGCCAGGTGCAGATTGCCCTCGAGATGATCCAGCGCTTCCAGGAGAAGATCGCGCCCCCGCGACCGGGCGCCCCGCAGAACGCACGCGCGCCCCAGCTCCCCCAGAATCGCCACGTCGTAGGGCGTCAGGAACGCGTTGCCGAAACCGCCCCCCGCATCCTCCCCGGCCGGAAGGTCCCCCGTCACCCGGAGGTGCTTCTCGAGAACCTCCTCCGCTTCCGCCGGGTCCGCCTCCACCATCCCCCGCGCCCAGTACCATCCGCCCCGTCTCACCCGGAACGCGTTCCGGTACGCCTCGAACGCCCCGGCGCGATCGCCCGCGGCCAGCAGGGCGCGCCCGAGGTTCCCGTGAAGGACGTCGTCGTACCGGTTCTTCTCCAAAAGGCCCCTCAGCAGGGCCGCCGTCCGGCGCGCGTCGATGCCAAGCAGGAGATCCATCCATTCGGGATCCTCCGGCTCCAGCGCCAGGGCTTTCGACAGCGCCTCGAAGGCGGCCTCCCGCCGGCCCGAAGCCAGCAACGCGCGCCCCAGCTTGCCCCAGGACTCGGGATCGGAGGGCGTCCGGCGCGTCTTCTCCCGGAAAAACGTCTCCGCCTGCACCGGATCCGACGCGATGAGGCCCTGGTAGAGATCGGGAAGGAAAGGGCTGTCGGCGTCCAGGGCGATCGCCTTCCGGAAGGCGTCGAAGGCGTCCCGGGGGCGCCCCGTGGCCAGGCGCGCCCGTCCGAGATTCCCCCACAGGTCCGCGTCCCGCGGCGCCTCCCGCGCCTGATCCTCCAGCCTCGCGCAGATCGCCTGCGGGTCCTTTCCAAGGAGGATCCGGAACGCCTCCCCCTTGTCGTCCGGGTAGAGGTCCGTGATCCGCCTGGCGAACGCCTCCACGAGTTCCGGCCGGCCCTTGCCCGCGAGAAAACGAAGGATCATGTCCAGGACGACGGGGTTGTCGACCCGCTCCGGATCCAGGACCGCCACGGCACGGAGGGCCGCCTCGGGAAACGACTCCGAGAAGCGACGGAAGGCGAGCTCCAGGTTCGGATCCATGGCGAAGGCTCTCCTGCAGGACGCCAGGTCCTTCTCCTGGTCGCCGAGCCAGGCGAAAAAGACGGCAAGGGCCTCCACCTCCTTCGGGGAGAAGCGGCCGGCTTCCAGGAGGCGCTCGAGAAGACGCCGCTTCTCCGCCACCGACAGGGGCGAGGACACGATCGTGCCGGCGAGATTCCCGGGCGAGGCGCCGGCTTCCAGGGCCGCCTCGAGCGACGCCTCCGCGCCCCGGACGTCCCCTTCCTCCAGGGCCCGCCTGAAAGGGCGGATCGTTTCGGAAGGCGCGGGGCGAGGTACGGGGCGCGAGGTCCGGGAGGCCGGATCTCTGACGTCCTTTTCCTTGTCCGGACGGCTGGACGGGGCGGACACCGCAGGGGAGGGATCCGGGTGGACGCCCGTCTCGACGAGAAGATCCTCGCCGGGAGAACGGAAGAGGGTGACGACGAGCACGAGGCCGGCCGAAGCGGAAACGCCGAGAAACACGAGCGCGGGAATGATCCGCCTTCCTGCATCCATGTCGCTGTCCTCCGGAACCCTCTCCTTCCACTATACCGCAAAGCAGCGAAGCCGCAATCCAAGCGAGCCATTCGCGCCGCAACCGTCGAAGTGATGAACGAAGCCCTGAAGGCAAATGCTGAAAGCATCTCGGTGCAGCGCTTGCAAGGACCGCCGGCGGTTCCCCGCCATAGCCTCCGAAGGACCCGCCGTAGCCCCCGCCGATGCAAGCCGGGCGAAGGCGGGCCATCCTTCCATACAGGCGACGGCGGGTCCAGCCGGCGCACTTCGGGTCGGATCGCGGACATCCTGTCCGCAGCACCTCGGCCCGCGCTGCTGCGCCACTCCGACTTCGTCTACATGGAAGGCGTTGTTCGCGCCCACGGAACCAAGCGGGCGAAGTGGCAAATATTTTTCCCTTTTTTCCGCGCTGAGGGATCGAAACCCGCCCGTGCCGGAGGTACGCTCTACCGCGAACAGAGACGGTTTTGATCCACGTATGGAAAGCGTTCGTGAACCGGACCGCGCGAGGTCGAGCAAGATGGCCGTACGCACCCTCTACCTGATCCGACACGGCAGTTTCGAAAAGGACGGCCAATGGGGCAAGCTGGGCCCGCCGCTGAACGCGAAGGGCCGGAAGCAGGCCCGGCGCACGGCCTCCGTCTTCCGCGGGCTGCCCGTCGACGCCCTCTACGCGAGCACGCTCACGCGCGCCCGCCAGACCGCCGGAATCATCGCGGAGGAACTCGGCGTCGACGGCATCCGCGGGTCGCGCCTGCTCCACGAGGTGCACCCGGTCGCGCTTCCCGACGTGACGTACGAACCCGGCGACGAGGAGATCATCGCCGAGCACCGGAAAAGGGCGGAAAGATCCTTCGAGGTCTACTTCAAGTCCTGCCGGAAGGACCGCACCGAGATCATCGTGGCCCACGGAAACATGATCCGGTTTCTCGCGCTCAAGAGCCTCGGCGCGCCCCTGGTCC
This sequence comes from uncultured Planctomycetia bacterium, assembly GCA_964508045.1. Lineage (GTDB taxonomy): Bacteria > Planctomycetota > JAKEIC01 > JAKEIC01 > CAZDSO01 > CAZDSO01. Next base: position 22,215 of record CAZDSO010000046.1, on the reverse strand, counting down.
GCTGGCCCCACCTCGGCGTCGACTGCTGCGGGATCTCGTCCTTCGCGATCCTCTCCGGGCGGGAGACCTACCTCCTCTCGTACAACGAGATCCAGCACCTGCCCCCGAGCCTCCGGACGGACGACTAGCGGACGTCACTTCCGAACGTAGGTCCCGCCGTTCTGCTCGGCAAGGCGCTGGAGGAAGGACGCGTCGTGTTCGCCCACGCCCACCGTGTGGATCTGGATCCGACGCGTGACGTTCCAGTCCTTCACGGCCGCGAGGATGGCCTCGGGTTCGACCAGCTTCCCCGCGGTGGGCTTGCCGTCGGTGAGGAAGAAAATGGTGTCCACGCCCCCCCGCGTGACCTTCTTCGCGGGGCCTCCCGTCACCTGGACCCCGCCCGCTTTCGCCCGCTTCACCGTGGCAGGCATCACGATATCGAACGCCTGCATGAGGGAGTCGTGGATGTTCGTGTTCCCCGCCGGCGTCTTGCCGTCGATGTAGGCGTACGCCGCCTTCTTGGCCATCTCGCCGGCGCCGACCATCTTCTTCCGGTAGACCTCCACGTCGTGGTGATAGAACACGATGTTGAAATGCGCGTCGTCGGGAAGGTTCGCGATGGCCTTCTTCAGCTCGCATTTGGCCACCTCGATCTTGGTGTCGTCCTTGGGCCGGAAACGGGACCCCGGTCCGTTTGCGGGGCCCCCCGTCACCTGGGGAGAGGATTCGCCCCCCGTCACCGAGGCTTCCTCCCGCATGCTTCCGGAGATGTCCAGCACGAAAACGATCCGCTTGGACGCCGTCTTGATGCCGTAGAACGACGTGGTCACGGCGCCTCCGCCGTGCCCGCCCCCATGACCGTCTCTCGACGCCGCCTCGCCGAGATCGCCGGCGGAACCCGACTGCTCGGCCTCGCGAACCTTCCGCTCGAACGACTCCTTGTTCACGGCCCACCAGCGCCGCCACAGGTTGGCGTCCCCGTAGTAGGTCTTCCCCGTCAGCGCCTGCAGGGCGCCGTCGATCTCCAGCGTGAGCCGGCCGTCTTCCAGCGCCAGCGCCTGGATCAGCGGCCCCACCGCACGGTGGATCCGCTTCTTCTGGATGCCCCGGATCGCGACCGTACGGACCTGCCACCACTCGTCCTCCAGGGCCTCGACGAACACGTCTTCCATGTCCGCATAGTCCTTCTTCAAGGCCAGATCCAGCGAGGCTGCGCGGATCTTGTAGTCCTCGTCCTCCACCGCCCCCTTCACCGCCTCCACCGCCTCCGGACCTCCGATCCCCGCGAGCGCCTCCACCATCTCCAGGCGCACCTGCCAGTCCCCCTCGCGCGAAAGCCTCTTCGCCATGTACGCCACCTGGGACCCGCAACGCGCCAGCGCCTCCGAGGTCCGCGACTTCACCCGCATGAACCCGTTGATCTTCTTCGTGACCTCGTTCAGACGCCCCGTCAACTTCATGATCTCCTGCGCGTCCATCATCGGGATCGTGTTCTTCTTCAGGCTGGACCGGTTGCGCGCGTAGATCGCCTCGATCTTCTGCTCCAGGTCCCGGGCCAGATCGAGATACTGCTGCTCCTCGGGCGTCCGGGTCTTCATCAGCTTCACCAGGAGATCCACGGCCTCCCGCCGGTCCGCGCCCCCGATCTTCATCAGCGCCCCCACCTTCTGTTCACCCTCCGCTTCCTGGTACTCCTTCAGGGCTTCCGAGCGGATGTCCCGCCATTCATGGGACGAGGCGCCGGCCAGGACCGGAGCCAGGCCGGCCAGGAAGATTCCGGAACATACGACGCACGCCTTCTCGAAGGGTCTCATCCTGGCCTCCTCTTGCACTCGGGTTCGACGAACAAGTTCTCTGATCGACTGCAGGATCGCTTACGAATATGCAAACATTGTGCCCACCAAGGTGATTTCCCTATCCCATTGAAATCATGAACGTTGCGAATTTCGCCGTTTTCCTTCTCGAATTCCAGAAAAGGATTTTGTCAAGTGCACTTTACATCGAGGCGGATTTTGATATGGATTGTCATTTCATCCGCGCCTCGGCGTCCTTCCGGGGACCGCCCCCTCGCGCCGAGGCCGACGGGCCATGCGATGGAAAGGGGGACCGATGGCATTCGATCGAGGATTCAAGGAACCGACCTTGCCGGAGGCGGAGGTCCGCCGGCTGGAGGAACTCGGACGGCTCTGCCGGGGAGACATCCTCCGCATGACGACGCTCGCGGGCTCGGGGCATCCCGGAGGCTCCCTGTCTTCCATCGACATGGCCCTGGTGGTGTATGCCTTCGCCCGCGTCGATCCCGCAACGCCCCTGGATCCGGAGCGTGACTTCGTCGTCGTGAGCCACGGTCACGTGTCGCCGGCGGTGTACGCTTCCCTGGGCCGGACGGGGTTCTTCGACGTGGAGGAGGCAGTGCTCCGGTTCCGCCGCCTGGGGAGCCCTTTCGAGGGTCACGTGGAACACGGGGTGCCGGGCGTGGAATGGAACACGGGGAACCTCGGGCAGGGTCTTTCCGCAGCCTGCGGGTTCGCGCTCTCGAAGAGGCTGTTCGCGCGTCCGGGCCAGGTCTTCTGCCTGATGAGCGACGGGGAACACGCCAAGGGGCAGGTGGCCGAAGCGCGTCGGTTCGCGTCGAAGTTCGGCCTCAACAACGTGACGGTGCTCATCGATTACAACAAGCTGCAGATCTGCGGGAACCTCGACGACGTCATGCCGCAGAACACCGCGGGGGGGTACCGGGCGGACGGCTGGGAGGTGCTGGAGGTGGACGGCCATCGTCCGGACGAGATCTACGCCGCGCTCCACCGCTCGGTCCACGACGCCGATCACCGGTACGCCGTTCTCGCGCACACGACCATGGGCAAGGGCGTCCCCTTCATGGAGGGCGAACACGTCTATCACGGCAAGCCGCTGTCGGAGGAGGAATGCGGCCGCGCGCTGGAAGCGCTGGGCCTGCCCGCGAACCTCGGGGATCTCCGCGAGGCCGGGAAGAACCTGGAGGCGGGCGCCGAGGACTTCCACTGCCCCATCGTGGCGGACTTCCGCCTGGAGGGCGGGGACCCGGAAACCTACGACACGGGCGAGAAGATGGACAATCGAAGCGCTTTCGGTGCGGCGGTGCTGGATCTGGCCCGCCGGAATCGCGACGAGAAGGACGTTTCGCCGATGGCCGTGCTGGACTGCGATCTGGCCGGATCGGTGAAGACCTCGACGCTGGAGACGGAATGTCCGGGAGCCTTCTTCCAGAGCGGGGTGGCCGAGCACAACGCCGCCACCGTGGCCGGCGCGCTCTCCGCCCAGGGCGTGGTGACCTTCTTCGCGGATTTCGGCGTCTTCGGGGTGGACGAGACGTACAACCAGCACCGGCTCAACGACATCAACTGGGCGAACGTGAAGCTGGCGTGCACGCACCTGGGCCTGGACGTGGGGGAGGACGGCAAGACCCACCAGTGCATCGACTACCTGGGGCTCCTTCGATCCCTTTTCGGCTTCAAGGCAGTGGTGCCGGCGGATCCGAACCAGACGGACCGGGTGGTTCGTACCGTGGCGTCCAGCCCGGGGATGTGGTTCATCGGGATGGGGCGTTCGAAAACGCCCATCCTGGACGACGGGGAAGGGAAGCCGTTCTTCAGCGGGGACTACGTCTTCCGCTACGGGGCCGTCGACGAGATCCGCGAGGGGCGGGACGCGACCATCCTGGCCTTCGGCCCCACCGTGGCCCGGGCCCTCACCGTACGCACCCTCCTCTCGGGCGACGGCATCGACGTGGGCGTCTGGAACGCGAGCTGCCCCAACCATCCCGACCGCGACGCCGTCTTGACGGCCGCGAAACGGGGCCCGATCCTGGTCTACGAGGACCATCACGCGGAAACGGGTCTCGGGAGCGTCGTGGCCCGGATCCTCGCGGAAGCGGGCGTGGCAACCCGGTTCCGCATCCTCGGCGTCACGCGGTACGGGGGTTCCGGCACCCCCGACGCCCTCTACCGGGAGGCCGGCCTCTCCACCGAGCACGCCGCGTCCGCCTTGCGAGAACTGACGGGCGTCCAGGGTGCGTGAGGGAGAGCCATGCGCGCCGTCCGGTGGTTGCGTGGGTGAGAGGTTGCGTGTATGCGGGAAGGTCCCCGGTCCAATCTCCAGGTCGCCGCCTTGCTTTGCAACACCCCTCCCCGGCGCCTCCCACAAGCAGCACGGCGGTTCGATTGTTCTTTACGGCCTTGGCGTCCTTGCGAGAGGCATACCGCGGCTCTACCCTCTTCTCCCCCGGCACCGTTTTCAGTGCTGCGGGCTGGAAGCCCGCGATCCGCACAACCGGCTGGAATCTGCGATCTGAAATCCCCGCCTTCACGAGGGGAAGGCGGGGATTGTGTGAAAGGGGGCCCGCCGGCTAGGCGGAGGCGTCGCGCGAGGCCGGCGTGCCGACCGGCTCGGGGGTCTCCCCGGTCCCGGAAGAGGCTTCCGGTTCGATCCGGTCCTCGTTCTCGACCGGCGTCCCGGTGTCCTCCCCCTGCGTTTCCTCCTCGTCGGGCCCGGTGGGAGAGCCCATGGAGAACGGGGCCTCGTCGGAGCCGGAGGCGGGCGTGTCCGGCGCGGTTTCCGAGGCGCCGTCTTCCGCCCCCGGTTTCTGCTTTGCTTCCGCTTCGGCCTCGTCGATGACCCGGTTCGCCTCCTCGATCTTCAGGCTCACCTTCTTGGAGACGCCGGCTTCCTGCATGGTCACGCCGAAGATCGCGTCGCCGACCATCATGGTCTTCTTGTTGTGCGAGATGATGATGAACTGGGAGCCCTTGACGAACTCGTCGAGCATGCCGACGAAGCGGTCGATGTTCCCCTCGTCCAGCGCGGCGTCCACCTCGTCGAGGATGCAGAAGGGGCTCGGCTTGGCCTTGAAGATCGAGAACAGCAGGGCGATGCACGTCATCACCTTCTCGCCGCCGGACAGCAGGGAAATGGACGAGGGTTTCTTGTCCTTGGGCTGGGCCATCACCTCGACGGGGCTCTCGAGAACATCGTTCTCGTCCTGCAGGAAGATGTCCGCCTTCCCTCCGCCGAAGAGTTTCCTGAACAGGACCTTGAAGCTTTCCCGGATGTCCGAGAAGGTCTTCAGGAACATCTCCTTGCTCTTCCGGTCGATCTTGCGGATGACGGCGCTCAGCTGCTCCTTCGCGCGGACCAGATCGGTCTTCTGCTCTTCCAGGTACTTGAACCGCGCCTCCTCCTCGTCGCATTCCTCGATCGCGTCCAGGTTCACGTTCCCCAGCCGGTCGATCTTCTCCTTGAACTCGACGACCTTCGTCTCGATCTCGGCCCAGTCGCAGGCCTCGTCGTCGAACTCCTCGTAGAGATCGGGCAGCACCACCGAAAGCTCCTCGGCGGTGCGGGAGACGATCTCCTCCACCCGGATGTGGAACTCCCGCTCCTTCAGCGACAGGTCCCCGAGGCGCGAGGCGACCTCCTCCTCGCTTTCGCGCAGGGTCCGCACCTCGCCCTTCTTCAGCGAAACGTCCTGCTGGAGGCCGTCGCACGCCGTCTGGAGGCGCCCGGCCTCCTCCCGCACCGCGCCCAGCTGCCGGGTCGTCTCCACCACCGACTTCTCCAGGTCCGCGATCTCCTCCGTCAGCGCTTCCCGGCGCGCCGCGTTCTCCTCGATCCGGACCACCGTGTCGCGGTATTCCTCCTCCCGGCCCTGGATCTCGGACCGGATCCGGTCGACCTCCTCCTGCAAGAAACCCACCCGCTCCGTGACCCCCCGGTGCTCGATCCGAAGATCGTTGTACCGGCGTTCCGATTCCGCGCGACGCCCCTCCCCCTTCTCCCGCTCGGCCTCGCGTTCCTCGATCTTCCCCCCGATGTCTTCCCCCCGGCCCCTGAGATCCTGCAGCGCCTCGCGCGCGTCCGCCGCCTCGCGCTCGCGGACCTCCTGGTCGGAGCGGATGCGGTCGCACTCCGCGGCCAGGGCCTCGATCTGGCGGTCGAGATCCCCCCCCTGCTCCTCGATGCCCTGCGCGTGCTTCTGCCGCGCCACGATCTCGTGGTGGACATCGTAGATCTGGTGCCGGAGCGCCCCCTCCTTCTCCTCCACGGCCCCCATCGACTTGCCCAGCGCCTCGCGCTGGCGCCGGACCTCATCGGCCTTCACGTCGATCCGCCCGGCCTCTCCTTGCAGTTCCTCCAGCTCCGCGGCGTGCGAGATGCGGCCCTTCAGCGCCGCCCCCCCCGACAGCATCAAGCCCGGATCCACCACCTCCCCCGCCAGCGTCGCGAAGGAGAACGTCCCGCCCAGCAGATCCTGCAGCCCCACGGCCACGTCCAGCGAGTCCACGACCAGAAGCCTTCCCAGAATCCTCTCCACGAGATCCCGGTCCGCATCCGGCGCGTCCACCAGGTCCGCCGCGCGGCCCACCACGCCCGGATACCGGTAGCGCTCCGGCGGGATCCTCTCCGGCGCCTCCCCCGGGCGAAGCAAGAACCGGCCCCGGCCCTTGTCCGACTCCCGGAGGAACTCCAAGGCCTCCAGGGCCGTCTCGAAATCCTCCACCACCACCGCCCCGGACAGATCGGACAGCGCCGCTTCCAGCGCCTTCACGTACCGGGGCTGGACCCGGATGCGGTCCCCGAGAAGACCGACAAGACCCAGCAGGCTTTCCGGATGTTCCCGCGCTTCCCGCAAGACCCTGGACGCGCCCTCCCCGACGCCTTCCAGCCGGTCCTTGTACTTCTGCAGGACGTCGATCCGCGACGAAACCGAGACCTTTCTCTCGGCCAGGGCTCCCGCCTCCTTCTCGAGAAGCGCGGCGCGTTCCTTGTGACGATGCAGCTCTTCCTGCACCTCCTGGAGGGCCTTGCGGGATCCCGCGATCGTCGCCTCCAGCTCGCGGATCTCTCCCTTCAGCCGCTCGATCTCCCCCCGGGCGTGATCCCGTTGCGCACCCAGCTCCCGCAAGGACGCTTCCGCCCCCGCCCGTTCCTTGCCGAGCCGGACCAGATCCTCCTCGATCCGCCCGATCCGGCTCTTTTCCTTCGCCTTCGCGGCCTCGTTGTCCAGCGCCTCCGCCTTCAGCGACTCGACCTCCCGGTCGATCTCCGCGAGCGCCCGGCGAATCGACTCCAGCGACGTCTCCGTCTCCTGCAGATGCCGGGCCAGCGTCTGCTCCTCCTCGCGGGCGGCCCGGTGGCGCGCCTCGGATCCCGACAGATCCTCCCGCGCCTTCTCGATGCGCCTCAGACACTCCGCGATCCCTCCCTGGAGACGGACCTCCTCCTGCCCCAGATCCTTAAGGTGCTTCTCCAGATCCTCCTTCCGCCGCCCGTCGGCATCCACCTGGTGGGCCAGCCGTTCCGCCTCGCCGGACGCGGCCCGGTGCTTCTCCTCGTGGTCGTGGAGGTTCTCCTCGAGCACCGAGAGGTCCGCCTCGGCCTTCGCACGGTCGGCGCCGAGCTTCTCCTTCTCGTTCTCCGCCATGACCACCTCGCCCGAGACCCGGACCTGCTCCTGGCGGAAGCCGTGGTACTTGTGGAGGGCCTGGGCGATGCGGTACTTGCGAAGCTCGTCACGGTACGCGATGAACTTCCGCGCCCGCCCCGCCTGGATCTTCAACGAACGGAGACGCTTGCCGACCTCCTCGAGTGTCGTGTCGATGATGACGAGGTTCTGCTCCGTGCGCTCCAGCCGGCGCAGGGTCTCCTTCTTCCGGGCCTTGTACTTGCTGATGCCGGCGGCCTCGTCGAAGATCAGACGGCGCTCGGCGCCCGTGGACTGCAGCATGGCGTCGATCTTGCCCTGCTCGATGATCGAGTAGGCTTTCATCCCCACGCCCGTGTCCATGAACAGCTCGCGGATGTCCTTCAGCCGGCAGGGCTTCTTGTTGATCTGGTACTCGCTCTCCCCGCTCCGGTACAACTTCCGCGTCACCGTGATCGTGTCGAGATCCGGGTGGATCTCCCCGCGGCATCCCCGGAACGAGAGCGAAGCCTCCGAAAATCCCAGGGGCTTCCGGTTCTTCGAGCCGTTGAAGATGACGTCCATCATCTCCGAACCGCGCAACGACTTGGCGCTTTGCTCCCCGAGCACCCACTTCAGGGAATCCACCACGTTGCTCTTGCCGCAACCGTTGGGCCCGACGATGATCGTCACGCCCGAACCGAAATCGAAGCGCGTCCGCTTGGCGAACGATTTGAACCCGAAAAGTTCGAGTGAGGCGAGCTGCATACGGTCTCCACGTTCCGGATCGCTCGTGTTCCCCTCCACGCGCCCCGTCCCTCCGCGATGCCCGGGAAGGGACGGAGCGGGATCCCGTTCTCGTTATCGGACCGATCCCGGCACCGCTTGAAGGGATTTTGACATTCCAGGCTCCACGTCCACGATCTCGGCGGACAGGATGCCCATGTCCGCCGCCAGGACGAGGAACGCCTTCACCCCCCCGTACGACACCCCCAGACGGTCCAGCACGCGGACCACGTCCCGGACCCAACGAAAGGTCCGGATCCGACGGCGCCCCTCCCCTCGCGCCACCTCCACGATGGCCACGTCCGTCTCCACCGCGGCCCCCTTCGAGGCGGGCGGCACCGACCCCCCGGGGGGGGCCAGGGACATCACGCGCACGCCTTGCCCCAGAAGAAGCGTCCCGCGCCCCAGGTAGGGCGCCGGACCCACCGCGAAGAACACCGCCTCCTGCTCGTCGCAGAGAAGCCGGGGCAGACCCGGCGACCCCGCACGGAAGACCGTCCCCAGGACCCGCGCCTCGAGATCGTCCGGCACGGAAAGCGGATCCTCCGGCAGGAGAAGCCGGATCCGGTCGGGCCCGTCCGTCCGCACCGTGACCGCGGGAAAGGCCTCCCGGATCGACGAACCGATCCCCTCGAGCACCGCCGGCCAGGCCGGCGACACCTCGAGCGTGAGCGTGTCGCGCGGGCGGTGCCGCGCCTTCACCAGGACGTTCATCACGCGCCCGAGCGCGGGTGTGATGACGGCCGTCCCGTCCTCGGCCACCCGCCTCACGAGCACCGGCCCCGCCGCCACGGCGTAGACCTCGCCCGTCCCGGCATCCAGGAGACCGGTTTCCAGAAGCAGGCCTCCCTCCAGGGACGAGGCGTTCCCGAGCGGGCGGACGAGGGCCCCCGGGAGGCCCGCCGCCGTTCCCAGGGACTCGGAAATCCTCCCCTCCACCATGACCAGCGCCACCAGCCCCGGTTCGATCTTCGTGCCGGGGGGCGCCCTGAGGTCCGGATGGGCGTCGACGTGCGCGAGCGCCGTCTCGAAGGCCGGGCCGCGGTCCCCCGTGCCGTCGAGTCCCACCACCACCCCCACCCCCGTCACCGTGATCCGCTTCCCCGTCGAGAACGCCGCGAAGCCGCCGACAGGGGCCTCGAGACGGGGGGCTTCCACGTAGGAGAACGTCACGGCCCGCACGAACAGGTCCTCGGCCTCGACCTCCCGGAGCGAATCGACGGTCTCCCGGCAGGCCGGCGCCCAGAGGGCCGTCGACGCGAGCAGGACCCAGGAAGCGAGCCTGCCCCTCCCCGGCCGTCGCAACGTCCATCGATTCATGATTCCGGCCCCATCCGGCTGAATCGCAGATAGGTCATCTCGGTCCGCTCGAACACCTCGCAGACGAGATCGAAGATCCCCTCCGGATCCATCTCCATGATCTCCTCGAGGCCCTCGATGGTCACACAGGGTTCGATGAGGGAATACAGGCTCCCGATGACGCGGACGGCGTGAAGCAGGTCGTGGGGCATCTCCTCGCGAAGCAGGAGACTGGTCCGGTATCCCTCCGCCGCGTGGCCGGACACCGGCCCGGGGAAGGTCGACCGGTCGATCTCGTGCAGCCTCCGGACCGCCGCCCTCGGGGTCGGGCCGACGAGGGACGCCCGGATCCCGCGCTTCCTCGCCTCCTCCTTGGTTTTCAGCGTCAGGAAGGAGGCCGTCTGGGAGGCGGCTTTCAGCGCATCCTTCTCCGAGAGGAGGTCCGTGCCGCTCAAGAAGCCGATGGCCTCGGGGAATCCGCACACGGACACGAGGTACTCGCCGCGGGCGATGTCGAGGACGGGCCGTCCGTCCGAGGCGGGGAGGCTCAGCCGCTTCAGGGGACCCTGCAACTCCCCGCCCAGATCGGCCATGAAGGCCGCCTTGTCCTCGTGGGCCTGGAAGGCCGTTTTCAGGGCCTTCTCCAGCTCGTCGGCGAATCCCGCGCGGTTTCCGCGCCCGGCGCGAAAGGCCGCCTGGGCGGCGTTGACGACCACCATCTGGACGTAGGGGATCCGTCCCGACTCGGGATGCCGGAAAAACTCGGGATCCTCGACCCGCGTGAGAAACCGGCTGTGGATTCTCAGTTCGGTCCCCTTCCGCTCGAAGACGAAGGTCAACGGAAGCCCCCGGGCGACTTCCGAACAAAGGCCCCGGACCAGCGAAAGGGAGGAAGGGTTGCGAAACGTGTTCTCGTCCACGTGGAAGAAAAGGGAGGGGGTGCCTTCCGCCTCGAAACGGTGGTGCAGCGAATCCAGAAGCGCCCGCGTGAACCGTTCCGCGTCGGTCCAGAACTCCCCGTAGCCCCGGCCGAGACGGATGCCGCCCGGGCCGACGGCGTCCGTGAATCGGAGGAAATCCGGAACCCCCCCCACGATTTCCGCCGAACTGCCAAGCGGGGGGATGCCGGAGGGCGGTATTTCCAGGGCGCCCAAAAGCGCCCCGGCCCAGTCGTACGCATCCTCCTCCCCGAGCAGGGGAGCGGCCATCAGGTTCACGTAACCCACGTCCACCGCCCCCAGGACGTAGCTCGAGAGATCGGAAACCACGCGCCGCAAGGCCTCCCGAAGGCCGCCGAAATCCTCCGGGATCTCCGACTCGCCTCCCATCCAGGGGGACGCGCCGAAACGCTTCACGAACTCGAGCGTGAAGAAGGCCGAGTGCAGATGCATCGGGTAGTCGGCGCCGACGATGTGGATCCGGCCCTCCGCGTGCGCCCGCCCCGCCTCGCCGGAAAACACCTCCTGGAAGGAGAACTCGCTCAGCGAGCGCTCCGCCACCTTGCGCGTGACCTCCGCCGGAAGGGCCGAGTCCTCGATCCATTTCTTCAGATCGTACCCCGGAACCCCCACCACCGCCTGCGAGGAGATCCGCTCCGAAAGACCCCGCGTGAAGAGCTCCGCGTCCACCAGCGACCGGATCAGCCGGGACGAGATCCGCTCGAGCCCCGCACCCAGGATCTTCTTCTCCACCGCCCCCGCCACGGCGCTCGCCGTCTCCGCGGAAAGCCCGGCCTCACGCGTCAGCGCGGTCACGATCCGGGAGGCGTCCCACATCGCCCCCCCCTCCCCCGATCCCGTCACCACGAACAGCGTGGATTCCGGAAACAGCGTCGGCGTCCTCGCCTTCGCCGGGGACGACACCGTCCGGGAGGAAGACTGCCGGGCCCGGATGTACGCCCGCGCCGCCTCCATGTGCCCCGTCTCCAGAAGCACCCGCTCCACCATGTCCTGGATGTCGTCCACGTGGGGAATGCTGTCCCAGTGACGTCGCTCCAGAAACAGCGTCACCACCCCCGCCAGCTCGCGGGACACCACGATGTCCCCCTCGCCCCGTTCCCGGGACGCGCGGTGGATCGAGCGGACGATCCTCTCCTCGTCGAAAGGGCTCTCGCTTCCGTCCCGATTCTTCACGCGCGTCAACTTCGACACGACTTCACTCCGTTCCAAATCACGCCGACCATCGAAATCTCCCATCCACAGCCGGCAAGATCGGCTTTCACGACTCCCTAGCCCGGATTATTCATGAAAACGACTGCGGTCGCCGCAAGCACATGATCTGCTTCGTCGCTGCGACGATTCCGGCCCTCACGTGGCGCTTTGGCCACGCTCCGGACCGGAATCGTCTTGCTCCTCGCATCTCAGGCACTTGCGGCAACCTCGCTACGTCTTCATGAATAATCCGGGCTAGGATCCCTCCTCCCCGCTCTTCTCCAGGATCGGCTTCAATTCCTTGAGGAACTCGCTCACGTCCTTGAACTCACGGTACACGGAGGCGAACCGCACGTAGGCCACCTGGTCCAGCGTCTTCAGCTTGTTCATGACCAGCTCGCCGATGAACTTGGCGCGAACCTCCTTGTCGAACATCTCGTGGATCTCCACCTCGATCTGCGTCGTGATGTCCTCCAGGATGTTCATGGATACCGGCCGCTTCTCGCAAGCCTTCAACAGCCCCCCCAGGATCTTGCTCCGGTCGAACGGCACACGGCTCCCGTCCTTCTTCACCACCCTCAGCGGCGTCTCCTCGATCCTCTCGTAGGTCGTGAAACGCCGCTGGCACTGGAGGCATTCCCGGCGCCGGCGGATGATGATGCCGTCCTTGGACGACCGCGAGTCCACGACACGGTCCTTGGTTCCCTTGCAGAACGGGCAACGCATGATCCCTCCTCTGACCCCTTCACGAGGGACGGTTGCGCGAGAGGAAGCCCCCCCCGGCCCCGAGGCGCAGGAAGAACCCCCTCGGGCGACGCTTCTCGAACCCAAAATTGCCAATCAGTATGACATACCATATCCTGTCAGTCAACTCGCTTTTCATTCAAGATATTGTGGTAAGATCGGTTGGTGAAAGGCCCTGCCGCGTCCAGGATTCATCCGGCCCGAGAGAGGGGATCACATGAACCGTTCGAGGATCTTGATGCGGGTATAGAGGTCCTGGGCGTCCAGGAAGAGGAAATGGAGTTCATCCCCGAAGGAGATCTTGTTTCCATTGTGGACCTCGGTCTTCTTCATGGGGGTGAGAGGAACCTCTTCGACCCGGGTGCCGTTCATGGAACCCACGTCGGTGACGTAGTAGGCGTACCGGACGTCCTCACAGGAGAAATAGGCGTGGAACTTGGAGATGGAGGAATGGCGAAGGACGATGTCGTTGTTGAGCGTCCGGCCGACGGAAATCTTCTCGCCGAAGGAGCCCTTCTCGCGCTTGGCGATCCGGAAGATCCTCGAGTTCATGTCGATCTGGGCGGAACGCTGGAACGAGGAACGGTCGCTCTGCCCCTTGCTGGCCAGCGTCTCGAAACTCTGCCCGTTTTCGTCCTCGGGAGAGGGATCGAGTTCCACCAGGAAGGGGTAGGGGTGCGTCTTGACGAACCCGCTCTTGGAGAGGTACTTGTTCGTCTGCCAGAATGACTTGATTTCCTGCTGGGTTGTAGCCATAAGGCTCACTCTTTCCAAGCGTTAGGGGATTCTATCGTGCGTCCCGTGAGATGGCAAGCTCCAAGTGCTTCCCGGCGCGTGGGAATCCGGGCCTGGAAGAGCCCGGTCGGGTGGGCGGGGATCGCCTTTTCCGGGGAGGTCCTGCTTGGCGTGCTGCTCCCCGGCCCCGGCGGCCGGGCGGCGATCCTCGAGCGCCTTGCGCTGGCGTTCCCCGGGGCGGCGCGTGAGGGGGAGGCGGGGCGTGAGATCGCGTCGGCGATCGAGCGCCGTCTTTCGGGACGGGGCGAAGGTCCTCGGGTGTCGCCTGGAGGGCTCACGCCGTTCACGGTTTCGGTGCTGTCCTGGATGTCGCGCATTCCTCCCGGTCGCGTGGCCACCTACGGGGCCGTGGCGTCCTGGATGGGGAGGCCGGGCGCGGGCCGGGCGGTGGGAGGGGCCGCGGCGCGGAATCCCGTTCCGCTGCTGGTTCCCTGCCACCGGGTGGTGGGGTCGGCGGGGAGGCTGGTGGGTTTCTCTTCGGCGGGGGGCCTGGCGCAGAAGGAGAAGCTTCTCCGGGGGGAGGGGGTCCGGTTTCTGGAGGATCGAAGGGGGGTGGTGGAACGGTCCTGCATGCTGGAGACGCCGCCCTGACGCGGGGCGCCGTGCGGATCCGGTTTATGCTCTTGACACCTTTTTCCGGGGTTTGGTAGAGTCCCGGTTCTGTAACCAAGGAGGGATGCTTGCTTGATCGGAAGTTTCTCGAGATTCTGGCGTGCCCTTTTTGCAAGAGCAGCGTCCGGGAAGAAGGAGAAACCTTGGTTTGCACGCATCCCGAGTGCGGTCTCGTGTACGCCGTCGAGGACGGCATTCCCGTGATGCTCGTCGAGGAGGCCTCCAAGCCCTGCCCCCGATGCCAGGCGGAAAGGGAATTCGCGGACGAGACGTTGACGTGTCCCTCCTGCGGGGCGAGTTTCCGATACGAACCGGGGGCCCCGACGACGTGATGACGCCCGGGTCTGGACCATGATCGCGATTTTGTCAGACATCCACAGCAACCTGGAGGCCTTCGAGGTCGTTCTCGAGGATCTCCGGAAGTACGACATCGAGGAGATCATCTGCCTGGGCGACGTCATCGGATACGGTCCCAACCCGCGGGAATGCATCCGTCTGGCGGAACAGTTCGACATCACGCTTCTCGGCAACCACGAGGAGGCGGTCCTGTTCCTGGCGGAGGACTTCAATCAGAAGGCCCGTCAGGCGGTGGACTGGACGCGGGACCAGCTGAATTCCAAGGATTACGACGCGGCGGAGAACCACATCCTGTGGAATTTCCTGGGCGATCTGAGAAAGCGGGAGAACCGGGGAGACCTCCTGTTCGTGCACGGATCACCGCGCGTGCCGACCCGCGAATACGTGATGCCGCGCGACGTGGCGAACCGCGAGAAGATGGTGGACATCTTCCGGATGATCGACAAGGTCTGCTTCGTGGGACACACGCACGTTCCCGGGGTGTTCACGGAGGACGGGCACTTCTACTTCGCCAAGACCCTGAAGAACACCTTCACGTTCGACGAGAGCAAGTATCTCATCAACGTGGGATCGGTGGGCCAGCCCCGCGACAACGACAACCGGGCCACCTACGTCACCCTGGACGGGAACACCGTCACCTGGCATCGCCTCCCCTACCCCGTGGAGGTGACCGCCGAGAAGATCCTCAACGAACCCGGCCTCCCCGACTATCTCGCCGGTCGCTTGAAGGAAGGCAAGTAGTCCCCGGCGTCGACGCGCACCGGGAACCCGACCGGCCCTGTGTCTGAAGCAACCTATGGACAAGCGTTTCATCCTGGCTCTCGTCCTTTCCGCCGTCATCCTGATCGGCTGGTTTTCCCTCGTCGTCCCCCTGGTCACGCCGCCCCCGAAACCCGCGGACACCGCCGGGGAACCCGGTGAGGAGGAAACGGCCCCGGGAGAAGAGGAGGCCGAGGGGAAGGAGCCGGGGAAAGAGGCCGGCGCGGAACCCGGCGAAGAACCCGCCGAAGAACCCGGGGAAGAGCCCGCCGAAAAGCCCGGGGAAGAGGAGGACGGCGGGGAGGCCGAGCCTCCGGCCTCCCTCGCCACGCAGGCGGACCCCGTCGACGGCATCGAGCTGGAAAACGAGGCGTTCCGCCTCGTCCTCACCAACCGCGGCGCGTCCCTGCAGGAGCTGATCCTCCAGGATTTCCTCGACCCCGAGCAGAAGGAGCTCTTCCCCATGCTCCAGGAGATCCAGGCGGGCGTCCGCTCCTTCTTCTGGACGTTCGGCGACGGCGAGGAGGGGCCCGGAACGCAACCGTGGGAGATCCTGGAGACGGAAAGCCCGGGGGAAGCCGCCTTCGTCTTCCACACCGCGACGGATCTCGACCTGACGAAACGGTTCCGGCTCCCGGATCCCGGCGAGGCCGTCCCCTACACCTTCCGGCTGTCCCTCACGGTGAAGAACGCCGGCGACGAGACCGTGGATGTCGGACCCCGGCTGACGGGTCCGGCCGGGATCCCCCCCGAACGAAAGGACTACAACGAGATCAAGGCGTACGTGGCCTCGGGGATCAGCGCGAAGGACCCGACGGTGAAGGATTTCGACCCCGCGGACGTCCGGGAGGAATCCCGGACCCTGTCGGTGAACAACCTCCACTACGCCGGCGTGGGGAACAAGTACTTCGGCGCCGTCCTGGTCCCCAAGACGCCGGAGGCGGTCGACAAGGTGGAAGTCCGCCCCCTTCTGGACCTGGCGGTCTACCAGAGCGCCCTGGCGGCGCAGCTCGGCCAGATCGAGGCGGGGCTGAGCGAGGCCCAGCGTCGGGAAGCCGAAAAAGAGGCGAGGCGGGAAGCCCGCCGGGCGGCCACGATCAACGTCCAGCCCGTGATCGCGTTCGAGGAGACCGCTTTGGCGCCGGGCGAGGAGATCACGTGGGAGTTCCTCGTCTTCGCCGGCCCCAAGCGGGAGGCATACCTGAAAGCGCTATCCATCCAGGGCATCCGTACGTCGGTGCGATCCTTCTGCCTGCCCGGCTCCTGGACGCGGGGCCTGAGCTGGCTGATGCTGAAGATCCTGCTCTTCTTCAACGCGATCTTCTGCAACTTCGGGGTGGCCATCATCGGCCTCACGGTGCTGGTGAGGGCGCTGATGTCGCCGCTTTCGTTCCGGATGCAGATCTCCATGAACGAGTACCAGAAGAAGATGAAGAAGGTCCAGCCGAAGCTCAAGGAGATCAAGGAACGCTACAAGGACAAGGCCAGGCAGCAGCAGGAGATGGCCAAGCTGATGCGGGAGCACGGCGTCAGCCTCATCCCTCTGAAAGGCTGCCTGCCCATCTTCCTCCAGTTCCCCATCTTCATCGCGCTCTTCGTGACGCTGCGCAATTCCCTCGAGCTGCGCCACGCCGGCTTCCTCTGGATCCGGGACCTCGCTTCCCCCGACCGCCTCTTCGCCCTGCCCGCCTTCATCCGGGATCTCCCCCTGATCGGCGGCTTCATCGGCTCCTACTTCAACCTCCTGCCGCTGCTGTGGATCGGCATGATGATCCTCCAGCAGAGGCTCTCCCCCATGGCCCAGGCCCAGACCGACGACCCCCAGATGGCCTCCCAGCGCAAGATGATGCTCATCATGTCCGTCGTCTTCGGCTTCCTCTTCTTCCGCATCGAATCCGGCGCGGCCCTCTACATCATCGTCTCCACCATCTGGGGCATGGGCGAGGCCTTCCTCATCCGGCGCCGCATCCAGGCGAAGGAAACGGCCTAGCGGCCCCTCCCTGCAGGACAAAGGCCGTAGGAATTTCCGATTTCCGATTGGAGATTTCAGCGTCAGCCTCGGACGGGAGCGCGGGCTTCCAGCCCGCAGCACTTCGGTTCTCCCCGGTGCCGCCTTGGAGGGCGAGGGTCCTCCCGAGCCCATGCGAGGCTGCTCGACTCGTTGCAGCGCTTGCAGGGAGCGCGGGCTTCCAGCCCGCCATAGCCCTTGCTTGTGCAATGCGGGCGACGGCGGGTCCCGCCCGCAGCATTTCCCTACAAGAAGGGATACTTATCCTGGAAAACCTTTGTGTCTTCGGGCCTTCGTGTCTTTGTGTGGAAAGCACCCCTCCGAGGTGCTGCAGACAGGATGCCCGCGCTCCCGACCGCAGGCAAGCGAACCTGGCGAGTGCGGACGGACTAGCGTCCGTCCCTACAACTGCGCGACTGAAATCTGACGGCTGGAATCTCAAATCGACAATCTGTCTCCGTGGCTCCAGGTCGCTTCCCGCGCCGCCCTCACTTCCCCACGCAGAACCGCGAGAAAATCGTTCCCAGCACCTCCTCCGTCAGCCCCCGCCCCGACAGGCCCCCCAGCGACGCGATCGCCTCGCGCAGCTCCAGCGACGCGATCTCCTCCGACCCCGCGCCCAAGGCCTCCGTTGCCGCCTCCACCCCCGCCGCCGCCCGGGAAAACGCCCCCCGCTGCCTCGCGTTCAGGCCGAACGCCTCCGGGGAGCGGCCGGAATCCGGACCACGTACCAAGTCCGACAGGACGCTGGCGAGCGCGTCCACCCCCGCCCCCGTCGCGGCCGAGACCCAGAGCGCCTCCCCCCCCCACCGCGCGCGATGATCCGCCGTCCAGGCGGAAGGAAGGTCCGCCTTGTTCACCACGCGGAGAACGCGGCGTCCCGCCAGGCGGTGCTCCAGGTCCGCCTCCGCCCCGCCCGGCGCGACCGAGCCGTCCAGCACCCACACCACGCGATCCGCCCCCTCCAGCCACCGCAAGAACATCCGTTCCGCCTTCGCCTCCACCGGCCCCTTCCCGCCCCCCGCGCCGGCGGGATCGGCCAGGACCAGCGACGATCCCCCCGCCTCGAAACGGCCCGTCACCACGTCCCGCGTCGTCCCCGGATGCGCCGAGACCAGGGCGTGATCCCCGCCGAGCAGCGCGTTGAAGAGGCTGGATTTTCCCGCGTTGGGGCGCCCCGCCAGGAGGACCAGCGGATCGCCCTCGTCCGCCCGGCCCGTTCCACGCGAGAGCACCTCCCCAAGCGCCTCCCTCGCCGTCGCAAGAAGCGAGAGGATCGACTCCGGCGGTTCGGCCTCCAGGTCCTGGTCCGCGAAGTCGAACCTCGCTTCCGTGCGGGCGAGCGCCTCGGTGAGGAGACCGGACAGCTGCGCGGCCTCGCGGGAGAGGACGCCGTCGAGGGCGCGGACGGAGGCGCGGCGGGACGCCTCGTCCCGCGCGCGGATCAGACGGTTCACCGCCTCGGCCTGGTCCAGCTCGATGCGGCCGTTGAGAAAGGCGCGGAAGGTGAACTCGCCGGGGTTCGCCGGGCGCGCGCCGGCCCCGTAGCAGGCCTCGAGGAGGGCGGAAAGAAGCGCCGGCGAGCCCGGCACGTGGATCTCCGCCACGTCCTCCCGCGTGTAGGACCGCGGCGCGCGCATGAGGTAGAGGGCGCCCTCCACCGCGCCGGGAAACCCCGGCACCTTCACCGACACGGCCGCACAGGCATAGGCCCCGGCGGGAAGCGCCGGGGCGCGGGCGAGCCGGGAGCGCGCGATCGCGACGGCCTGCGGGCCGGACAGGCGCACGATGCCCCGGCTCCCCGCCCCGGGCGGCGAGGAGAGCGCGACGATCGTGTCCTGCTCACAAGCCATGTTTCCTCATGTCAGAATTCCACTGGTACAACCTTGGAGGGCGAGGGTCTCCCGAGCCGAAACACAGCCGGCTGGCATGGAGGACTTCGGCGAGCTCAGTCGAGCCGCTCGCCCTCCGATTTGGCTCATCCCAACGGCGGGTAAAGGACTTCCGTCACTTGTCCGGAAAAGGTTCCCGCGAAAACGACCTTTCAAGGGTTCGGGGTCCCATGACCCGTGACGCGAACCTCTCGCCGCTCTACTCCCGCTCCAGCACGACGCGCACCCCGACCGATCCCGCCGGGACGTTCTCGACGTGCCCGTTCTTCCCCGTGTTGTGGTCCCAGGCGCGCACGTCGTAGGTTTCCGCCGTGAGCTGCTCGATCGTGAAGGCGCCGTCCGGACCGGAGACGGCCGACTCCGTCCACATGTCCGACCCGTCCTCCGTGGAACGGATCATCGCGTACACGTGGGCCCCCTCCACCGGCGCGCCGGAGACGTCCACCACCGTCCCCGAGATGGAGAGAAGGGACGCGGCCCGCAGCGTCACATGGGACGTCCCGCCTTCCGTGACCTCCGCCGTCTCGCTGTGCTTTCCCTTCCGGATGGATACCGTCCACGGGCCCGCCTCCAGCTTCGACGAGACGAACCGGCCCCGCCCGTCCGTCGAGACGGTCGGCAGGACGCGGTCCAGGCCCGAGGACAGGTGCGGCGACACTTCCTTCCGCCCCGCGGGCCGGAACCGGACCGGCTCCCCCACCAGCGGTTCGCCGTCCTCGTTCAAGACGATGCCGGCCAGCGTTCCGCCCCGTTGAAGCCGCACGATCACCTCGGAACCGCCTTTCAGGAAAGGGGCCTCCTCCACGACGTGCACGTGCCAGGCGTAGGAGGGGTGGCGGACGAGGAGCCCGTCGCCGAAGGAGAAGGACGCCTGGAAACGGCCCTGCGCGTCGGAGCGGATCGGCTCGTCCTCCTCTTCGGGATCGGCCAGGAAGGGGAACCCCACGGGGTCCGTGCCCAGGACGCGGATCTCCGCGCCGGACACGGGCGCCCCCTTCCCGTCGACCACGCGTCCCGTCACCACGTGCAGTCTGATCAGTTTCACCTCCACATCGGATAGGGAATCGTTTCCCGCCGGAATCTCGACGAGGCTCTGCGCCGGTTCCCAGCCGCTCTTCTGCACGATGAGCGGAACCGGTATCCGCGAACTCGACGGGCCCTCTTCTCCTTCCACGGCCCCGAAGCCGGCCGGCGAGATTCCCTCGAGGGTGAAACGGCCGTCCGGTCCGGACACCACGCCCGTTTTCCCGCCCAGGAAGATCGAGGGATCCAGGGGCGTCACGCTCGCGCCCGGCACCCCCTCCCCCGTCTCGGCGTCCACGACCCGCCCCGACACGGTCACGCCCTTTTGGATCCGGAAGTCCTTCTGGATCGCCTCCCCCGGTTTCCCCTCGACCCTTTTCATGCTCGTGGAATACCCGTCGGCGTCGATCGCGACCTGGTAGTGGCCGGGCGCGAGGTTGTCCAGGCGGTACCGCCCGTCTTCGCCGCTCTCCGCCGCGGAGAATCCTCCTCCCGCGTTGCTGATCATGCGGATCCGGGCGCCGGCCACGGCTCGTCCCGTCGCGCCGTCGACCACCGTGCCGGAGAGGGAGAAGCCGGTTTCGATCCGGATGACGATCTCCTCCTCCGCGGGTATCCTCACCGATTGCCGGGCAGTCACGGGCAGGCCCTCGGCCGTCACGAGGAACATGAAGTTCCCGGACGGAAGCCCCTCCAGCCGGAACGAGCCGTCCGCGCCGGTCCGCGTCCAGAACTTGTCGAGGTTGAACGTCTGGTTGATGGCGCCCGGCGATTCCGGCTCGACCACCGCCACCACCTGCGCATCGCCGACCGGGCTTGCGGCCGTGGTCTCCACGCGGCCGGAAGCGGCCGCGGGTTCCTTGAGGACGATCGTCAGGGGCTTCGCGGCGGGGATCGTCACATCGTGAACCAGGGCGGTGGCATGCCCCGGCGCCTCGACCCGGACCGCATAGGCGCCGGACTCCATGTCCCCGGTCTCGAAGGCGAAGCGCCCCCCCGCCATCGAGAAGGTCCGGGCGAAGACGCGGTCCGGCCGGCCGATCATCTCGAAGAGCTCGGCATAATCCATCCCGATCTCGAGGCGGAAGGCGGCGTCCTCGGTGATCCGGACGCGGGCGCCCTCGACGGGCGCATTGTCCCGGCCCAGCACGGTGCCGGACAGGAGCGGCCCCTCCTCGAGCCAGATCGCGCCCAGGTCGGCCCGGTCCGCCGGCAGGACGACCGGGTCCACGGAGGTCGTCTTGAAGCCCGCCGCTTCCACGACGACGCGCCCCCGGGTGCCGGGAGGCGTTTCGGCCCCGGCGTGGATCGTGATCCGGAACGTCCCGCCGGCGTCCGTGACGGCGCCGGGATGCGACCGCCCTGTCTCCGGGGAGACGCCGGCGGGCATCCAGCGGGCGGAAGCGCCCTCCACGGGGTCCCGCGTGCGGCCGTCGAAGACCGTGCCGGTGATCAGGACCGCCGTTTCCGCTTCCGGCGAAGAGGCGTCGCCGGGTTGGTCGCCGGCCGGGGGCACCGTCCCATCACCGGGGGCGGGTTCCGCGGGAGGGGCCCCGTCCTTTCCCTCGGGCGAGGAAGGCCCGGGGCCGTCCTCGGGGACGGGTGGAGGGGTGTTCGCGCCCTCCGTTTCCGCCTCGCCTTTCCGTTCCGGCACGGCGACGGACTCGTCTTCGGGACGGGCTTGAAGGAGGACGAGCGCGAAGACGCCGACCGCGACGAGCGCCAGGAAGACGGCGGCCACGATCATGAGCCGCGTGTTCGCTTGCATGGCGACCCTCCCCTTTCATCGGACGGGTTCATTCTATCCTATTTCCAGGCGCGATGTGCGGCGTCGCCGGGGCTTGGATCGAGCCGTTCGCGCTGTGGCGGGACCCGCGCCGGCCGGCGCTGTTTGTGGGAGGCGTGTGTCCCGGGCCACGAGGGCACCCGGTCCGGGACCACGCCTGCCTTAGCCCTACAACGCTAAACTTGACCCGGCAGGTGGGTCTTTCTTCTTCGATCCTGGCCCTTGACACGCGGCAGTCCCGCTTCGCGGGACCAGATGCTTCGCATTTGCCGGGCCTAAGGTCCGGTGCCGCGAGTCAAGGGCGGGTCGACCTGATGGCCCTACGCGCCAATCTGATTCACCTGATCGGGGAGGAGGGGATTGAGCAACTTCCCCTAAAAACAAAATCAGGTGGATCAGCCGGCAGATCAGGCAAATCAGGATCGAAAGAGCAAAGCGGCTTGCCTGAAATTAGCGTTGTAGGAGGAGGCGCTAGTCGGATCCCCTTCCCCAAGCCAGCTGGCGACGTGGGGTCGTGTCGCAGAATTTCGATTTTGGATTGTCGTCCGCCATGAGCCTTCGGCCTCCCGGAAACCATGAAAACT
>CAZDSO010000045.1:0-26906 GCA_964508045.1 uncultured Planctomycetia bacterium | reverse complement strand
GGGGGAATTTCTATCGGGTGGGCTATGGAAGGTGGGAAAGACTCATGACTTGCCGGCAGCGCGAAACGCTCAGCCAAGACCCGACTGGAATCGGGCATCCAAAAGCCCGATCCGGATCACGATGTGCGAAGGCCCACCGGCCGTTCGACGTCTCCCTCTTCACGAAGTGCAGGGGGGGATGTTGACGTCGCACGGCGCCGGTCCTATAATCCCACGGTTTTCCAACCGGGTGGTTCCCATGAAGTTCGGACGGGGCGTATGGCTCGCCGCCGTGTTGTTGCTCCTCGGGTGCCGGGTTTCCTCTTCCAGGGAAGGCCGGTCGCCCGAATCGCTGGGGTCGATCCCGGACGACGTTCCCCTTCCGGCGAAGTTTGTCCTGGACCCCGGGCAAGGTGAATCGCGCCTGGAAGAGAAGGGGGGCGTGAGGACGATGGTCCTGCATCTTCGCGGCCCGTTCTCCGCCGGTGAGGTCGTCGCCTTCTTCCGGGACCACTTCAGGCTCGCCCGTTGGAAACCGGATCCGGACGCGTCGGCGAACGAGGGGGGATTGGTTTTCCGGAAGGGGGGAGAGACGGTGGAGGTGCGGGTGGAAGACCGGGGAAGGAATTCGAGCGGGGTCACGATCCTCCTGAATGGGGGAGGAGAGGATGGAGAGCATCCATGACCGATACGGAGAGCAAGCGGGAAGACAAGTTCGAGAGCCTGGTCAAGAAGATCCTTCGAAAGGCGGACGAGAACCGCAACTACGTCATCGGCGGCGTGATCGCCCTGGCGCTGGTGGGGGTGGCGATCTATTTCAAGGTGTCCTCGGGTTTGCGGGAAGCGAAGAAAGCCGAGGCGAGCCTGGTCCAGGCGGATTCGATCGGCCTGCTCCGGGAGTCCTGGCAGAAGTACGCGGACACCGAGGCGGGCCCCCGGATCGCGATGGAGCTGGCGGGGCGCCTGTTCGAGGAGCAACGGGACTTGAGGACGGGGGAGGATGAGGGGAAGGAGGACGGCGAGGAGGCGAAGCAGAACATTCCCGAGGAGAGACAGGCGCTCCTGGAGGAAGGGATCACGCTTCTGTCCGAGGCCCTGGAAAAGCACCCGGGCCACTGGTACGAGCCCGCCATGGCCCGGATGCTCGAGACCTTCCGCCAGGAGAAGGAATGGGTCGCCCGGTACGGCCGGAAGATTTTCGCCGCCAGCCTTCCCGTCCCGAAAGACATCGATCCGCTCGCGGAAAAGAAAGGGCAGGCGGCCCTCCTGGAGGACACGCCCGGTAACCGCCCCATCGTGACCCTGAAGACGGACCGCGGAGAGATCCTCCTGGAACTCTTCGAGGACGAGGCGCCGAACCACGTGGCCAACTTCCTTTCGCTGGTGCTGGAAGGATTCTACGACGGGCTCGTCTGGCACCGCGTGGAGGACTGGGTCGTCCAGACCGGTTGCCCGAAGGGCGACGGCACGGGAGGGCCCGGCTACCGGATCAAGGCGGAGATCACCGACCGCGGTCACGACCGCGGGGCGCTGGGCATGGCCCGCTCCACGGGCATGGATACGGCCGGCAGCCAGATCTACATCGTCAAGAAGCCTCAACACGACATCGACGGGAAGTACACGATCTTCGGGCGGGTCCTGTACGGGATGGACGTGGTGGACCGGCTGGTGAAGGGCGACGAGCTCCTCGAAGCCGCCGTCGACCGCATGCGGGACAAGGAGTACCGCCCCACGATCATCCGCAACACCGCCGATGAGTGAGCGCGGCCTGAGGGAAAAGTAGAAAGCCGAAGGGCCAACGCCCAAAGTCCAAAGCCCGAGGTCCAAGGTCACCGGTGCTGCGATGTTTTCTCGAGCCGGACCCGTCCGACCGGCCCTACGGGCCGCCTGGCCGGGCGGGTTCACAGGATCGATTCCAGATCAACATGATTCCTTCATCGATCAATTCATATCGCCGGACATCCCTGACCCTCCTTTGCGTTTGACCTCGAAATCTCTGGGTGTCTCCTTCGTGTCTTGGCGTCTTCCTTGTTTTCCCTTTTCCCTCCCCCACGGCCCCGCCTACAATACATTCGTTTCCACCTTCCAACGACCTTCGGAGGAATCGCGATGACGCCCAGGCAGGCTCGAGGTTTCCTTCTGCCGACCTTGTTGCTCCTTTTCTCGGCACTTCCCGTTTCCGGCGCGGAATCCGACCCGGAATGGGACATCCACCAGATCATGGTGCAGGCCGACTTCGCCGAAGCCGCCGCGCTCTACCTCGCGCGCCTGGGAAAAAACCCCGACGGCCCCCTGGCCGACTACCTCTTCCTCCGGGTCCTGGAATGCGCCGGCCGCGCGGGCAAGCGCGACGACGCCTTCGCGAAAGCCCTCGAGATCGCCCTGGGCGCCGACAACCGGGTTCTCCGCGCACGGGCCCTCTGGACGAAGGCGGGCCAGCTCTTTCGTGCAGGCCGGATCCGGGAAGCGGAAGAGACCGCGTCCCGCCTGGGACTTCTCCGCCGCTGGGCCGTCCTCGGTCCTTTCGACAACGAGGGCGAGGCGGGCTTCTCGGAGGCCTACGGCCCCGAGAAGGGGCTCGCGGACCGCCGGGCGTTCATGGACTACGGCGAAGCGGTCAAGGGGAAGCAGGGAACCAACCGGTGGCGTGTCCTTTCCGCGGAGCACCCCCTGCATCTCATCGACTTCTCCTCCCTCTTCCGCCTTTCCCGGAACGTATGCGCCTATGCCTGCACCTACTTCCGCGCGGAGGAACCGACGCCGTGCGCCTTCCGCCTGGGGAGTTCCGGCGCCGTGAAGGTCTGGCTGAACGGACGTCCCGTCCACGCGGCGGACGTCTACCGGTCGGCGGGGCTGGACCAGGATGCGACGGGCGCCACGCTCTCCCCCGGGTGGAACGAGATCCTGGTCAAGGTCTGCCAGAAGAAGGGACCGTGGACCCTGCTCTTCCGCGTCACCGATCTCGCGGGCGCTCCGCTCCCCCTCGAGGTGCACCCCGATCCGGCCAGCGCGGTCTCCGGCGCGCAAATCGCCTCCCCGGCCGATCCTCCCGCGGAACCACCCTTCACCGGGGCCGTGGGGTTCCTCGAGAACCGCTGCCGTGAATCCCCCCGTCCGCTGGACCGGGCCCGGCTCGCCTACCTGCTCGCGAGGCGCGGCGTGCTCGACGAGAACGACCGCAAGGCCCGGACCCTGCTGCACGAGGCGGTGAAGGCGGAGCCGGAGAGGGCCTTCTTGAGGCTGATGCTCTCCGCGGAGGAGATCGACCGGAACCGGGCATTGGCGCAGGCGCGCCGGGCGCGCGCGCTGGCCCCGGACGCGGCGCTTCCCGCGTTCGCGCTCTCGAGGTTCTACGGCCCTCCGAAGCCGATCCGGTGGTGGGGTTTCTTTTCCTGGGGCGGGGAGGAGGCGGCCGCGACGCAGGAGGAATACCAGCGCATCCGGGAAGTGGAGATGCCGGACAAGGAGGAGTCCCTCCTCGGGAAGGCGTGCGAGGCGCGGCCCGGATTCTGCGAGGCGCAAAAGGCCCTCGCCTGCTTCTGGTTCCGCAAGGCGGGAGGGGATCCCCGGAGAACGGGCGACGTCAATCCCGGGGCCCCCTTCGCCCCCGAGGCGCGGCGGGCCCTTGCGAAGGCCCTCGAGCTCTCGGGGGAGGACGTCCGGATCCGCCGCATGCTGGACGCTTTCGACGCCCGGGATCCGCTGGAGAGGATCGCGTCCGCGCGGCGCCGGCTTGCGATCGATTTCACCGACGCGCCGTCGCGGGCGGCGCTGGTCGAGAACCTGCTCGCGCTGGGGCGGCTCGAGGAAGCGGCGGGGGCCCTCGGCGACCGGCTCCGGCTGAACCCCTTCGACGTGGGGGCGATGAAGGAGATGGCGCGGGCCTACACGGCGCACGACGCCTTCGACCGCGCGCGGGGATGTCTCGAGATGGCGCTCGAGGTCTCGCCCGAGGACGTGGGCGCTCTGCAGGCTCTGGCCGAGCTGCACCTTGTGAAGGGGGAGCGGGCGAAGGCGATCGCCCTCTTCGAGAAGGTGCTGGAGATCCGCCCGCAGATGGCCGACGTCAGCCGGCGAATCCGCATTCTCTCGCCGGAAGCGGAGGAGGAGTTCTACGCGTCCCACCGCGCCGATCCGGATCCCTGGATCCGGCTGGCCTTCGCCGAGGAGGCGCCGGCCGGGACGGACGCGTGGGTGGTGTTCAAGAACGACGTGGTGCGCGTGCTCGACAACGGAACGGCGAAGCACTTCCACCAGCGCGTGGTCAAGGTGCTCACGGAGAAGGGCGTGAACGAGAACCGCTGGGTCCGCGCGTGGCCGGGACGCTACGACTATTACACCCGGTCCCGCGGGGAGGTGAAGGAAGCGCGCGTGATCCGCGCGGACGGCTCCAGCCTCGAGGGGGACTTCCGGGAAGGGTCGTCCTGGGCGGAGTTCGACGATCTCCAGGAGGGCGACGTCATCGTCTTCGAGGTGAAGACCGAGGAGGTGGGGGAGCCCCGCTACAAGGGGTATTTCGGCCTCATGCTCCTCCTCCAGGACGGCATGGCGCCGGTCCGCACGTCGCGGGCCACCTTCCTGCATCCGGCGGAGAAACCGCTCTACTTCCACGGGGTCCGGGTGGAGGCGCCTCCCGAGCGGCGAAGCGAGGGGGGACTCGAGGCCGTCACCTGGGAAGCGAAAAACCTGCCGGAGGTGAAGGAGGAGCCCGGCATGCCCGGGCTGTTCGAGCTCTGCCCCTCCGTGCACGTCTCGACGTTCCGCGAATGGGAGGAGGTGACGACCTGGTACGAGAATCTGGTGAAGGACCAGTTCGAGTCGAGCCCCGAGATCCGCGAGGCGGTGGCCCGGGCGGTCGAGGGGCTCGGCACGGTGGAGGAGAAGGTGGACGCGATCTACCACCTCGTGGTGTCGGACATCCGCTACGAGTCCCTGGACCTCGCGGACCACGCCTACCGCCCCTTCAAGGCGAGGCTCACCTTCGATCGGAAATACGGGGACTGCAAGGACACGGCCGCGCTGCTCAAGACCATGCTGTCGGAGGCGGGGATCGCGTCCCACATCGTCCTGATCCGCGCGGGCCGGTCCGAGCGGATCGATCTGTCCCTCCCGTCCATGAAGATCTTCAACCACGCGATCACCTTCGTGCCCGGCGTCGGGGAGGCGGGGCTGTTTCTCGACGGGACGGCGCGGTACTGCGGATCGCGGGAGCTGCCGGCGATGGACCAGGGGGCGGTGGCGTTCATCGTGGGCCTCGGCGGCGAGGGAAAGGCGGTGTTCGCTCCCTACGACGGCCCCGCGGACAACCGGACCGTCTCGCGGATGGAGGTGTTTCTCCGGGGCGACGGAAGCGCGCGCCTGAAGGCCGCCTTCGAGGTGCGCGGCCAGGATGCCGCGGGATTGAGGCGGATCTTCCAGCAGGGGACGAAGCGGGCCGAACAGATGGAAAAGAGGCTCAACCAGATGTTCGGTTCGGTCCAGGTGGCGTCCCTCTCGTTCTCCGACCTCTCCGACTACAACCGCCCGGTGACCTACGAGGTGGCGTTCGAGACGCCCTCCCTGGCCCGCTTCCAGGGGCGGGAGATGGCCCTCAAGCCGGCCCTCCACGCGCTGAAGCTCTGCGACCGGTGGGCCCCCACGGATACCCGTCACCACGACCTCATCCTCGGCTATCCAAGGCGAAACGAGCACGAGGTGGCGATCCACCTCCCCGAAGGCTGGATCCTGAAGAAGGTCCCGGCGGGCCTGGCCAGGGCCGACGAGCGCGCTTCCTTCGAGATCGCCTTCGGAAACGAGGAGGGAAAGGTGACGGTGCGGCGCGTGTTCGAGCTCCGCGCCCCGCGAATCGCCCGGAAGGACTACGGGGCCTTTCGGACCTTCTGCGAGGAGGTGGACCGGGTCGAGGACGAGGAGATGATCCTGGTGAAACGGTAATGCCTCTGGAGGTCGAACCATGGTCATGGCTGGATGGAACCGGAGAACGGGTCCCGCCCTTCTTGTCGCGATGCTGGCGCTCGCGGCGGGACGCCGCGCGGGCGCGGACAACGTCCATTTTCTGGACCGCAACCGGGGCGAGGCGCGCCGGGTCCTGGCCGATTTGTCCGCAAAGGCCGCGAAGGAACCCACGGCGGAACGCCTGGCCGACCTGGGTTGGATGCGGCTCCTGTACGAATCGGATCCGGGAACCGCCCGGGAACACTTCCAGGCGTCCCTGGATCTGAAGGACGACCAGGCGTCCGCCCTCCAGGGACTTCTCGTCGTCCACCTCTGGCGGGCCATGCAGCGGGAAGCGGGACGGGCCGTCCTGGACGCCGTGTGCCGGGCGCCGGGGGATCCGGGATCGGTGGTCCTGGCGCGGGGGGAAGACGCCCTGCCCTACTGGTACCATCCCCCGAAGCTCGTGGTCGAGCGGCTCTCCCGCGCCCTCCCCAACGCGCCTTTCGAAACGGCGCGGGCCTTTCGACGGGAGCTGGCCGCGAATTTCCGTCGGATGGGCGAATTCGAGAAGGCTTTCCGGCACTGGGTCCGAAACGGCAACGTGACGGAGTGGTTCTGTCTCGGAACGCTCGGGGAGGAGAGCGAAGCCGCCTTCGACGACGAGCTCGGCCCGGAGCGCGGGGTGGACCTCGAAGCCCGCTACACCGTGGGCCTCGAGGAGACCGGCTGGGAACGCGTGGCCCTGACCGCCTACGACGGCGATCCGAAAGAAGCCGTGGCCCGCAAGCTGAAGGACCGGGGGAACGTCTTCTTCCTTCTCACCTTCTTCAAGGCCGGGAAGGCCGGCCCGGCGGCCGTCAGGACCGCGATCGGGGCGAGCCACGAGATCTACCTCAACGGCGCGCTTGCCGGCGCCGCGGACCGCTTCGCCCGGATCCTGCCGAAGCGCCTGGCCTTCGGCGTCCGGCTCCGGGAGGGGTGGAACGCCCTCCTGGTCAAGGTGGCGTCCCGCCGGGCCTCCTGCCTGGGAACCTCCCCCGTATCGCTGACCCGCCTGGATTGCGCCCCGCTTTCCGGCCTGGTCTTCTCCACGGACTTCGGGCCGGCCGACAGGCCCCGCCCGTCCCCCGCGGAGGACGAGGAGCCCGTGGTTCTGGTACCGTCCGTCCTCGAACGGCTCCGGGCCGTCGTCTCCGACCCGGAGACGAAGACGGTCCCCGCCTGCCTCTATCTGGCGGGGCTTCTCGAGGAGGAGGGATTGCAGGAGGAGGCGCGTTCGGTCTTCGAGGATCTGCTCGAAGCCCACGGGGCGTGCCCGCTGGTCCGCTGGTCGGTCGCGAGGTTCGAGGCGTCGGACAGGTTCCACCTCACGAGCGAGGAGTGCCGCGCCCGCGCCGAGGAAGGCTACCAGGAGGCCCTGGCGTCGGATCCGGGGTTTTTGCCCGCGCGGATTTCCCTGGGTGAGTTCTATCTCCGCAAGGACAAGGAAAAGGCCCTCACGATGTTCCGGCGGGCCGCGGAAACGAATCCGGCCTCCTTCCAGGCCCTGGAGGGGTTGCTCGAGACCTACCGGAGCCTTGGCTGGGACGCCGAGGCCTACCGGCAGCTGGAAGCGCTCGGGCGCCTCCATCCGGACGATCCGCGGACGTCCCTGGCCCGGGCCCGGTGGTACGGCTCGAAGGGCAACGTCCCGGCCCAGCTGGCCTGGACCGAGGCGTGGATGAAGGCCAGGGGTTCGTCGCATGCAGCCCCTCTGTTCCCGCTGTGGGAAGCGCTGGGCCGGTGGGAGGATCTCGAGGCCCACTATCGCGATTGGGCCGGGAAGCGGCCCGAGGACGCCAACATCCGGGGACACCTGGCGAACGTCTTGATCCGGCTCGAGCGGTACGATCAGGCGCGGGAGGCCCTCGCCCAGGTCTGGAAGCTCGATCCGGACAACCGGTGGGCGTACGGGATCGAGGAGAAACTGGAAGCCCTGGCCGGAAACCGGGAGGGCCTCGAGAGGGCGTGGGGCCGGGCGCTGGACGCGCCGAACAAGATCGGTGTGTACGACCACGCTGCACGGGCGTGTCTAGCCCGCCGGCGGGGAGAGGATCGGGGGTTGCCGGACGCTCTTCGCGTGGACGCACGAGCCGTGATCTCGGACGCGCCGTCTCCGGAGGATTTCGAGAAGGTCTCCTCCGTCGTGTTGTTCGAGCAGCGCGTATTCCGTTTCTTCGGCGCGGAACCGGCGGCCTGCGAGGAGCAGCGGCACCGGATCGTGATGATCCTCAACAAGAAGGGCGGCGAGAAGTACGGCCGCATCCACATGCCCGACCGGATCGTGGAGGCCCGGGTGTTCCACGCCGACGGCAGGATCCTCGAGCCGGATCCCGTCCAGGAGGGCCGCTACATCGCCCTTCCCGCCCTGGACCGGGGACAGATCGTGGAAACCTGCACCGTGCGCCATCACCGCCTCCGGCCCCCGACCCGGGACCTCCGCCACCTCGTGCATGTGACCGACCTCCGGCGCCCGGACGAGAAGGTGCTCCGATTCCGGCTCGCCGTGATCTTCCCCTCCGAGACGGAGGTGGAGATCGTGAAGCGGAATCTCGACGAAGCGCCGGCGGTGCTCGAGTCGGGGAAGAGGACATCGTACGTGTGGGACCTGGAGAACCTGGAGGCATTCGAGCCCGAGGGCTTCATGCCTCCTCCGTCCCGGTCGCTTCCGGCGATCTTCTTCCTCCAGGGGGAACTGGACGATCCGGGGCTGGAGCGGGAGCTGAGGGGTCTTTGCATGAGGTCGACGGTTCCCGAAGCCGTCCGCGAGAAGGCCGAGAGCCTCTGCGAGGGGTGCGCCGACGATCTCGCGAAGCTCAAGGCGATCTACGCCTGGTGCGTGAGCGAGATCAAGGACGGCAACGAGGGCCCGGTGCAGGCGATCCGCAAGAAGGAGGGATCGACGAAGGATCTCTTCTGGGCCCTGGCGCAGGGAGCCGGTCTCGAACCCGAGAAGGTCCGCTACCGGCGCTGGCCCGATCTGAGGACCGACTGGGACTTCCGGACGCTTTCCTTCGAGGGGGATCTCGTCTACCTGCCCGTGGGGGACGGGGGGGTCTATCTGTATCCGGCGCGGTACACCCCCTTTGCGTCCCTGCCCCCGAGAACCTCGGGCGCGGAAGCCGTCCGGATCACGCGCGAGGGCGTGCACTGGGTGACGCTGCCCACCCTCTCGAAGCTGGAGAGTTCGGGGATCATCCGGGGGACCGTCACGGTTTCCAGCGGCGGCGACGCGGAGGTGGACGCGGCCCTGGTCATCCCGGGCGCCTCGGCCGCGAACCTGCGCTCCTTTTTCGACCGGGGGCTGAGCGCGTCGATGAAGAAGATGGCCGTGATGCAGTTGGCGAACCGGCTCTTCCAGCGGATCCGGATCGACGACTGGGCGCTCTCGGACTTCGATCCCGAGGAGCCGAACACGGTCCTTTCCTTCCGCGGCTCGATCTCGCGGTTCGCCTCCCGCGACGGGGACCGCCTGGTGTTCCGGTCGATCCGGACGCCGCTGTCCATGCGCCGGCGGCTGATCCGCGAGACGGAGCGGGATTTTCCCGCGCTGCTGGATTTCGGGCCGGGCGGCGGCGGGGCGGAGGAAATCACGTACCGGTTCGGCGAGGGCGTCCGGGTGGAGGCGCCGCCGAGCCGGGTCGGGGGCGGGGAGTTCGGCCTCTACGCCTTCTCCTTCCGGGCGGAGCCGGGGACGCTCTCGGTACGGCGCGAGGTCCGGCTCTATTCCCAGGCGGTACCGCCGGAGCGCTGGGAGGCGTTGAGAAGGTTCTGCCGCGAGATCGACGAGCTCGAGCAGCGGACGGTGAAGCTCGTCCCGGGGAAGGGGTAGGGGGTGTATTTCGTGTTGCACCAGTGAAAACTATGCATTCGGAGGAGGCCGGACGATGCAATGGCGCATTTCGGAAACGGAACTTTCGAAGAGGCACGATCGGCTGTGCGAGGCGCTCCGGGCGAGGGAACTGGCGGGGGCGTATCTCACCCAGCCTCTCAGCGTGTTCTACCTCACGGGCTTCTTCATGGTGTCCACGGAACGCCCGGCCGGCCTCGTGGTGCCGCTCAAGGGGGACGCGGGATTCGTGGGCCCGCGCCTCGAGGAGCATCACGCGCGCGCCGGAGGCGGCCGCATCTCGCTCGTCCGCACCTACTTCGACTATCCGGGGCGGAAACACCCCATGGAGGCCATCGCGGACTTTCTCCGGGAGATGGGGATGGGCAAGGGACGCATCGGGACCGACAACCCCGCCGGTTACGAAAGCCGCTGGGGGTACGCCGGACCGAAGCTCGCCGACCTGCTGCCCCGGGCGGAGTTCGTGGCGTTCGACGACTACCTCCGGCAGCAGAGGAAGGTGAAGTCGGAGGAGGAGATCGCCCTTCTTCGCGAGAGCTGCCGCTGGGCGGACGCCGCCCTTAGCAAGCTGGTGGAGCGGACCTCTCCGGGCGTGTGGGACGTGGAAGCGTCGCTCGAAGCCACGCTGGAGGCGACGGGCGAGATGAAGAGGACCCTCGGCGAGGCCTACCGGCAGTCGGTGTTCGGCGACGCCCCGGCCTCCGCCGGCTTCCGGGGGCAGGTCGGCCCCGAGTCCGCCATCCCCCACACCTTCGCCACGAACCGGCGGATCCAGAAGGGGGACGTGCTCGGATCGGGGGCCTCGGCGGAAGTGGGAGGATACCATTGCGAGCTGGAGAGGACGCTGATCCTGGGGAAGGCGAGCGGAGAGCAGGCGGAAGCCTTCGAGGTCATGTTGAGGGCGCAGGAGGCCGCGATCGGGGCGTTGCGTCCCGGCGCACCCTGCGCGGCCGCCGACGAGGCCGCCTACGACGTGTTCGAGAAGGCGGGCCTTGCCGACAGGACGCTGCACCACACGGGACACGGGCTGGGTCTCGATTTCCACGAGCCCCCCTTCCTGGACGCGGGGGAAGAGGAGATCCTGAAGCCCGGCATGGTCTTCGCGGTGGAGCCCGGCATCTACCTGCCGGGATTCGCGGGGTTCAGGCACTCCGACACGGTGCTGATCACGGAGACGGGGGCGGAACGCCTCACCCGGTTTCCCCGGGACCTTGCCAGCTGCACGATACCGGCCCGGGGAGGGAAGCGGAAGCGGAAGAAGGCGGGGAAGAAGAAGACGGCGGGCAAGGGGAAGGCGGAAGGGCGCAAGAAGGCGGGCAAGGGCGGGAGCGCCAAGGGCCGGAAGAAGACGGCCGGGCGCGGCAAGGCGGAAGGGCGCAAGAAGGCGGGCGGAGGGAAGAAGCAACGTCGCAAGAAGACCGCCGGCAAGGCCAAGAAGGGCCGCAAGAAGAAGGCGGGAAAAGGCCGCAAGAAGGGCGGGAAGAAGAAATCCGCGGGGCGAGGGCGCGCGACCGCGAAACGATGAGGATCTCGTGTCCCAGTCCGAACCGAAGATCGGCATGGTGGTCGAGGGGTTCCGCCTCGATTCCGTCCTGGGGAAGGGCGGGATGGGCACGGTCTACAAGGCCACGCAGCTGAGGCTGAAACGGCCCGTGGCGCTGAAGGTCCTGCCGCCGGGATACGCCATGCGCGGGCGGAAACGGCTGGAGCGGTTCCTCCGGGAAGCCCAGGTGGCGGCCCAGCTCTCCCATCCCAACATCGTCCAGGTCTTCGACGCCGGCGAGCACGAGCATCTCTTCTACATCGCGATGGAGCTGGTGGAAGGGCGGACGCTGAGGGAGATCGTCGTCCAGAAGGGCCCCCTCCAGGAAGCCTCCGCCGTCGCGATCTTCCTCCAGTGCGGCCACGCCCTGGAAGCCGCCCTCGAGAAGAACCTCATCCACCGCGACATCAAGCCCGACAACATCATGATCACCCAGCGCGGCCTCGCCAAGGTGGCGGACTTCGGTCTCGCCCGGGACCTCGCCTCCGCCGACCGCATCACCGCGCCCGGCGCCGTCCTTGGCACCCCCGCCTTCATGAGCCCCGAGCAGGGACGGGGCGACGAGGTGGACCACCGCTCGGACCTCTACTCGCTGGGGGCCACGCTCTTCTTCGCCCTGACGGGACGGTTCCCCTACCAGGCCAAAAGCCCCGCCGACGTCATCCGCATGCATCTCAAGGATCCCATCCCCGATCCCCTCGCCCTGCGCCCCCCCCTCTCGAACGAGTGGCGCGACATCGTCGCCCGCCTGATGGCCAAGAAACCCGAGGAGCGGATCCAGAACGTCCGGGAAATGATCGAGATCCTGGAGAGACTGGCCGGACCCGCCCAGATCGGCCTCGCCACCGTCTCAGACGGCGGGGACCGGGAGGCGCCCCGCGCCGGAAAGACAGCGCCCCCGGCCGACGAACACGCCTCCCTCGACGAGCCGATCCGGCCCCCCACGCCCCCGCGCGCCGAGACCCTGGAAGTCCCCACGGACGCCTTCCGGGCGCGGCAGGTGGACGCCGGCCGTTTCCAGGTCCATACGGTCGAAGGGTTCGGGGAGGAAGAACACCACGCCGGACCGACGCTCGCCGAGGTGGAATCGGAGCGTTTCCAGAGACTTCCGGGTTCCGGCGGGGGAACCGGTCTCGACGCCGGCCTTCTCGCCGTCCGCAAGTCCGACCCGCCTCTCAAGATCTTCGTGCTCTCCAGGGAGACCGCGCGACTCGGCCGCCAGGCGTCCGTCGAAGACCCGCGCGAGGGACGCGTGAAGATGGATTGGCTGCTTCGCGCCTTGCCGTGCCGAAGCCGGGACCGCGATCCCGAAAACTACGAGAAGAACCTCCTCATCAGCCGCTACCACGCGACGTTGAGCATCGGCGAGGGCGAGGTCGTCCTCACCAACCGGAAAAACCGGGGGATCGCCGTGGAAGGAAAGCCTCTTCCGGCCGGACGCTCCCTTCGCCTGCCGGAACACGCCCTCGTCAGCCTCTCCCAGGGCGCCCTGCTCCTGGACATCCGGGTCTACCCCGCGGCCGAAGCCGGCACGCTGTTCTCCGTCCAGGGCGACGCGCCGGGCCCCCCCGCGGGGATGCTCGGCATGGAAGGACCGTCACGCATCGCGGCCGTGCGCATCCTCAGGCCCTCCAACGCCAAGAACCACGCCTACGTCCTCCTGGTCAGAGAGGCCGGCATCGGCGAGGACGAGGACGCCGCGATCCGCATCCCCGGGACGGGCCGGGGCGCACGCCTCTACCGCTACCGGAAGGAATTCCTGCTCGGGGCGCCGGCCGGGGGCGTCGAGGTTCGCATCGACGGCCGGGCGCTTCCCGCGCGCGGCCTGGCCTCCCTGGCCCCCGGGGCGGTGGTGAAGGTGGGAAGCCGGGAGATGGAGTTCCGCGCGCCGCAAGAGGAGGATTTCAAGACCCTGTGAGCCTCCTCGCGAAGGCTACATGGAAATCTCATAAAAAACGCTTGATTCCCGACCGGACGGCCGTACACTTGCGCACAAAGAAGGGCTCCTTTCAGGGCGATAGAAGATGGCGCAACACGGGTTTCACCTCATTCAAAGCGAAGCGCTCGGAGAAAAGGTTCTTCTCGTCGACGACGACCTGGGGTATCGAAGCGCGTCGGATCTCTATCCCGAATGCGTTCCCTACACGCATTCCGAAGTCGGAAAACTTCAAGGGATTCCGGTCGAAACGCTGAAGGCCGTCCATGACCTCAAGAAGTTTTTCCGGGGAAGCGTTTCCAGGGTGATCGAGCCGCTCCAATGAACCCCCGTCCATCGGAAGCGGGCTTCATCCGGAGGCCGGAAAGGTCTCCGGGTCTTCTCTCTCCCTCCCCCGGCGTTCGTTGCGCCCTCGTCCTCGTTCTCGCCGGACTCGCTTCCTGTCCCCCGGATCCCGCGAAACCGGCTGTTTCCCAGGAACCATCCCCCACGGAGGTCCCCATGAAACCGCCCGACCTGATGCCCGCCGGCGAACGGAACCGCCTGCTCGGTCGACTCGAAACCACGATCCGGGAGGCCGTCCGCCGGCACGACACCGAACATCCCGTGTTCAGCGGCTGCTATGACTGGCACTCCTCCGTCCACGGGCACTGGGCCCTCCTCAGGATCGACCGCGTCCTCGGCCCCGGCCGCGAAGGAGGACGGGTCGCCGAGGCCTCCCTGACCGCCGAAGGACTCGAGGCCGAGGCGGACCATCTCGAGCAGGACCCCTCGTTCGAGATGCCGTACGGACGCGCCTGGTTCCTCCGCCTCGCGCTCGAATTCGAGAGATGGGCGCGCGAGACGGACGCGGAGCGCCCCCGGCGTCTCCGGCCCATGGCCGAGGACGTCGCGGCTTCCCTGCTCGCGTACTGGAAGGAGAAGCCTCCCACGCCCGAGACGGCGGAGTACGCCAGCGACGCCTGGGCCCTGGCCCAGCTGTGGGCCTTCTACCGCGGCACGGGAGACGAGGAGGGTAAGAACCGCGCGGGCGCCTTGATCCGAAGCGGCTTTCTCGAGAGCGACGCCTCCCTCGACTTCGCCGAGGACGCACGCCGCCCCGAGTTCTTCTCGCGCTTCGGCAACTGGGCCTACCTCGTGGCGACGGCCTGCGGGCCGGAGGAACGGGAGGCGTTCTTGGGCGAGCATCCTCTGGGAGACGAGCCGTTGCGTCCCGTGGAGATCCTCGGGCCCGCCCACCATCTCGGGATGAACTGGAGCCGCGCCTGGGCCCTCGGCGCGCTCGCGCGCACCGTGAAGGACGGGGCGGAGCGCGACCGGCTGGTCTCGGCCTGGCGGGATCACGTTCGGGCCGGCATGGACGCGCACGAGACCCACGCCGGCGACTACCTGGCCTACGGGCACTGGGTCGCGCAATTCGCGGTCTACGCGCTCACCGACGGCCGCTGAGGCGGTCCAGTGGAAACATCCCCTCGCGAGCGGAAGCAGGGATTTTTTCCGAGTTTCTCACTTCCGGAGGCGCCGCGCCATCTCCTCGAAGGAGAACCCCGCGTCCACGCGGGCGTCCAGACGCGCGCCCGCAGCCTCGAGCTCGCCGCGCCCGCGCCGCCTCTTCTCCAGCGTCGCCACGACGGCGGTGTTGTGGCGGTCGGGCACGGGGAAGATGTAGATCTGGGAAAACGCCTCGCGGATCGTCCTCAGGTCCGCCTGCAGCCCCGGGTGGGGATTGAGGTTGAACACGACGAGCCCCCGGTCGGCCAGGCGATCCTGGATCTGCCGGTAGAAGGCGAGGGTCTTCAAGTGCAGCGGCACGCCGGTGGCGTCGGTGTCGCCGCCCGGTTTGAGGAAGGCGTCCATGTAGATGACGTCGTAGGTCTCTTCGGATCTCTCGAAGAACACGAAGGCGTCCTCGGTGACGATGCGGGTTCGCGGGCCGGGGCGGGTGCCGAAGTACTCCTCGGCCACCCGCACCACGACGGGATCGATCTCCACGGCGTCCACGTGCGTGTCCGGAAAGACGTGATTGAGGAACCGGACCATGGCGCCCCCGCCCAGGCCGACGATCAGGACGCGCTTCGGCTTCGGCCGGAAGAGGAAGCTCGCGAACATGTACCGCGTGTAGGGAACCTGGAGCCGGTGGGGGGCGTCCAGGTCGATGCCCGTCTCGATCACCTCCTGTCCCGAGTCCCGCACGAAGAGGAGGTAGCGGACCCTCTCCCGGTCGCGGATGCGGATGTGGGAATAGGGGGTACGCGTCTCGAAGACCAGCCCGTCCTTCCGCGCTTCCGCGGGCTCCTCTCCCTCCTTCGGGCGGTCTCCCCGGTCGCTTCCGGCCGGCTCCCCCGTCCGGCTCGCCGGCGCGGGGCACCCGAGGACGAGCAGCGCAAGGCCGCAAAGGAGAAGGCGCGCCGCGGAAGACACCGGGAGGGCGTTGATTTTCATGGCGTTCCTTTCTACGAGCGGCATCGCGCGCGGAGGACGGCTCTGCGTGCGAAGTGCCGGCGGACCATTCTACTAGACGGGCGGGAATCGCGGAACGGGGGAAGCGCGAGCCGTCCGCGCGAAGCTGCCGCAGCTCAATTTCGTTGACAGACTCCCCGGCGATCCGTACAATTCCGCCCTTTGATCGGGCGCGAGACAAGGACGGGAATGCCGGCGCAACCGTGACCGGACCTCCGACGCTTCCTGCGTTGCACGAACATCCATCGTCCCTGCAACGCGAAGAAAGACCTTTCCGATCTCATGGACGAACACATGGACATCGACGGCACCTCCTCCGACTTCTGGGAACTGGTCGAGGTCTTCTACAAGTCTCTGGCCGAATTCCGCCGTCTCTTCGAGGGGTACGAGCAGAAAGTCGCCGAGTACGCCCAGGACAGGAAGGTCGACCGGCGGAAACTGAAGCTGAGCGCGGAGGAGGTCTCGGGCCTGTTCGATTTCAGGGCCCTGGAGCGGCTCCGCAACGACTTCCTCGTCCCCCTCAAGATCAAGGCGCACAAACTCTTCCGAACCCTCGACCACACCGACACCTTCGACCGCTCCGTCAGCGAGATCTTCCACGAGGTGTCCATCCTCAAGGAGGAGCACTACACCGTCAAGACCTACGGGCCCCTGGAAAACCAGGAAATCTCCGCCATGATCCTGGAAGAGGTCCACCGCTACTTCCCCATCCGGCTCAGCAAGATCAACCATCTGTTCAACCGGGCCCGCGCCCGCCTGGAAGCCCTCTTCCCCCAGAACGCCCAGAACCGGATCTTCATCCGCAGCCTCTACATCTTCGGCGAATCCCTGCTGGCCGACACCTATTCCACCGGTCTCAGGGCCGTCTACGAGCACATCTACCCCGAAGGCGGCCCCGTGGAGGGCTACTTCCACGCCGGCAAGAGCTTCTACGATTCCGGCTTCTGGGACCTCGCCCAGGAAGCCCTCGAAAAGAGCCGGGACGCCGCTTCCTCCGACCCGTCGGATCACCAGGCCCGGCTCGAGGAAGTCGAAGGCCTTCTCAAGAAGGTCCGCTTGAACAAGTCCTGATGCCCGATCCACCGCTTCCCTACCGCAACCTCGCAAGCTACCTGCGGGAGACCTTCGACAGGCCCGTCGCCAAGATCACGGTGGACGCCGGTTTCACCTGTCCGATGCGGGACGGCACCCTCGACACCGAGGGTTGCACCTTCTGCGCCGTCGATTCCTTCCGCCCGGCCTCGCTACGCGAACCCCCCTCCCTCGAACAACAGATCGACCGCGCCAGACGCCGCCTTCGATCGCGGCGTCCCGACCTCGCCTTCCTCGTCTACTTCCAGCCACACACCAACACCCACGCTTCCGTGGACGTTCTCGAGAAGACCTACCGCCACGCCCTCCTCGACGACGTCGTCGCCCTCTCCGTGGGCACCCGCCCCGACTGCGTTCCCGATCCCGTCCTGGACCTCCTGGCCTCCTATGCCCCGAAGCGGGACGTCTGGCTGGAACTCGGCCTCCAGTCGGCCCACGACGAGACGCTCCGGCGCATCCGGAGGCGCCACGACTACGCCTGTTTCGCCGACGCCGTGCACCGGGCGATGCGCCGGGGACTGAAGACCCTGGCC
The DNA here is from genome assembly GCA_964508045.1 of uncultured Planctomycetia bacterium. Classification (GTDB taxonomy): domain Bacteria; phylum Planctomycetota; class JAKEIC01; order JAKEIC01; family CAZDSO01; genus CAZDSO01. The sequence goes on along the minus strand of CAZDSO010000045.1, from coordinate 9,537 downwards.
CACGTGATCCTGGGCCTGCCCGGCGAGGAGGCGAAACACGTCCGGGAAACCGCCCGGCGGCTCGCGTCCCTTCCCCTCGACGGCGTGAAGATCCATCACCTCTACGTGGCCGAGGGCACGGCCCTCGCCGAGAACTGGCGACGCGGCAACGTGAAGACCCTCTCCGTCGAAGAACACGCGGACCTCGCAACCGATTTCCTGGAGCGGATCCCCTCGGACGTCGTGGTCCACCGACTCGTGAGCGATCCCGCCCCCGAGCTTCTCCTCGCGCCGCGGTGGGAGGTCTCCAAGCCGGAAGCCTTGCGGCTCATCGTGGAGACCTTCCGCCGGCGGGGAACGCGCCAGGGCTCGCGCGCAAAGGCGTAGCGAGTGGAAACATCCCCTCGCGCAGCGCCGACAGGGGGTGTTTCCACAGCCTCTCAGCCGGTCCCCGCCTTGCGGGCTTCCCGCCGGATGATCGCGTCCAGCACGACGAGGTAGACGGCCGTCGCGACCAGGACCACGGCGCCGAAGAGGACGGCCATCAGGGGGGGGAAGGTCTCCGTGGACCCGGTGGCGACGCAAAAACGGGTCCACTGGCCGTACAGGAGGAAGAGGAGCGCCGGAAGGGGATAGAAGGAGAGCAGGCCGAACGCCGCGTGGATCACGCGTTTCCTCGCGTCCGGGGGGAGGCGATGGAAGGTCTTGCGCCGGGGCAGGCTGATGAGCCAGGGCCGGCGTTCCGTGGGGCCTTTCAGCAGGGGAAGGGCGAAGAAGAAGACGGTCATGCCCGCGCCGATCAGGGGAAGCGCGAACCAGCTCGCAAACCCCGTCCCCCCCCGGTCGCCGGCGGCGCCGGTTGCGTCGCCGGGGACGGGAAGCGGCCCCGGGACCTCGTTCCACCAATCGATGGAAAGCAGGAAGAGGACGGCCAGTAAAAGCACGTCCGCGAGGCGCAGGAAGAACACGGTCCGGCTCATCGCCTCGGATTCCCGGGAAGTGCCCGCCCTCGGTGTCTCGTCCATCCGATCCTCCACGCCCGATTGTACCGCCCGCGATCCGCGGATCCCAAGGATGCAAAAAAGGTCTCGATTTTGACATCATGAAAGGCGACGGCCCTCGAAGGGGAAGGAGACGAAGACGTGAAACGGACGTGGAAGAAACTTCTCGGGTTCGGGTGGTTCAAGGGGATCCTCGTCCGCTTCTCGGCCCTCGCCTTGAAATGCCGCCCCCTCATCCCGCGTTTCGCGTTCCAGGGCGCCCTGGCCTGGGCCTCCCTGACGATGAAGGCTTTCTGGTTCTTTCCCCTGCATCCCTGGCGGCGATCCGCACGGAACATTCTCGCGCTCGGCGCGGCGGGGGATACGCCGAGGCGGATCTTCTTCCGCCTGGTCGACGGATGCCGGTTCGTCGCTCTGGCCTTCCTGGACGCCCATCGCCTGGGCGTGGAGGGAATCCTTCCCCGGATCCGCATGACGGACAAGGCCCGGCAGACCTTCGAGGACATCCAGGAAGAGGGGGGACGGGCCATCGTCGTGCTTCCCCACGTGCTGGGCGGCATCTTCTCGGCTGCGCTGGTGTCGAAGCGCTACCCCACGATGATCCTCTCCCGGGGGCCCCGGAACCCGAAACGGGCCGAGATCCAGCGGGATTTCATGAAACCGCTGGAGCTGGAACTCCTCGTCCTGGACCGATCGAGCGCGGTGAAAGCCGCACGGCAGTTTCTTTCCGCGTTGAAGAAGGGCCGTCTCATCGTCGGCACCACGGATCTCGACTACAAGCGGGACGACAGCGTGGAAGCGACGTTCTACGGACAGACCGTGCACCTGCCTTCCTGGCCCGCCCGCTTCGCCAGGCAGGCGAAGGCCCCCATCCTGCCCGGCTTCGTCCGCGTGAAGGACGAGGCCGTCGAGATCGACCTGGGCGAGCCCATCCGCGAGCGCGACCTCGCCCGCGCCACCCAGGCGTGGGCCGACGCCTTCCAGGCGTCGATCCTCTCCGCGCCGTGGGACTGGGCGTTCTTGTGCGACCGGCGGTGGGGGAAGCTGCTGGACCGCGCCGCGCGGGAGGGAAGGAGCGCGACCCCGTAGAGGGATTCCAGGCCCCAGAAGGATCACGCCAGCCCCGCCGCCTCCAGGAACCGGCGGTATTTCGTCTTCGTCTGGGCCTTCGGAACGATGCCCCGGCGCCCCAGAAGCCTCCGGAGCTCCCGTTCCGCCTCCCCGGGATCGGCCGTCTCGATCTCCAGCTCGAAATCCTCGCGGCCGCCCGGAAATACGGCGTGGTCCGCCTGCAGGACGACGCCCCCCGGAAGGTCCAGCTCGACGCGCTTCGTCCGCGACGTCCCCGCGATCGAGAGGGTGGCTTCCCCCAGAGACGCAGTCAGGGCGCGGGACGCCTCCCCCCCGGTTTCCCCGGGTTGCCGGGTCCCCGCAAGGAGCGCCCGGCCCGTCTCCGGGGGGAGATCCTCCTCCACCTCCCGGCAACGGAAACAGGCGCCCTCCACGACGAGTCCCTCCTTGAAGGCCAGCCGGAAGCCCCCGTCTTCCTCCCGGAGCCGGACCATGGCTTCCCCGTTCTGCAGCCTCCCCCCCTCGTCCCCCGTGAAGTAGTGGTTGGTCTGCTCCCGCACGCGCCGGGCGGGCCCCAGGTTCCGGATCACGGTCTCGTACGCCTCGAGGTCGTGAAGGGAGAACTTCAGCTCGGTCTCCTGCATCGACGTCATCTCCGAACCGATACGTGTAGGTGTGGTGCGCTACTCGTTTCCGGAGTGCTTCCCCAGCCTGTCCAGGATCACCTTCTCGAGCTGCAAGCACCCCACGCCGGCGCGGATCCGCAGGTTCGGATCGCCGTGCCGGTAGAGGGCGGGCAGGAAGGAAGCGGGAGCGCCCGCCGCGAACCCCGCCCGCAGAACGTAGACCGGCGGCGCCATCCCCATCATGCCCGGCATGCCCGTCGGCGCCGTGCTGTGCAGGGCGCGGGCCACCGCGTCGAAGCCGTCCGCTTCCCGGACCACGCGCACGTTCGTCAACCCGGAGGCGCGGACCGCCCGGCCAAGCGCATCTTCCTCTTCTCCCGAGGCGACCAGGATCACGAAGCGCGGGGACGGCGCCATCCTCCCCTGCGGCCGGGGCGGAAAGACCCCGCTCCGGAGGACCTCCTTCCACGCGAGCGGCGGCAGGGTCTCGACCTTCGCCTCGATCTCGTCCCGCGCCCAGTCGGGAAGCGCGGGCTTCCAGACGGCCTCGGGATCGAAGGTCAGGGGCTGGTGCACGATCCGCTTCACTCCCTGGAGATGCAGGGCCAGAAAGACGTCCTCGAGGCCCACCTCCCCGGCGCCCGTGTAGAGATGCACCTTGCTCCCGAGCGCCTTCTCCACGTCCTTGGCGATCCGATACCCCCAGCGCCGCGCCGCTTCCGTGTCCGCGGACACGCTCAGCACGACCGCCCTCTCCTTCTCGAGCGGTGCGGCGGGGACCTTCCCGAACCCGAGCGTCTCCCTGAGCGCCTCGCCCATGGCGTCGGAATAGACGGACGCGCCCCCGGCCGCCCGGACGCGGTGGACCTGCGCCTCTCCGGCTTCCCTGCGGGCCCCCGGCATGGCGCCCACCGCCGCGATCCGCCATCCCTCCGGCGACCCCGCCCCCGCGAAGGCCTCGCGCGCCGCGAGGGCGCCCTCTCCGATGCCGAGAAACCAGACCCGGTCCGCGTCCACCGGGTAGCCGGCGCGAAGGTGCGCGGCCAGCTCGGCGCCGAACGTCGCGAGGACGTCCCCGTCCTCCCCGCCCCGGACCGGGGAGAACCACCCGTAGCCGGGCGTCCCGTCGCGGTTCCACACCGGGTGGAGCCCCTCGACCAGGACCAGGAGCGCCTCGTCCATCCCCCAGTCCTTCAGGGCGCGCAGGGCGGACCTCGGCCCGCTTCCCCGGTCGTGGAAGACCACGAGGCAGGGGATCCGTCTCCCGGGATCGAAGTCCTCCGGCAGGACGGGCAGGAACCGGATGCGCGAGGCGATCTGGAACGCGTGCAACCCGCTCCGGAGATCCTCGCCCCGCCGCTCGACCGCCAGCAGGAAGTCGGCGTCCCTCCGCCACGCCTCCACGTCCGCGTGTCCGAGGTCGCGGACCGGCACGATCTTGACGACGGCGACCTTCCTGCCCGGCATCCGCTTCTCGAACTTCATGACCGTGCCCAGGTGCCCGTCGGAGTGAAAGCTCCCGTTGTAGTGGACGACCAGCGTGTTCTTCCTCCCCGGGGAGCGCAGGAAGTCGGCGATGGACTCGGCCATCGTATCGTCCTTGAGACTCTGGGCGAGGTAGAACCTCCCGGCCATGGGGTGGACGCCGGGGCGCCCCCCGAGGAGGGTCCTCAGGAACTTCTCCTTGTAGGGGCCCTCGGGCGTGGTGACCTTCCGGGCGACCAGCGCCTTCTTCGCCTCGGGGAGGTTTTCGAGGGCCTCGCGCCCCCCGCGCGCGACCTCGGAAGCCAGGGAGCGCGGGACGTTGGACGCCAGGACGGGGATGCCCGCCCGCTTCGCGCGCTCGACGATGCGCCGGTAGCCCGTGACGTAGTTGCCCCACGGGCGGGCGTCCTTCAAAAACGTCTGTTCGTCGATCTCGCTGGCGAGGTAGCGGTCCAGCACGTCCTGGACGTCGCGCTCGAACATCTCCATGGAGACGGCCACGTCGCGTCGCCCCAGCTCGATCAGCCCCCGGAGGATGCCCGCTTCGGCCCGGTGCGTGGCCCAGTCGTTGTGGTATTCCCCGACGAAGACGGCGTCGTACGCGTCCAGGCGCTCGACCATCTCCTCGAAGGTCATCCGTCTTCCGTCCTCGTAGCGGAAGGCGAAGGCTTCCCCGGGTCCGAAAACGCTTCGTCGCGAACCGCCCTTCTCCCGGGCAACCAGATCGACGGCATCGGGACTCGCGCCCGCCTCGAAGTTCCCCCGGAACAGGACCTGCCGGGGCTTTCTAACGTCGTAGACGAGGTAGGAGTCCCATCCGTAATGGCCCATGAGGCGCGCGCGGCCCATCGATTCGGGGGCATTGGCGAGGTAGAAGGTGACGTGCCGCCGGGCGTTCAGCGGGTGGACCACGGAGACGAGCGCGCTCTGCTCCGGATCGTCGAAGCGGCGGTCCCGGATGCGAAAGTGCGTCTCGCCGGTCTCGAGCCCGGTTCCGTCCAGGGCGGGGGCGAGGCGTTTCGCGACCGTGTTGATCGCGGGGCCTCCGAGGACGAGCAGGGACCGTCCCTCGAGGTCCGCCGCGCGGATCGTCTCGTCCGCCCGGGCGGGGATGCGGCGGCTGCTCTTCTGATAGTTCCCGGCAAGCCGGCGGTAGAAGGCGTTTTCCGCCTCCGTCCCGCCGGTGGGGTAGACGGCCACGGCGGAGTCGTGGGCGAGCGTCAGCTCGAGGCAGGGATGGATCGCCCGGCGGTGGATGCGCCGGAAGACCTCGAAGGCGGGGTCGACCTCGAGGCGGAGGGGTTTCGCGTCCGCGCGCAGCGCGATGCGGTCGCGCGCCGGGCCGATCTGGAACCGGTCCCGGACCGTCCCCTCCTCCGTGGTCAGGACGACGGGCACGGTGAGCCGGAAGGGCTCCCCGCGCTGGGCGATCCGGGCCCGGACGATCCAGCCCTCCCCGTCCGCCACGGTGGAGACGTCGCGAAGGGTCAGCGAGGGCGCGCCCGTGCCGTCGATCCACCGGTCGAAGAACCAGCCCAGGTCGCGGTCCGCCTCGGCCTCGAAGGCGCGCCGGAAATCCTCCCACCGCGCGACGCGGCCGCCGAACTCCCTGCGGACGCGCCGAAGCGCGGCGAAGAAGGGCCCGTCGCCGATCTCCCCCCGCAGGGTATGCATCACCATGGAGCCCTTCGTGTAACCGATGAAGTCGTCGGTCTCCTTGCGCTTGTAGGCGAATTCCCGGACGGGATAATCGTTCTCCTCGTCGACGAAGATGGAATACTTCAAAAAGGCCTTCCGCCGGTAGGCCCGGGCCTTCTCCGGCCCCTCGAAGCGCTCCACCCAGTAGTAGTTGGCGCAGTAGGTGGTCAGCGCCTCGCACCAGTTCCCCGTGCCCCGCGGCACGAAGACGTGGTTGCCCCACCAGCAGTGGACGAGCTCGTGGCCCAGGCTGTGGGGGCCGAGGGTCCTCGAGCCGAAATGGGCCATCTTCACCACCCGCGGCCCGAGCAGCGTGAAGCCGGGCATGCCGTAGCCGGTGGTGAAGAAGTTCTCCACGATGTCGAACCGGTCGTAGGCGTACGGGCCGAGCAGTTCCCGGTAGAAGGCGAGGTAGCGTCCCGCAGCCTCGATGTAGTCGTCCATGAGCCGGGCGTCCTCGGGCAGGAAGTAGGCGGAGATGCGCACCCCGTCGAAGTCCCTGCCCTTGACGGCGAAGCGGTTGGCTGCGACGGCCGGGCCGTCCAGCGGCGTGTCCGATTCCCACGCGGTGACCCGCGTCCCCTCCTTCACCTCGTCCTTCTCGAGCTCCCCCTCGGTCACGACGCGCCACGGCTCGGGGATCCGAAAGACCATGCGAAAGTGCGCGAAGGTCTCCGCGCCCCGGGGGTGCCAGTGCGTGCCGCCGTGGAGGAAGACGCCCTCCTCCGAGATGATGCCCGAGGTGTCGTCCCCGCGGACGAATCCCACGGCGCCGGATCGCCGCACCGGATCGTGGATGGATCCCTCGTATGCCAGGGTCAGCCGCTTCACCGACAACCCGAGCGGGAGGCGAATGCGAACGATCCGGGCCGCGCTTCCTTCGACGGGGCCCTCGTCGGACGTCTCCAGCGTCCTCCCGCCTCCTTCCGCGCGGAGGATCGCGAGGCCGCGGTGCAGCCTCAGCGGCACGACGCCCGTCGCCGGTTCCCGGAAGGTCATGCGGTCCGTGCCGGTCAGGCGGTGCCGTTCCGGCTCCAGCGTGACCGAGAGGTCATGGCTCTCGATGTGCGGGGCACGCTGTGCGAGCACAAGGCCCGGGAACGAAGCAACCAGGAGGCAAGACAGGAGAACGGGTCGCATGGGCGCCTCCTTTCCCGAAGGGGATCAGATCCCCTCGATCAGGATCGAACGGGCCTCGGGGTTCGCCGTGGCGCAGACCGCCTCGCGGAACTTCCCGAAATCCTGCGGGTGGACGAGGGTCTCGGGGAATTCCCAGCGGGCGTCGACGGCGAGCGAGCCTTCCTTCTCCTTGTGGCTCACGGTGACGTTGCAGGCGGGCCCGCGGCGTTTCAGGCCGCCGGGCGCGATGCGGACGCGGGCGTCCTTGGGGAGATCGACGGTCAGCGTCAGCTGGACCCGCGCCGAGCCCGGCAGGACCAGGGTCGTGCAGCGCGTCTGACGGTGCACGGGCACGGCGTAATCGTGGAGGGCCTTGGGGAGGTCCGGCCACGTCAGGGAGAGGAACTCCGTGCCCGTCCGCTCGGTCTTCGCGTTCTCGAGACGGAAATGCAGCGTCGTCCGGTCGGGGGAGAGGATCCCGGCGCGGACCTCGGACGCCTCGGCGCCCTCGAAGAGCCTGGAGGCGCACTCGCCGGCGAACGCGTCCAGCGTGGTCTTCTTCCCGGCCGCGAGGCGGAAGAAGGGATTGAAGCCTCCCGAGAAACGGCACGTGACGTCGCCCTCGAGCGTCCCGTCCTTCAAGGCGAGTTCGGCCTCCACCTTCGACACGTTGGGGGTTCTCGGGACCTTCGGCGTTTCCGGCGCCTCGGCCTTCTCGGAGACGGGAACGAGCGACGTCTCCTGGAGGCGGTGCCGTCCGGCCTCGTGCAGCGGCTTGTCCGGCCGGCAGAGGAACCGGGGGCCTCCGGCGCCGAGTTCCACCCAGACGGGGGCGTCCGCTCCGGGATACGCGACGCCTTCGAGGCGGCGGTAGGCGGGAAGGCCGAGGAACACGCGGGTCTTCAAGCCGGCCGCGCGCGCGGCCACCGCCAGCAGCACCCCCTTCTCCAGGGCGGTGCCGTAGCCGGACGCGTAGACGTCTCCGGCGTGGCGGAACGCGTAGTCCCTGTCGGCGGCGTGGTGGTCCAGCGTCCTCACCCCTTCGAGCACGTGTTTGTGGACCTTCACGAGTTTCTCCAGGGGATCGTCCATATCCTCGATCGCATTCGCGACGGCTTCCGAGAGGAGTGCGTCCGGCCGCGCGGCCTCCTCGAATCGCTTCCGGAAACGTTCCGTGACCTCGCCCCAGGACCCGGCGGCGGAGAAGACGACCGCGGGAATCCAGCGGTCCGCGCCGGGAGGCGCGTCCTCGGGGTCGTAGGCGGGAAGGTCGGAGGCGCTCCAGACGTAGACGTCGAAGCCCTCGGCGGCGGCGGTCTTCGGTTCGGCGACCCCGTTTCGGACCGCGTGGTCGATCCGCGTGCCGGCGGGAACCTTCAGCCGGAACGTCTTCTCGAGGACGGGGAACCGGCTTCCCAGTTGTTCCTCGCCCCAGAAAAAGTCGCGCCAGGGCTTCAGGTCGGACACGGTCGTCTCGAGCACGGAGACGCCCCCGACCTCGCAACCGACCAGGGAGACCACGCTGTGGCGCGCGTCGGCGAAGTCCGGGGCGTGATCCAGGGGAAAGGGGACGATCTCGTTTTGCGCGTACGCCGGCGTCTCCATCACCTTGCCGTCGCGCATGAACGTCTCCGCCCGGTGGATCGTGAGCGTCTGGAGACCGGCGCGGAACGGCACGGAGACGTCACTGAACTTGTCCCGGCCGAATTCGGTCCGGTAGGCCCAGGCCCGGCGGACGGTCCGGACCCACTGGCCGTCCGGGTGAAGTGCAAGGTCCACCGCTTCCTTCAGCACGACGACGTCGGCGTCGGGGAACCGCCCGAGGTCCAAAAGCCGGTCCTTCTCGTAGACGAAAAACGTTTCGGTCGCGGTCGTGGTCATGTCGTTCTCCTCACTTGCCGGCCAGGAAAAGGCGCCTGGTGCGCTGCTGGACCGCCTGCGTGACGTCGCGGAAGGCCGGGTACGCCTTGGGTTCGAGCTGCCTCACCCGGAACTCCATGTCCGCGCGGGAACGCAGGTCCGCGCCCTTCTTCTCGATCGACGCCTCGAAGCCGGCGGGTTCCCGGTCCACGGAGACCTTCGCGGCGCCGTCCAGGAGGCGGTATCCCTTGGGGAGATGGATCGTCTCGTCCACCGCGATCTTCTGCGTGTACCAGAGCATGGCGGTCTTCTTTCTTTCCTTCAACGTCCCCACGGACAGGTGGCGGGCGAAGTTGGGGCCGGCGCCGAGCCGGAGCAGGGGCAGGCGGAACCGCAGGAGCCCGTTGCGGGCCGTGTGATAGGCGGGGATGCGGAAGGTCATCGAGTATTCCTGCTTTCGCGTGAAGTCGTCCAGCCTCGAGTAGCCGAAGTCGACCAGTTCCGCCCCCGGGGCAACGGCGTCCAGGAGCTTCTCGAAGTAGGCCTTCCGCGTGGGCAGCGGAACGAAGGCCAGCGCCCGGCGCATGTTCGTCTCCGAGCGCCCGTCGCCTTCGATCCGGACCTTGGCCTCGAGCATGCCGCCCGTGCGAAGCCACGCCTCCCCCTCGAACGTGAGGAGACTCGATTCCGGCGGGAGT
>CAZDSO010000044.1:0-26928 GCA_964508045.1 uncultured Planctomycetia bacterium | reverse complement strand
CGGCTTTGCTGCTCTATGGTATTTCCATGAAGGGGAGCTGCGAAAAGGAAGGGAGTGCCACGACTTGTTTGCAGCGCGAAACGCTCCGCACGACTTGCTGTTGCAATCGATCGCGGATTTTTTGCAACATCGGGGGACTCGAAAGGGCGCGTCGCGGAAGAGCAGCCCCGAAGAACCTCACCGTCCCCGCGCAACGCGGCGCGCGATGGATCCCATGGACCAGGCCCGGAACAGACGGGGGGAAAAAGCGGCCCTGGCGGCCGTCATCACGGGCGCCCTGGCCCTCTTTCCCGCCGCCCTGGTCCTCGGCGCGGCGGCCCTCGCGACCCTTCCCCGGGGGAACTCCCACCGCCCCGTGGCGGGCGCCGGCGTCCTGCTCGGCGTGCTGGGATGCGCCGTCGCCTTCCTCCTCGGAAGCTTCCTCTGGCTTCACGACCCCCTTCCCGCCCGGCAACGGGCCGCCGCCCGTCAGCTCGCGGACCTTCGCGCCGCCCAGGAGACCTTCCGGGACCGCGCCCTCGTGGACGCCGACGGCGACGGTGCGGGGGAATACGGCCTCCTGTTCGAACTCGCCGGCGCCACCGCCGGCCGACCCGGCGCAAAACCCCTGATCTCCCGCGTCTTCGCCCGGCCCACGGCACGGGGGTACGTCGAGAAGTACGGGTATTACTTCATCGTCTATCTTCCCGCGACCTCCTGGGCCGACGCCGTCGTGGAAACACCGGACCGGCGCCTCCGCGATCCCGCCCTCGCCGACGCCCGTGAGAAGACGTGGATCGCCTACGCCTGGCCGGCCGTGGCCGGAAAGACCGCCGAAGGCGTGTTCGCGGCCGTTCCTGGAGGCGTGTTCCGCGCCGGCAACGAGCAGGCGCGCTTCGACGGCGTCGCGAATCGGCCCGCGCCCGCCGACGCCCTGGACGGGGTCGGGCTCGAAGCGCGCGTGCCCCTCGACGGTCGGCCCTCCCGGTGCGGGGAGGTGTGGGAGAGGGTGGGAGGGCGTGGGATCGGAGGGGAGTAGGGGGGAGGATGCCGGATGGGGGCGCCTGCACGCCATCCACGCGATCAGGTGACGTAACATCTTGACAAATCGGGCCGTTAGAGGTGATGATCACCTGTTGTTCCCCCCCCTTCGAGGTCCGTTCTGGGGACGTGTCCATGAAATCGGCCCTTCGCATCCTCTTCCTTCTGGCCGGATCGGCGACGTTTCTCGTCTCCGCCGGTTGCCCCACGAAGAACTACCATCCCGTCCAGGACCTGCGCGGTTCGGGCGAATTCCGGCTGCAGGATCTTCACGGCATGGGATGGAACACGCAGGTCGTCGTCCTCGGCGACGTGGACGGCGACGGGGATCTCGACGCCTTCGCGGGAAACTACGGCGAGCAGAACCGCCTCTTGTTCAACGACGGCACGGGACGATTCAGCGACGGCACCGACGTTCGAGGCGTCGCAACCACCGGCCTCCCCCGGGTCCAGGATCTGACACGCTGCGCCGTGTTCGGGGACGTGGACGGCGACGGCGACCTCGATCTGGTGGTGGGCAACAACGGGCAGAACTACCTTTGGATCAACGACGGCGCCGGCGAGTTCACCGACGGCACGGATCTCGCCCAGAACATGGCCTTCGGTCTGCCGGCGGACGTTTCCGACACGCGCGCGGTGGGTCTTGTCAACGTGGACGGGAAGGGGGGGTTCGACGACGATCTCGATCTCGTCCAGGTGAACAACGGACAGAACCGTCTCTCCCTCAACGACGGAAACGGGGAGTTCCTGGACGGGACCGACCTGGCCGGGACCTTCACCACCGGCCTCCCCATGGACGCCGACGCGGGAGCGGGCCTCCTTCTCGTGAACGTGGACGCGGACGTTTCGGGCGACGCGGACACCGATCTGGTCGTTCTCAACGAGGGGGGCGTGAACCGCCTCTACCTCAACAGCGACGGGATGGGGGAGTTCGTCGATTCGAGCTTCGACACGCTGAATTCCGCGGCCTCCCTCCCCCCGCTGACGGGGGATTCCCGGGGCGCCGCTTCCGCCGACCTCGACGGGGACGGTCTCGTGGATCTCGTCACGGCGGAGGACGGCGAGAACCGGATCCTGATCAACCAGGGCGCCGGGTTCTTCTCGGACGGCACGTCCGACTGGACCCGCGAGGTGGTGAAGATGGACGGCAACCTCTACGGCGTCTTCGGCACGACGTCCCCGGCGCAGGCGGTCTATACGGTGGGAGGGACCTTCGACGGCGTTCCGCCGGTCCGGCAGGGAGCCGTCCGGCACAGCATCGGCGACGGATCCTGGAACCTGCTGGCCACCAACGTCACGGGATCCAACCTGTACGCCGTCTGGGGGGAACAGGGAACGGGCACCGCGTTCGCGGCCGGCGAGGGGGGCACGGTCCTGACCGGCACGCCCGCCACGGGTTCCTGGACGGACACGGGCCAATCGCTCACCACGGAAACGATGCGCGCCGTTTCGGGCACGACGTCGTCCGACGTCTATGTCGCCGGGGACCGGGGCATCCTTCTCCATTACACGGGCGCCTTCTCCCTCGAGCGGGCGTTCACGGATCTGAACGTCCACGCCGTCGGGGGCGACGGCGCGGGTGGCAACATCATTCTCGTCGGGCAGCAGGGGGAGATCTTCCAGGGAGGCGTCTCGGGGTTCTCCCCCCAGTCTTCCGGCGTGACGGTCCAGCTCAACGACGTGTGGGGCGACGCGCCCATGAACGTCTTCGCCGTCGGGATGGGGGGCACGGTCCTCCGCTACTGGGACCAGGGCGGATCCCAGCCTTTGGGGTGGTACCCGGAGACCTCGAACACCCTCTGTTCGCTGAACGCCGTGACGGGGGGAAGCGGAGACGTCTGGGCCGTCGGGGACCGGGACCAGCAGACGGACGAGTTCCTCGTCCTCCACTACACGTCTACGGGCGGAACGTGGGATCCTTGCTACCCGTCGCTGGGCTACAGCGAGAACCTGAGCGACGTGTGGCGCGACCCGACCTCCGGGGACGTCTTCATGGCGGGAGGCGGCGGCGCCATCCTGCAGTGGGACGTCTCCGCTTCCGCCTGGGTGGACCACGGACAGCCGCTGTTTCCCCTGGACGTGTTCACCGCCGTCCACGGCACGGCGAACGACAACGTCCTCGTGGTGGGGGACGAGGGCATCCTGGTCCATTACGACGGGGCCGCATGGACCCAGCACGACGCCCCTTCCACGGACGAGACCCTCACCGCCGTCTGGATGGACGACGCCTCGCACGCGTGGGTGACCGCCACCTCGGGCCTTCTCTACAGGGTCGATCTCTCCTCGTGGACCTGGACGGCCGTCTCGCCCTCGCCGACGGACCGGGACCTGATCGACGTGTGGGGCACCTCTGCCTCGGACGTCTACGTCACGTCCACGGGCGGGCTCGTCCTCCACTATGACGGCGCATCCTGGTCGACGATCACATCGGGGGGCCTCCGGGGTCTGTTCGCGGCGGACGCGACCCATCTGTTCGCCGTCGGGAAGGAGGGCCTGGTCCTGCAGGGCGACGGGGGGGGAAGTTGGACGCCCTTCGCGAACGTGCCGACCCACGCCGACCTCAACGCGGTCTGGGGCGCCGCCGACAACGACGTCTACGCCGTCGGAAACGGGGGGACCATCCTCCACTACGACGGCGCGTCCTGGGCCACGGAGGGCGTTCCCACGACGCACGACTTGTATGCGGTGACGGGGTCCGGCGGCGTGGTCTGGGCGGCGGGCGACGGCGGCCGGATCTTCGAGAACAGCGGTTCCGGCTGGGACGACGCGCAGATCCTCCCGAGACTCGACCCCGGAACGACGGATACGATCACGGGGCTCTGGGCGCAGGGGACGTCCCTCTACGCCTGCACGCAGAAGGGATGCCTGTTCCACTACACCGGAAGCGCGGCGTCCGCGGGATTCTCGACGGCGGCCTCGGCGGATTCCCACGCCGTGGTCCTCCTTTCCCTCGACGCCGGTTCGACCCCCGATCTCCTGGTGGTCAACGACGGCCAGGACACCGCCTGGACCAACGACGGATCGGGCTTCTTCACCGACGAGACGGCGACACGGCTTCCCGCCCGGCTGGACGCGGGGAGAGGCCTCGCCCTCGGGGGCCTCTACAGCACGGGGTCGGCCTGGGCCCTCGAGCAGGACCTGACCGGAGACGGGGAGCCCGACGCGATCGTCGCCTGCGAGGACGGACAGAACCGGCTCTACGTCGGAAGCGCGTCCGGCGTCTTCTCGGACGGCACCCACGCGACCGCGACCGGCCTTCCCCGTCCGGCGCATTCCCGGGCGGTCGCCCTCGGGGACGTGGACGGAGACGGCTTCCCCGACGCGATCGTGGCCCGGGACGGCGTCCAGAACCGCCTGTTCATCAATCGAGGAACGGGGCTCTTCGACGACGAGACCGCCTCCGGCCTGCCCGCCGACACCGATCCCTCCCGCGGCGTCGTCCTTCTCGACGTCGACGGAGACGGCGATCTGGACGTCGTCTTCGCGAACCACAACGCGCCCCAGCAGTGCCTCGTCAACGACGGCGACGGCCGGTTCACGGCTCCCGGCGCAACCATCCTCCCCGCGGACACGTTCCCGGCGACGTCCTGCGTCGCTTCCGACCTCGACGGCGACGGGGCGAAGGACCTCGTCTTCTCCGCGACGGGAGAGAGGAACCGCATCTACCTCATGAACGGAGGAACCTTCCAGGATTCCCCCTCCGGCCTCCCCGCCGACACCGACGACACCCGCGCCGTCACGGCCTTCGACGCCGACGGCGACGGCGCCCCCGACCTCTTCTTCGCCAATCACGGCGAACAGAACACCCTCTTCGTCAACCGCCTCCAGGCCTCCGCCGACTTCGAGGACTGGACCCTCGCCTCCCTCCCTCCCGACACCGATCCCACGGTCGCGTGCGCCGCCGCGGACCTGACCGGGAACGGAAGCGTCGATCTCGTCGTCGTCAATCGCGGCGAGCAGGACCGCCTTCTCGTCAACGACGGTTCTGGCGATTTCGCCGACGGCACCGACATGGAACACGAGAAATCCACCGGCCTGCCCTTCGACGACAACCAGGCGACCTGCGCACGGGCGCTCGACGTGGACCACGACGGCGACATCGACCTGATCGTCGGAAACGACGGGCAACAGAACCGACTCCTCCTCAACGACGGGGCCGGTGAATTCACGGACGGGACCGACGAGGTCGACGGCTTCCCCTTTGGATTGCCCAGGGCCGAAGGACAGACCACCGCCATCGGCGTCGCCGACCTCGATGGAGACGGCGATCCGGATCTCTACGTCGCCAACCTCGGCGCCGACGAGGTGCTCCTGAACCGCTGAGCGTTTCCCGCATGGCTTCTCGACCCGACCCGACCGCCAAACCGTCCCGTGACGGCAACGAACGGGAGCTCGTCGCCCAGTGCCTGCGTCATGACCGGAAAGCCTGGCAGAAGTTCGTGGATCGCTTCTCCAACTACATCTTTTCCGTGATCATGAAGGGATTGCGGACCGGGCGGTTCCCCCATTCCCGCGAGGACGCCGAGGACATCTTTGCGGAGGTCTTCCTCTCCCTCGTGGAAAAGGATTTCCACCTCCTCAGAAACTTCCAGTGGAGGTGCAGCCTCAAGACCTGGCTCTGGGTCGTCTGCCGGAAGAAACTCTTCCGGCATTTCCGCAAGAAGGGAATCAAGACACTCCCCGTCTCCGTCCTCGAAGGCGACCCCGAGGAATCCCCCCGGCCGGCCGCTCTCCTCTCCAGCGAACCCGATCCCCTCGAAGTCGCCGGCGCCGCGGAAACCCGCCAGATCCTCGAAAACATCCTCTCCGAGATGGGCGAAAGGGACAGGCTCTGCCTCTCCCTCTATTTCTTCGACGGCCTCTCCTACAAGGAGATCGCCAAGATCCTCGACATGGCCGTCAACCACGTCGGAATCCAGATCTTCAGGGCCAAGAAACGGATGGCCAAGGTTCTCAAGGAAAAAGGGTTGGTGGATATGTAACAAAACGTTACCAAGCGGCCCCTGTTTGGCCGCAAGAGGAGAGGAAAATGTGATTTTCCACCGCTTCCCTGTTAGAAAACGGCCGAGAACGGGAACTAATCCATAGACAGAACGAGGAAAAGGAGCGTACAGCTTCCGACGATGAGCGACACCGGCAAGAAGAACGGTTGCCCCACCGAGATGGAACTCTCGGCGTATCTCGACGGGGCGCTGACCGAGGATGGGGCGGAGAAGGTCCGACTCCACCTGGAGGGATGCGAACGGTGCCGGACGCTTGCCGCCGAGCTCTCCTCGTTTCGTCCCTTCGAGGAGGCGACGCTTCCCTTTCCCTCCACCGACGACTGTCCAGGGGACGAGGCGTGGGGGGAGTACCTGGAGGGAAACGCCTCCCGCAGCGTGCGTCGCCGGATGGACGCCCACATCGCGGCCTGTCCCCGTTGCCGGACCGAACTCGTCCGGTTCCGTCTCCGGAAAGAGGGCGAGGCCGAGTTCCAGGCGGGGAAGGAGATCGTGGGGCTGGTCAAGGGTCTGGTCTCCGGAACGGAGACGGGCCGGCGGCGCCCGGCTTCTTCGCGCGTGGCGCGGCCGGCGGCCTCGCTTGTTCCCTGGTTCGTCGCCGGCGCCGGCGCGGCCGCCGTCTTTCTTCTCGCCTTCCTGGTCTTCGGGAGAGGGCACGCTCCTCCCGAGGAAAGGGGGGGGGTTCCTAAGAACGCCCCGGCGGCCGGCGAAAGCGTCGAAGAGCCGGGGAAAAATCCCCACGCCCCCTCCCCGGGGGAGCGGGAAGAAGATCGTCCGGCCCCGCCGACGCGTGTGAAAGCGCCTCCTCCGAGCGGCGCGGATCCCTCCGAACCTTCCACACCGGCTCCCGTTCCCGAGGAGGTGGAAACGCCTCCCCGTCCTTCGCCTCCCGAGCCTGCGCCCGCACCACCGGACGAGGATCCGGATCCGGTGGAAACGGCCGCGCCGGACGAGGAAAAGCCGGCGCCGGAGCCCGACGCTTCCGAAGCGCCGGAGGACGAGCACCGGACGGTGACGCGTAGCGAGGTGTGGGACCGTGCGACGTTCCAGCCGGTGGCCATCCAGGGGGAGGAGTTCGGGGAACGGGGCGCCGGGCAGGTGCGGGTGACGGGGGGGTATCTCCCCTTGCCGAGGGAGGGCGAGCTCGGGGTGGCGGTGAAGGTCCTGAAGAAGGGGCTTGTCGTCGACGCCAACGGCGACGGGAAACCGGAGACGCTGATCCGCCGGGACCGGATCGTCCGGATCCAGGTCCGGTACGCCGGGGGCGTCACGGGGTGGTACCTTGCGGAATTCTCGCAACTGGAAGAGGGCTGGTGTTACCGGAGCCGGAACTGCATGGCGGGCCGGGTCGCCGGCGTGACCGCCTTCCTCTTCGACGAGAACGGGAACGGGCGGTTCAACGACAAGGGCGTGGACACCCTTGCGATCGACTACGACAGCAATTTTTCCTTCGTCAGCAACATTTCCCTGCTGGGCGAGAACCTCTACAACGTCCGGATCTCGGAAGCCGGCACCACGGTGGAAACGAAACCCTACACGGGCCCCATGGGGTACCTGGACATGAGGTCGGACTTCTGCGGGGGCGACGCCGGCGTTCTCACCGCGGTGTTTTCCAACGGCGAGGCTTCCATCAACGCGACGGCCCTCAGCTGGCCCGTGCCGGCGCCGGTGGGCCGCTACCGGCTGCATCGGGGATGGATCCGGGCCTCGCGGAACTCGATGATTCCCTTCGAGGGATCGGAGGAAGCGGTTCTCGAGGTGCGGGCGGACGCCATCGCCCATCCGAGCTGGGGAGGGCCTTTGACGATCGAATTCGACTACACGCGGGACGCGAAGGGGATCCGCCTCGACCCCGGGGACATCCGCTTCATCGGCCTTCTGGGCGAGAGGTACTTCTCGCCGCGGGCCGCGCTGGCCCGGACCCGCGTCACCGTGCGGGACGCCGAGAGCTGCCGGATCCTTCTCGAGCAGACCGCCAGCATTCCCGTCGCCGGCGGTTCCCGGACGCCGCTGGGCTCGGGCAGCGGGTGAAGTTCCTCCGGCACCCCCGGTACGGGGGTGAGGCCCGGCAACGGCGCGAACGCGTCCAGCGTGATCTCGATCCCCTTCCAGAAGGACGCGAAAAACATCGAGATGATGCTCGAGGACACGCGGTTCGACGAGGTCTTCGGGGTCGCGCAGAGCGAGTGGAAGTGACCCCGCGCCCCGCCCGCAATCGGAAATCTGCCCCCCTCGAGGAAAAGCGGGGCTCGATCATGTGGATCAGATTGGCGCGAAGCGCCATCAGGTGAATCAGGGTCGAAGGACCTGGGGGCTGCTGGGGCCACGTGTTTAGCGTTGTAGGACTACACGCCCTCCCCGTCCACCTTCTCCCACCCTTCCCCGCCGGGATCGACCCCGAGGTTCTCGAGCATCCGTCGCAACCGGTCGATCTCGCGGCCCATCATGTCGAACAGCACGGTCCAGGTTTCCACGCCCGTCGCCGCCTCGCGATCCGAGAACCAGGCCACGATCTCTCCCGTCTTGTCGTCGACCAGTGCGAAGGGGAATCCGTCCGGGCCTTCCGGTTTTTCTTCGACGCTCATCGATTCCTGTGGCGAACGATCAATCGGAAGGCCTCGTAGAACCGCTTTCTCGACGCCGCCTTCCTCTTCCTCTTGGGGATCCACCGCCCCTTCCATTTCACGTACCCCATCTTGACCGGGTCCCGACCCGGCGGGGGAGAGCCGTCCGGCGTCTCCGGGCGCGCCTCGCGCCCGTTCCCGGACGTCTCTTCGGGGACTTCCACGTTTTCTCCCGCGGCCTTCGCCTTGTCAAGGCCTTCCCCGGACGCTCCTCCCCCCCCGCTCGTGAGCAGAAGCGCGACCAGAAGGGCGCACACGCCCAGCCCTCCCGCCACGCCTGCCGCGATGATCATCTTTCTCCTCGTCGGATCCGCGCCGGTCCGGGGTTCCGAACGCCGCCGCGAGCTCGCACGCTTCCGGACGGGCGCCTTGCGCTTCAGCGCGTCGCGGAACACGTAGCCCTTCACCAGCAGAATCTCCCCGAACGTCCGGCGGATGCCGAGCTTTCTCAGCTCCCGGTGGATGCGCATGCACTCCGTCACCTGCTCCTGGCCGACCGTCTTTTCCTTCTTCACGATCTCGGCGAGACGCTCGTCCTCCGCTTCGGTCAGCGTGACTTCCTCCAGACGGTACGCCGGGCAGGCCTCTCCCTTCAGGCGCTGGATGTCCAGCACCGCCTCGATCTTATCGGCGGTGAGGAGGCCGAGGTCGTAGTAGATCTCGCCGAGGTTCCTCGGGTAGCCGAGGTAGAGACAGTGCTTGTAGGCGCGCTCCGCTTCCTGGATCTGATCGCGCTCCAGGAATCCGTTCTGGACGGCGATCTCGCTGAAGGAGGCGTCCTCCTCCCCGATCTTGATCATCGCGGTCGTGCGGTGCTTCTTCCGGCGTTCCCCGAGCCCCTCCCGGCGGGCCACCACCTCCTCGATGGCCGCCACGTCCATCGGATCCAGGTAGCCGAGGTCCACCGCGATCATGCCGGCGGACCGGGGGCGGGGATCGCTCTGTTGCATCTCCAGAATCGCGGACAGGTGCCCCGTCTCCAAGAACCCGTTCCGCACCGCCAGCTTCAAGAACAACGCCTCGGCCGGAGACCTCGCCTTCAGGCCCTTCGTTTTCGCCTTCGGGGGCGAGGGACGCGGCGGCGCTTCGTCCGACATCCTCGCCTTCAGCCTCTCTTGGACCTTCAGGATGGCTTCCACGGCTTCCGCGTCGATCTCCTCCTCCATCAGGAGAAGCTCGGCGATGCGCGGAACGGCCTCGGGATCGGACAAGTCGGCCGCGAGTTCCTGCTGGGACTCGAGACAGGCCTCGAGCGCCTTCTCCTCCAGGAAGCCGTTCTCCACCGCCACCGCCCCGAAGAGAAGGTCGTCCGGGTCCAGCGGCATCGCCTTCTGGACCGCCAGGACCTGGTCCAGGGCTTCCCGGTCGATGTAGTTCTCGCGGAGAAGGACCTCCCCGAACTTGAGATCGACGCCCTCCTCCTTCAGCCCTTCCTGGATGCGCGTCGCCCGGCTCGCCTGTTCCGCCGTGATCAGGCCCATCGCCTTGGCGACCCGCCCGAACACCCACGTGGATTTGATGTTCGCCGGCTTCCCGGAGGCCTTGTGCCGGAGGCTCGTGAGCGCCTCCGCCTGCGCGGCCGTCAGCAGTTCCTCCTCCACCAGAAGGTCCGCCAGACGGCGCGTCTCGCCCTGCGCATACAGCGATTTCTGTTTTCGTAAAGCGACGGCGGCCTCGTCCTTGGTGATGTACATGCGCTGGACGGCCAGCTGAGCGAGGTGCCTATCCTCCGCCGAAGGATGGTTGGAGCCGGGCATGGACCGGGGTCTCAAATCGACAAGGCCTGTTTCCGCACGGATATCCTTTGCTTTTATCCTATCCGGAAAAATGCTTCCTGTCCAGACAAGCCCCATCGCAGCGTTTCGCGCTGTCGGCACGTCATGACTCTTTCCCACCTTCCATAGCCCACCCGATAGAAATTCCCCCAGGGAGGATTGCTTTGGCATGGAAAGAAAACGAGACACGTTGCACCAGTCTCAAAATGAGTGGGACAACCGTCTCATTTTGGCTGGGACACGACACTGACGTTCGTAGTGAGCAAGGTGCTGGACCTT
Source organism: uncultured Planctomycetia bacterium (assembly GCA_964508045.1). Lineage (GTDB taxonomy): Bacteria > Planctomycetota > JAKEIC01 > JAKEIC01 > CAZDSO01 > CAZDSO01. Next base: position 16,230 of record CAZDSO010000044.1, on the reverse strand, counting down.
CTTTGTGTCCCGCCGATACCATGGGCACTACACTGGGAGAGAGCCGAGGAATCATACGCATCCCTCGAGGAGGAGACCATGACGGACGAACCCAAAACGCCCGACATCGTGCCCGTCATCATGGCGGGAGGCTTCGGAACCCGCTTCTGGCCCCTGAGCACGCCCCGCCGCCCCAAGCAGTTCCTGCACCTCTTCCAGGAGGACTCCCTTTTCTCCCTGAGCGCGCAACGCGCCCTCGCCCTCGCCCCCCCCGAAAGATGCCTCGTTATGACCCACCGGGATTTCCGGAAACGGGCGATCGAGGAAGCGCGGGGAATCCCCCCCGGGAACGTGATCGGCGAGCCCGCCCGCCGCGACACCGCGCCCGCCGTGGCCCTCGCGGCCCTGATCGCCAGGAAACGCTTCGGCAATCCCGTCATGGCCGTCCTCACCGCCGACCATCTCATCGAACCCGCGGAGGCCCTCCTCCGCGCCCTCCGCTCCGCCGCCTCGAAAGCCGGGGAAACCGGCGCGCTCTACACCTTCGGCGTACCCCCGACACGACCCGCGACCGCCTACGGCTACCTCGAAACCGGAGAACGACTCCTGGACGACGAGGGCATCGAACACGTCCGCCTGCTTCGCTTCGTCGAAAAACCGGACGCGGAACGGGCACGGGCCTACCTCGACCGGGGGACGTTCCTGTGGAACAGCGGCATGTTCGTCTGGACCGCCGACGCCATCCTCGACGAGATCGCCCGGCACCTTCCCGAACACCTCCGCGTCCTCGAATCCGCCGCGAACCGTCTCGACGAACCCGACGCCGGGGAAACCCTCGAGAAGGCCTTCGAGAACCTCCGCCCGATCTCCATCGACTACGGCGTCATGGAGAAGGCCCGCGACGTTCGAGCCGTCAAAGCCCCCTTCTCCTGGACCGACGTCGGAGGGTGGCCCGCCCTCGAGCCCTTCCTGCAGAAGGACGAAGCCGGAAACGCGAGGCGCGGAACCCTCGATACCCTCGACGCACGGGACAACCTCGTCTTCTGCGAGGATCCCAACGAGCGCGTGGCCTTGATCGGCGTCGAGAACCTCGTCGTGGTCCGGGCCGGAACGACGACGCTCGTCGTGCCGAAGGATCGCGCCGAGTCGATCAAGGCGCTCGTGCAGGATGGCTGAACCACGGGCAGAAAAAACCCGCTCGCGCAGGGATACTGGGATTTTTTCACAGCCTCTCCGCGCTTGACAGATCCTCCCGGAGGAAGTATTCTTACTCCCTTCAAAGTTTGGTGAGCCTAACTATGTCCGTGGAATCGAAAGTCGATGCCGTCCACCCTCTGGGGACGTTGAAGGCGGGGGAGGGGGGCGTCGTGGTCCACATCCAGGGCGGGAGGAGAATGACCGCCCGTCTTGCCGATCTGGGCCTTTTGCCGGGCACGAAGGTCCGCGTCGTTTCCAATGCCCTGGCGGGTCCCTTGCTGGTGGAGGTCAGGAATTGCCGGTATTCCCTGGGACGGGGGATCTCCGACAAGGTGATGGTCCAGACGTGAAAAAAACCGGCGTCTTCCGAAATTTTTTTTGACAACGAAGTTAGGCTCAACTAACTTTCATGGTTTTTGGGGGAGGGATTCGAGATGGACGAGGAAGGGGTCGAGGTCTCGACGCTCGCCGACATCCCTATCGGGAAGCGGGGCCGGGTGGTCCGGGTCCGTGGAGGGGCGGAGCTTCTTCGCCGTTTGATGGACATGGGACTCGTGCGGGGTTCGGAGTTCAAGGTGCTTCGGAACGCGCCGCTCGAGGATCCGGTGGAGATCGAGGTGAAGGGATACCGGCTCGCCATCCGTCGGGGGGAGGCGGGGAACGTGGAGGTCGAGAGGGTCTGAGAAACGTTGCGCCGTGAAGGCTCGCCGGATCTTGCCCGGGGCGGCGCCGCGCGTTGGAGGTCCAGGGGACGATGAGCCAGGCGGACGAGGAGAAGGGTCGCGAGACATCCGTTGCGGGGAAGCGGGGTCCCCTGCGGATCGCCATCGCCGGGAATCCGAATTCCGGCAAGACCTCCCTGTTCAACGGACTCACGGGGACGGTACAGAGCGTCGGGAACTACCCGGGCGTCACGGTGGAATTGAAGGGTGGGAAGGCGCGCCGGGGGGGTCGCGAGATCCGGATCACCGATCTTCCGGGGACGTATTCGCTCACGGCCTATTCCCTGGACGAGCTGGTGGCGAGGAACCACATCATCGAGGAGCGCCCCGAGGTGGTGGTGGACGTGGTGGACGCCACGAACCTGGAGCGCAACCTCTACCTCACCACGCAGCTGATGGAGCTGGACATTCCCCTCGTGATCGCCTTGAACATGATCGACGTGGCGAAGCACAACGGTCTGTCGATCGACGTGGAGAAGCTGTCCGCCATGCTGGGGGCGCCCGTGGTTCCCACGGTGGCGGTCCGGGGCAAGGGGTCGGGCGCGCTGCTGGACGCGTGCCTCGAGACGTCGGGGACGCGCCGGGGTCTCGCCTACCAGCTCGATTACGGTCACGGCGTGGAGGAGGTGATCCGGGATCTGACGCGTTTTCTGGAAAGGCTTCCGGGGATTCCCGCCGTGGTTCCGCGCCGGTGGCTGGCCGTCAAGCTGCTCGAGGGCGATCCCGAGGTGGAGAAGAGCCTTCGCGAGGCGTTGGAGGACTTCGCGCCTCTTCAGGCCGTCGTCGAGAGGTCGATCGGGCGGATCGCCTCGCATTTCCGCGAGGAGGCCTATTCCGTCATTCCGGAGAGGCGGTACGGTTTCGCGTCGGGGGTCGTCAAGCGATGCGTGCATCGGACGGGGGAGGCGCGCCAGGACGTCACGGACCGGATCGACGCGGTGGTCTGCCACCGCTTCATCGGCCCCTTGATCCTGGTGTCGGTGGTGTACGGCCTCTTTCTCAGCATTTTCAAGGTGGCCGACGAGTGGCCGTGGCTGTTGGGGCGCAGTCCCACGGGGTGGGTGGAATGGTTCTTCGAATTCCTGACGGGTCTCGTGGAGCCCCTAGCCGATTCGGCGCCGCTTCTGCACTCCCTCCTCGCCGACGGGGTGATCGCGGGTGTGGGGGGCGTGATGAGTTTCGTCCCCTTGATCGCCGTGCTGTTTATGATGGTGGCCTTTCTCGAGGACAGCGGGTACATCGCCCGCGTGGCCTTCATCATGGACCGGGTGCTCCGCACCTTCGGGCTCCAGGGCAAGTCCATCCTCGCCCTCATCGTCAGCGGAGGCCTGGGGGGCGGGGGCTGCGCCGTGCCGGGGGTCATGGCCACCCGGACGTTGCGCGAGGAGAAGGACCGCCTCCTCACCATCCTCGTGGTCCCTTTCATGAACTGCGGGGCCAAGATGCCCCTCTATCTCATGCTCATCGCCGCCTTCTTCGCCTGGCGGCGCGCGGAGATGCTCCTTCTCCTCTGGGCGATCTCCTGGGTCGTCACGCTGGGCGTGGCGTGGGTCTTGCGGCGCGTGCTGATCCGGGGGGAGCAGACCCCCTTCGTCATGGAGCTGCCCGCCTACCACCTCCCCACGCTCAAGGGGGTCCTCCTGCACGCCTGGGAGAGGACCTGGATGTACATCAAGAAGGCCGGCACGATCATCCTGGTGGTGAACCTGATCCTCTGGGCCCTGATGTTCTTCCCGCGCCTGCCGGAGAAAAAGGTGGAGCGTTTCGAGACGCGACAGGAGACGGCGGAAGCGGCGATGGTCGCATCCCTGGAGGAAGCCGGGGAACGGGCGAAGGAAGGAATCGACTGGACGGCCTTTCTGGACGATCCCGCCAACCGGGAGAGGATCGAGGCGATGGAGGCGGCGATCCGGGAGGCGAGAGGGAAGAAGGGCGTGAAGAGGCTTTCGGCCCTTCGCGCCCTGCAGGAGGAGGGAGGCGAGGTGTTTCCCGTCGCCCGCGTCCTCAGCGACCTCGAGCGCCGCGAGGCCCTGGAGGAGGAGAGGGACAAACTTCGCGCGACCCTGGAAGCGGACCCGGCCGACATGCAATCGCGGGAGGCGCTCGCCCCCGTGGACGCCTCCCTGGAACAGATCGAGGAGCATCTCGCCGCGACCGATCCCGCGGCCGTCAGGGCCGCACGGGCCTTCCGGACCTTCCGGGACGTCTCCGCGACGGTCGAGAACGAGAAGAACGCGCTGCAGCTTCGAAACAGCGTGGCGGGCGTGCTGGGGCGGGGCCTGGCGACCGTCTCGCGCGTTGCCGGGTTCGACTGGCGCGACAACATCGCCCTCATCGGCGGCTTCGCGGCCAAGGAGGTCGTGGTGGGCACGCTGGGCACGGCGTATGCCATGGGCGACGTGGATCCGGAAGAACCCCGGACGCTCTCGGAAAGGCTCCGGGAAGATCCGGGCTGGACGCCGCTTCGGGCCTTCGCCATGATGATCTTCGTCATGCTCTACGCGCCGTGCTTCGTGACGCTGGCCGTGATGCGCCGGGAGACGAATTCCTGGCGGTGGCCGATCTTCTCCACGACGTTCAACACGATCGTCGCCTTCGTCCTCGCCGTGCTCGTCTACCAGGGAGGCCTCCTGGTGGGACTCGGAGGGTGACGGGGCGCCCCCGAAGGCGGCCTTGGCCCCCGAAGCCTCGCCGCGTTTCAATGCAAACACGAGAACGTAGAGGTATATGAATACGCCGTGAAGATCTGGCAGCCGTTGCCCCGTGACCCATGACCCATGACAAGGGACCCATGACGCGTAGCCCCGGCATCGAGACCGTCATCTGCAACGAGGAGAAGTGGTACTTCCGCCTCGGCGCGCGCCTGGGCGTCTACCGCGACGACCTCACGCACAGCACGATCCACACCTCCGTGCTGGCCGTGCCGAGGAAGGAGCTCGCCTTCTGGCAGGCGCGGCTCGAGGAGCTGAAGGCCGGCACCCTCGCCGACGGGCCGGCCAGGGCGCTTTTCGTGCACGAGGCCGTCCATGCCCGCCAGATGCACGGCAAGCGATTCTGGTGGTGGGCGCTGAAGTACTGCCTGAGCCGGCGGTTCCGCCGGCGCATGGAGGAGGAGGCCTACACCGAGCACTTCGTCTACCTCGCGAGGATCGGCGTGCCCGTCGTGAAGCCCTACTGGATCGCGCACCTCCAGAAGATCTACGCCGGCGCCTTCGACGAGACGCGCGCCCGCGAGGCCGTCGAGCGCATGGCCGCCAGGGTCGAGGCGGAGGTCCCGGGCGCGGCGGTCGTCGAGACCACGGACGACCCCCGCGGCTTCGAGGCCGACCTGCCGTGGAACGACCTGTAAGGACCCTGAAATCCCGAGTCACCAAGCAGCACCGCCGCGCCACAGCAAGAGGACTTTCACGGCCGAGGACGCAGAGGGTCCGGAAGGACGATTCCCTCGGAACCTCTCTCCGACCTCCGCGATCTCTGCGGTGGGATCCTCAAGCAAAAATTTCACTGGTACAACCTTGGAGGGCGAGGGTCCCCCCGAGCCAAAACATAGCCGGCTCGCCAGGAGGCTCGCCCTCCAATTCGGCTGTTCCTAACTTCGGGGAAAGGATACACGTCACTTGCCTGGAGAATGTTCTCGGGAAAACAACATTTCGAGGCGTAGGGGGCCAAGATCATTCCGTGTCTTCGTGCCTTGGAGCCTTGGTGTTGAAAGCACCGTTTCGAGGTGCTGCGGGCGGGAATCGCCTTCGCCTGCTCCGCACCTGCAAGGCTACGGCTGGCAGGCGCCCGCGCCCCCGGCCGCGCCGGCAGACGATCCCTCATCGCCCCGCCCCATCAAGGATCTTCCGCGTCGCCCCGGGCAGGGCGTAGCGGAACAGCTGCGAGGGGAAGACCCACTTCAGCGAGCTGTGCCAGCGCGGCTCGGGGTCCCCCTCCACCAGATCCGCCTCGAAGAGCTGCAGCGTGACCGTGAAGTGCGTGTAGGCGTGCTCCGCTTCCCCGAAAAGGTCCCCGATCCGCGCCTCCACCCCGAGCTCCTCCCGGAGCTCCCGCAGAAGCGCCTCCGCCGGCGTCTCCCCCGCCTCCACCTTGCCGCCGGGAAACTCCCACAGCCCCCCCAGCAACCCGCCCGCCGGTCGCCGCCCGATCAGCCACCGGCCCCGCCGGACGATCACCGCCGCGACCGCGCGCTCGTGCGGGACGCGCCCGGCTTTCCTTCGCACCGGCAGGCGTTCCGGATCCCCGCGGGCCCGCGCCCCGCACCACCGTCGCACGGGACACGCCTCGCAACGCGGGTTCGACGGCACGCACACGCCCGAGCCCAGATCCATCCACGCCTGGTTGAAGTCGCCCGGCACGCGGGGCGCGAGCAGGCGCTTCGCCGCCCCGCGGATCGCCACCTCCGCCTCCTTGGCGCCCAGCGGCGCCTCGATTTCCAAGAGCCGGGCCAGGACGCGCTTGACGTTGCCGTCCACGGCCGGCGCCGGCGTGCCGAAGGCGATGGACGCCACGGCCGCCGCCGTGTAGTCGCCCACGCCGGGCAGGCGCTTCCACGCCGCGGCCGTCTCGGGGAAGACGCCGCCGCGCTCTTGGACGATGCGCTTCGCGGCCGCGTGGAGGTTCGTTGCGCGCCGGTAGTATCCCAAGCCCTCCCAGAGCTTGAGCACGCGGTCTTCCGGCGCGGCCGCCAGCGCGCGCACGTCGGGAAACGCCTCGAGGAACCGGCGGAAGTAGGGCGCGACCGTCTCGACGCGGGTCTGCTGGAGCATGATCTCCGAGACCCAGACGGCGTAGGGGTCCCGGGTCCTCCGCCAGGGCAGGTCGCGCCGGCGCTTCCGGTACCAGCGAAGCAGGGCCCGCCGCAACGGGCGCGGATCGTCGAGGGGGTCCGGGATTCTTCCACGCATGGTCCCGATCATCGTGGAAGGGGGCGCGAAATCAAGGAGGAACCCCTTGCGCACGGAGAGAGAATCGGCAGAATCGATTTTGCTGTAGTATCTTCTCGAGTCTGATTCACATGATGATTTTCTGATCAACATGATTCTCTCTTTCTATCAATGGATTCCCAATCCAAATCATGGTTATCAGGACTAGGATCATGTCGATCAGGGTCGAAAGACTTGCCTTTTCCGTCTTGGCCTTGGCGCTTGCTTGATACGGATCGGACGATGATCGACGTGAACAAGCAACTGGAAGCCCTGAAGGGCCGGAAGAAGGGTCTCATCCTGACCCACAACAATCCCGACCCCGACGCCATCGCCTCGGCGGAGGCGTTGCGCCTGCTGCTGTCGTCCGAGGCGGGGGTCCCGTGCGTGGTCGGGTACGGGGGGATCATCGGGCGCCCGGAGAACCGCGCCCTTTGCAACCTGTTGCAGATCCCCCTGACGCCGATCCGGCACATGAAGATCAATACCTACGACCTCGTCGCGCTGGTCGATACGCAACCGGGAACGGGAAACAACGAACTTCCGGCGGGCCACCCCGCCGACATCGTGATCGACCACCATCCGCGCCGGGACTGGGAGCCGCCTTCCCCCTGGACCGAGGTGCATGAGGACATCGGCGCGACGTCTTCGATCTGTTTCCAGTACCTGCAAGCGCGCAAGGTCCCGATCGACCGGCGCCTGGCCACGATGCTCGTCTACGGCATCCAGACCGATACGATGGATCTGGGTCGGGGGGCGGGTCCCGAGGAGTTCCGGGCCTACTTCGAGCTCCTGCCGGACGCGGACCCGGAGATCCTGTCGCGCATCCGCTTTCCGAACCTGTCGTTCAAGTATTTCAAGGCCGTCACCGAGGCCATCGCGAACGCGCGCATCTTCGGCAAGGACCTCGTCGAGGTGACGATGAGGACGCTTCCCTATCCGGAGCTGCCGGCGGAGATGGCCGACTTCTTCATCCGCGCCCAGGGGATCCACGTGAGCTTCTGCGCGGGCGTCTTCCAGAACGATCTCTATCTCTCCTTGCGGACGGAAGGCGACACGGTGAAGGCGGGCGAGCTGATCCAGCAGGTCGCTCAGCCGCTGGGCCACGTGGGCGGCCACGAGCACGCTGCGGGAGGGCTGGTCGAACAGGTGCCCGAGGACAGCCTCGGGCGGATGATGGACACGCTCACGCGAAGGCTCTGCGACTCTCTGGGCGTAGAGAGCGAAAGCCGGAAGTTCCTCGACCTGGCGTAAAGGGAAACGACACGGGGAAACAGCAAGGAGGACCCCATGCATTCCGGAGACCTCGAACGGACGGACCTGGAGGTGCTGTGGCACCCCTTCACCCAGATGCTGGAGTGGGAGGCAGAGCCCCCGCTCCTGGTGGAGCGCGCCGAGGGGATGGAGCTGATCGACGTCGAGGGAAACCGCTACCTCGACGGCGTCTCCTCGCTGTGGGTGAACGTGCACGGACACCGGCACCCGAAGATCGACGCCGCGGTGCAGGCCCAGCTCGGCAAGGTGGCCCATTCCACGTTCCTCGGGCTTTCCCACCCGCCGGGCGTCCGGCTCGCCCAACGCCTGCTCGCCCTCGCCCCCCGGGGCCTCTCCCGCGTCTTCTACTCCGACAACGGCTCCACCGCCTGCGAGGCGGCGCTGAAGATGGCATTCCAGTCCTGGCGGCAGACGGATCCGCCCGACAGGAACCGCACCCTCTTCGCGGGCCTCAAGCAGGGCTACCACGGCGACACGGTCGGGTCGGTCAGCGTCGGGGGCATCGACCTCTTCCACGGAACCTACAAGCCGCTTCTCTTCGATACGATCGCCCTGCCCTGCCCCGACTGCCACCGGTGTCCCTTCGACCTGGATCCCGGACGCTGCGATATGGCCTGCGCCGACGCGGCGGAGGAGGAACTGGAGCGAAACGCCTCGAAGATCGCGGCGTTCATCATGGAACCCCTGGTCCAGGGCGCGGCGGGCATGATCGTCCACCCGGAGGGGTTCCTCCGCCGGATGGCCAAAGCGTGCACGAGGCTCGGGATCCCGTTCATCGCGGACGAGGTCGCGACGGGATTCGGGCGCACGGGGACGATGTTCGCCGTCGAGCAGGAGGGCGTCGAGCCCGATTTCATGGCCGTGGCCAAGGGGATCACGGGAGGGTACCTCCCCCTGGCCGCGACGCTGACCACGGAAACGATCTTCCGGACCTTCCGGGGCCCCTACGCCGAGAAGAAGACCTTCTTCCACGGCCACACCTACTCCGGCAATCCGCTGGCGAGCGCGGCCGCACTCGCGAACCTGGACGTGTTCGAGGAGGAAGGGACGCTTTCGAAGGCGCCGGGCAAGATCGCCTTCCTCGAGAGGGAGCTGAAGCGCTTCCTTGATCTCGGCCACGTCGGCGACGTGCGGCAGAAGGGGTTCATGATCGGCATCGAGCTCGAGGCCGACCCGCAAGCCCGGAAGCCGTTCCCCCTGGAATCCCGCATCGGGGCGCTGGCCTGCAGAGCGGCCCGCAAGCGCGGCGTGATCCTGAGGCCGCTCGGGGACGTGGTCGTCGTCATGCCCCCGCCGGCCATGACCGAGAAGGACCTCGGGCGCGTGCTGGACGCCGCCTACGAGTCCATCCGCGAAGTCACCGAGGGCTGAGCGCGGCTTTCTGCCGGTCAGTACACGCCGGACAGGTCGCCGAACTCGAGCTCCATCATCTGTTCCCACAGCACGTCCGCGTCGATCTCCATCACGACCATGTCGTGCAGCTGGCGCGTCAGGATCGACCCCAGCCCCTTGTGCTGGAAGGCGCGGTCGACCGTGACGAGGATCTCCCCGATGTGCCTCTGCCAGCCCGTCTTCCGCATGCGGAGGACACCGTCCGCCACGATGTTCCCGCTTCCGTCGACCGCCACCAGCGGATAGGCCTTCTCGGGATCGATGTCCCCGCACCACCGGCGGATCACCTCCGGATCCGTGATGTCGTCCTCCATGAAAAGCCGGTCCTCCAGGGGGACCTTGCGGAAGAAGGCGAGCAGCGCCGCCTCGTCCCCCCCCTGCAGCGGCCTGACGACGACCCGTGTGTCGTCTTTCAAACGGAAGCGCAAGGTCTCGTCTCTGGATGCCATGCTCGTGTCCTCCAACACCAGACTAGGGTCCCGGGATGAACTCCCTTTTCTTGGACGAATTTCCTGCCTCGAGACTCCCACCGGATCCGGGCCGCTTCGCCGGGCGCCCGGAACGACGCGGAACGCAGGCGCGAGACCGGCGCCCCGCGCACTCTTGCGCACCTTTTCACAGATCTCCCTTCCGGGTGACTAGGGAATGTACATGCCCTGCGTGGCAGCGCGGCGGTCCACATTGCAAGTTGTTGCCAAACAATGACTTGAGAGAACCCTCGGCGTGCGGAACACGCTTTGCACTGGGAGGGGGCCGTGGGGCTCCGGCATGGATGGATGTCGTATTCCCGAGAACGTCTTCGAGGAGAAAGCCATGGGTGGAGGCGGGAGAATCCGTTCCGTGCGCATCCGGGGACGGATCGCGGCGTACGTGTTGTTGCTCGCGTTCGTCATGCAGGCGCCGGCCCGGGGGGCCGAAGGGAGCGGGGAGAAAACCGGCCCCGAGAAATCCGGCGGACAGGCGCCCCGGGCTCTCGCGGAACCGCCCTCGGCCTTTCGCTTCCCGGAGGTGAACGTCACGGCCGCCCGGGGGGAACGAACGCCCATCGACCTCCCCTATTCCATCTCTCCGCTCGTTCTCGGGGAAGAGACGGGCCTGAGGTTCCGCACCCTCCCCGAGGCGGTGGACGCGCTTCCCGGCGTCATGACCCAGAAGACCTCCCACGGCCAGGGCTCGCCCTACATCCGCGGCCTCACCTCCTTCCACACGCTGCTTCTCATCGACGGCGTCCGGCTCAACAACTCGGTCTTCCGGTCGGGCCCGAACCAGTACTGGAACACCGTGGATCCCTTTTCCCTGGAGCGCGTCGAGCTCGTCCGGGGGCCGGCCTCCGTCCTGTACGGGTCCGACGCGGTGGGGGGCACGGTCAACGCCGTCACCCTCTCTCCCGGGATTCCGGATCGCGGATGGACGATCGATCCGCGCCTCGACGACCGTTTCGCGAGCGCCGAGGCCTCCCACCAGGGACGGGCGGAGATCGGCGTCGGGGGGATGGGACGGTTCGGCCTCCTCGGCGGGATCTCCTGCAAGGACTTCGGGGATCTGGTCGGCGGCCGGCACGTGGGAAGAATGGAGAAGACCGGCTACCGCGAGTGGGACGGCGACCTCAAGGCGGTCTGGAAGCCCTCGGACGCCGTCACCGTGAGCGCTCTCATCCAGCACGTCAGCATCGAGAACGCGTGGCGGACGCACAAGACCGTGTACGGGATCTCGTGGCACGGAACGACCGTGGGCAACGAGCGCGAGCGGATCCTGGACCAGCAACGGGATCTCGGGTACGCGCAAGCCGAGTGGACGGGGAAAGCGGGATGGTTCCGGCGCGCGCAGGTCTCCGTATCCTACCAGGTCCAGCAGGAGGACCGGAACCGGACGAAGAGCGCGGGCAAGAGCGACTGGCAGGGCTTCGACGCGGGCACGGCGGGGGCGTTCGCCCTGGCGGAGCTGGAGACGCCGGCGGGCCGGATCACGGCGGGGCTCGAGCACTACCACGACGTGGTCAACTCCTTCGCCCGGAAGTACGACGCCGACGGATCGCTCTCTTCGGTGGAGATCCAGGGGCCCGTGGGGGACGACGCGGCCTACGACCTCTTCGGCGCCTTCCTGCGGGACGAGCTCCGCCTCGGGGACTTCCTGGAGATCACGGGAGGTCTGCGCTTCACCTGGGCGTCCGCGCTCGCCCAGGAGGTGAAGGACCCCCGGACGGGGGACCCGATCGAGGTGAGCGACCGCTGGTCGGACCTCTCGGGCTCACTCCGGTTTCTCGTGAAACCGGCGGACGGCCTCCGGGTGTACGGCGGGGCGGCGCAGGGCTTCCGCGCGCCGAACCTCTCCGACCTCACGCGTCTCGACACGGCCCGGTCCGACGAGATCGAGACCCCCTCGCCCGATCTGGACGCGGAACATTTCCTCACCTTCGAGCTCGGCGTGAAAGCCGACCGCCGGCCCTTCTCGGCGCAGATCGCCCTCTTCTACACGCTCCTGATGAACGGCATCATGCGCTACCCCACGGGCCGGATGATCGGAAGCGACCACGAGGTCACCAAGGACAACGTGGGGGACGGTTTCGCCTACGGCCTGGAAGCGGAGGGCGCCCTCAGGATCGGAGGCGGTTTCTCCGTCCGGGGTTCCTTTTTCTGGATGGAAGGCATGCAGGACACCTACGACGACGAACGCCGGAAGGTCCGCACCTGGCTGAGCCGCCTGCCGCCCATGGAAGGCTCCCTGGGGCTCCGCTACGAGGATCCGAAGGGCCGCTTCTGGGTGGAGGGAAGCCTGGAGATGGCGGGGAGGGCGGACAAGCTGTCGCTTCGCGACGAAGGGGACACGCAACGGATCCCGCCCGGCGGGACCCCCGGATACGGGCTGCTGTCCCTGAGGTTGGGGGCGAAGCCCGCGGAAAACGTCAGTCTGTTCGCCGGCGCCGAGAATCTCGGGAACAAGGACTATCGTGTGCACGGCTCGGGGCTCAACGGTCCCGGGACGAATCTTCTGCTCGGTCTGGAACTCGGCCTGCCGTAGAAGACAGCCATTTCGAAAAAGAACAGGCCGGACGAAACGTCCGGCCTATCCTTTTCTTCCTCGCGGTCCTACCGGCGACGCGCCTCGAAGCACTCCCGGCAGTAGACGGGCCGGTCACCCCTCGGCTCGAAGGGCACGGTCGTTTTGCAACCGCAGTCGGCGCAGATGACTTCGTAGTCCTTGCGCTCGCGGCCGCCGTAACCTCCGCCCCCCCGCTGATCCTTTCTTGCCCGACGGCAGTCCGGACAGCGTTTGGGATCCTGGAATCCTTTGCTGGCAAAGAATTCCTGATCCTTGGCCGAAAAGATGAAGGCCTGTCCGCAGTCCCCGCATGTCAGTTCCCTGTCCTCGTACATGGTTTCCTTTCCGGGCAGACACTTTGTCCGCCTCAACCTTTGAAAATACCGTCCCACAAAGACGGTGTGATGATCTGGCTGGATCAAGAAGGTGTGAAGTACGCCGTTCCTGGTCCTGGTTCTCTTTTCGTCCCCCTGTACCCTTTCCCGAAAACCTGTAGTGTTGAAAAAAGTATACGGGTTGATTCCCGGGATGCAAACAAAAAAATTCGATCATTTTTCAAACCACCCCTCTCCCCTGCATTCCGATCGTCGGCGAAACGTGAACCCCAAAAGACGGGCGGAAAGTGGAATCTCTCCCGGGATTTTGCATCATGGAAGCCAAACCGGGGCCCGGAAGCGCGCGCGCGGGCCGGGGCCCGGAGATCCAGGGGAGGGACCCATGGCCGGCGACTTGCGATCCAAGCCTCGAGCGCCCGCCCCGGAGGGGGACTTCGCGATCGAGACGCGGAACCTCGGCAAGATGTACGAGGCGCGCAACGCCTCCGTGCGGGCCGTGACAGGGCTGGACGTGAAGATCCGGCGCGGCGAGATCTTCGGCCTCCTCGGCCCCAACGGGGCGGGAAAGACCACCACGTTGCGGATGCTCTGCGGCCTGCTCGCCCCCACCGAGGGCGAGGCCTTCGTGGACGGCGTTTCCATGGCGTCGGAACCGGTGAAGGCGCGCCGGCGCATCGGCCTGGTGCCCGGCGAAGCGGGCAACCTGGACATTCTCACTGCCTCGGAGGAGCTGGCCTACTACGGCGCCTTCTACGGTCTCGACGCCCGCACCGTCGAGGCGCGCTCCGCCCCCCTGCTCGAGAGGCTGGGACTGTCCGACCGGCGGCGCCAGCGGGTGGGCACGTTCTCGAAAGGCATGCGGAGAAAGCTCCATCTCATCCGGGCCCTGCTCCACGAACCGACCATCCTCATCCTCGACGAACCCACCTCCGGCCTGGACCCCTCCGTCGTGGAGGAAGTCTGGGAGATCCTCCTCACCCTTTCCCGGGAACGCGACGTGACCGTGCTTTTCGCGTCCCACCAGCTCGAGGAGGTCGAGCGCCTGTGCAGCCGCGTGGCCATCCTCCAGGTCCGCCTGCTGGCCGAGGGGGCCCTCGACGAGCTCTCCGACCGGCCTCCGGCCTACCGGGTCGGGCTCGCGGGCGAGGCGGGACGCTTCCTCGGCGCGCTGGACGGTCTGGCCGGCGTCTCGAACCCGCGGGCGGAAGGGGAAACGCTGCGGTTCAACGTGGAGGCTTCGTCGCTTCGATCGGTTGTGCCTGCGGTGGTGCGACGGCTCGTCACGGAAGGCGCGGACGTTCTGGACGTGTCGGCGGAGGAGGAGGACCTGCGGTCCCTGTACCGGTCCATCGTCCGGCAGGAAGCCGGAAAGGAAGGGGGCCCATGAAGGGGAACATGCTGATGAAGGCCCTCCTCGGCAAGGAGCTTCGCACCATGCTCCGCGACCGCCAGCAGTTGTTCGCCCTGGTGATCGGGGTGGCCTCGGCGGTGTTCACGGCGGTGTCCATCGAGGTCGCGGCCATGGCCGAAAGGCGGCAGAAGGAGGCCGACAAGGCTTCCCGGGAAGCGGAAGCCCTTCTGGAAACCGCCGGCGAACCCGGGGGCGGAACGCGGGATGAACCGGGAGACGAAAAGGAGAAACCGGCCGGAACGACCGCTTCCCGGCGGGCCGGCGCCGGCCCCGGTTTTCCGATGACGGACGGCGTCCGGTGCTGGATGGTGATTCTCGCGGCCGCCGGCATGGCCTGGTACGGCTCCTTCTTCGCCCTGCCCCTGGCGCTGGCGACCTTCGTGGGGGAGAAGGAGAAGGGGACCCTGGAGGTCCTGCTCATGACGCCTCCCTCGGACCGGGCGCTCTATCTCTTCAAGTTCCTGAGCGTCACGATCCCCTCCTCGATCTACGGGGGCGTCCTGATGGTTCTTCTGGGCGCGTACGTCCTGATCCTGCACGGGCGCGAACTCGAGGGATTCACGCCCGGGGTGATCGTGGCCGGGGCGCTGCTTTCCCTCCCCTTCCCCTTTCTCCTGAGCGGCTTCCACGTGGGGCTCGGGGCGATCTGCTCCGTCCGGGCGCGCACGACGCAGGGGGCCGGTCTGTTGCTGGGAGGACTCATCACGGTCGTGCTCTTCGCCGTCTTCGGCCTGGCCGCCGTGCTTTTCCTCACCCCGCTCAAGGAGCCGGCCTTCCGCGCCTTCCTCTGGTGGATCCGAAAGCCCTTCCTTCTGCAGTACGCCACGGTGGTCGCGCTTCTCGTCTTCCTGACCGCCGTCTCCTACGGCGTCGGACGGGCCCTCTTCCGCCGCGAGACGATGCTGCTCGGCTGACGCCGGGAAGGGGGGGGGCTACCGCCGCCCCACCGCCATGACCGAGCGGGCGCAGTCGATCTGCAGGAAGCGGTGAAGCCACCGGAAGACGACGAGGTGGGCGAGGCGGGAGACCCAGGGCGCGTTGTAGACGCGAAAAAGGCCCTCCAGCTCGAAACCCGCCACGAGCACCAGGGCCCCCAGTTCCTCCCAGGCGTACGGCGTCTTGTGGGTGGCGTCGCGCTCGAACTGCCCCGGCTTGAAGACGTTGGGCGTGGAGAGGAAGACCGGGCTTCCGGGCGCGAGCTTCTCCCGCACGGCCCTGAGGAGATCGGCCCCTTCGTCGGGTTCGAGGTGCTCGATCACCTCGAGCAGGCACGCCGCGCCGAACGGGCCCCGGGCCTCGTCGAGGGCGCGGACCGTCGCCGTGCCCAGCGGGTCGACGCCCGTGTAGTCCACCTCCGCGCCTTCGGCGCGCAGCTTCCCCTCCAGGCTTCCGTCCCCGGCGCCGACGTCGAGCAGGCGGACGGAGCCCGGAAGGCGGGAGGCGATCAGCGCCTCGGGCCGGCGCGTCAAGGGAAGACGCAGGGGATCGGGGAAGCGGCGCCGCACGTCCTTCCGCCGCGCCATCATCCTGTCCCAGGAGGGCCGTCCCGCGTCCATGTTCCTCCGCGCGAAAGGGCTGCTTCCCGCCGGGGAAGGAGCCGGGCGTCAGGGCCAGACGAGGTCTTCCACCTTCCCCCACCGGGAGGGCCGGATGTCCTCGACGTTCCCCGAGGCGGGAAACCGGCTCTCGAACCAGGGGGCCGTCCCGCCTTCGGTCTCGGCGGACGCGGCCTCCCGCTTCTCCTTTTCCGCCCGGACCTCGGGATGGCAGAGGTAGTAGTGCCGTGCGCGAAACATCGGGCAGTCCCGGCAACGGACACCCGAGAAGGGACATTTTCGTTTCGGTTGACTCACGGTTTTCCTTGACGGATCCTTACGCCTAGACCGTTTCATTATACGCTTGCGCATCCGCCGTGTCAGCCCCGGCGCGCCCCGAGCGTTTCGCGCTGTCGGCAA
>CAZDSO010000043.1:0-26944 GCA_964508045.1 uncultured Planctomycetia bacterium | reverse complement strand
GCCGATCGGCTCTTGCAAGGGCTACGTAGGGTCCTCCGTAGCTCTCGCAACCACCTGCAAGCGAAGGAGGAGAGGCTCGCCCTCCAAGTTTTCATGGTTTCCGGGAGAGCCGAAGGCTCATGGCTGACTGAATTCGCAATTCCACCCTTCTTCGTGTCGTGAAAACGAAGCCGGCGGCGATGGCAGCCGATCGCAGTCGAACGGGTTGGTCAGCGGGCTGCTAGTCCTTCTTCCCGCCCTCCCCCGCGGGAACCAGCGCGAAACAGGCCACCTCGTCGTGTCCCGCCACCACCAGGTACGTCTCCTTCCCGCCGCCCCCGCGCCCCGGCCCCCGCGCCAGGAGAAGATTGCCGCCCTCGAACCCGTCCGGCAGGCCCGCCTCCACGAAATCGCTCCAGCGCAGGAGGAACACCCCCCTTCCCGGGCCCGCCCCTCCCGCCGCCAGATCCAAGACGCGCCCCTCCCGCTCGAGATCCAGCACCATCACCCCCACGTTCAGCGGAACATACGCGCGGCCGCCCGCCAGGACCCCTTGCCCCGTCACCTCGGCACCCATGTCGGCCTTCCAGCGCATCAGCCCCGTGCCCACGTCCCACGCCTGGACCTGCGTCAGGCTGGCGCAGACCATCGCGCCGGCGCTCGTGCCGAACACGTACCGGTACCGCAAATCGAAATCCCGCCCCAGCGCATCGACGATGTGGGAAAACCGGTCCCACGAAAAGGTCTCCCAGTACGACCAGAGCGGCCTCCCCGAACCCGGCTCCAGCGCGAGCAGGAAGGGGAAATCCTTGGGCGCGGCGAGAAGAACGTCCCGCTCGTACACGAGCGGATTCGTGTACCAGGTCCGGCGCGTGCCCGGGGATCCGACCCGGCCGGCCGGGGGGGGGATCGCGTACTTGAAGACCCAGCGCAGCGTCCCGTCCTCGGCGTCGACGGAAGCGATCGTGCCCATGTTGGTCACCAGGAACACGAGCCCCCCGCGCGCCAGCGGCGGGGACGGCTGGGCCTGGAACCACCCCGTCGTGCGGGGGGCCGAGTAGCCCGACACGAAGACGCGCCACCGCTCGCGGCCCGTGGCGCGGTCCAGGCACGCGAGATGGATCCGGACGTCCCGTCCCCCTTCGCCGAAGACCGCGTAGACGGCGTCGCCCGCCTGCGCCGGGCCGGGCCCGAGGAAGGTCTCCTCGCCCCCCGGCGCCCACGTCCACGCCTCTTCCATCTCGACGCCCGGCCCGTTCCGCCGGCGCATCCGCCAGGCGGCGAGCTCCCAGCGGAGCTGCTTCCGCACGCCGCCGGGGCCCTGGCTTCGCACCCAGCGGGGCTGGAGCCACAGGCGCCCGGCGCGGGCGAGATCGAGGCGGCTCTCGCCGATGACGGCTTCCTGTTCCTGTCCCGGTACGGCGGGATAGAAGTAGGGGTAGGGGGCCAGTTCCTTCACGTCGGAGAGCGCCTTGCCGGTGGCGAGATCGAAGGCGCCCGGGGCGCTTCCGGGATTCAGCAGGAGGACGCCCGCCCCCGCCCTGGGAAACAGGGGGGCGAACCCGCGATCCGTGGACGAACGGGAGGGATAGCTGATCGACAGCCCGTTTCCGAGGGGCCTCACGATCCGTCCCTGGACGGGGAGGACCCAGGCCAGCGCCGGTTTCACCTTGCCGCGGGGGAGGCGGACGTCTTCCCGGGCGGGGGGAAGCCGTGGGGGTTCGGGGAGGGACGCGAGCGTCTCGTGGCCGGGAAGACGCCGCTCGACGAGGCGGCGGAGTTCCTGGGGCCGGCCCAGGCGCCGGAAGGCTCCGCCGACGCGCAGCACGTCGCGGGCCGCGGGGGATTCGCGCTCGAGCAGGGGCCGCCAGGCCTGGAGGGCCTCGTAGGGCCGTCCCGCCTCGAAGAGGCGGTCGCCGAGGAGCCGGCGGGCCCGGGGTCCGAAGGAGGAGGGGCCGAAGGTGCGCAGGAAGGCGACGAGGTCCTGCACGGATCCCCGTTTTTGCAGGTCCTGGAAGCGTGCGCGTGCCTGGGGGTCGGCGCGTTCGAGGTAGTCGGCGCGGGCCTTTTCCGGGAGGTCTTCGAGGAGCCGGTTGATGTAGCGCTCGAAGGTGACGTACCGGTGGTAGCGTCCCTGGGGGTCGTCCTCGAGGAGGTGTATCTTGTCCGCGTATTCCTTCCGGATCTCGAGCAGCTGGGTCACGCCTTCCCGGAACCATCCGGAATCGATGAGGCGCCTGGCGTTGTCCAGTTTCTTTTCCGCGAAGACCTCGATGCGGAGGTAGGCGGGGTTGTTGAGGTCCTTGCGCGTTTCGCCAGCCTGGAGGTCCGGCGCGACGCTGGAGAGCGCCGTCACGAAGAGAAAGGCGAGGGATGTCGGAACGAGGCGGGGGATCATCGTCTGCAGACAGTCCGGGGATTACTCCTTCTCTTTTTCCTGCCAGATCTCGATCTTCTCGAGAAGGTCGTCCAGATCCTTCCGGAAGGGGGCGAGTTCGGCCGCCTTGAGATCCCCGTCCTTCATCTCCTCCACGATCCCGTCGAAGATGTCCTTCAGGTCCTTGCGGAGTTCGACGCTTCCCTTCTCCTCTCGAAGGGCGGAGGTCATGTCGGCGAACCGCTCCTTCCAGCGCTTCTTCTCCGCGTCGTCCATGTCGTCCGCCTCGTCCACGTACTTCGTCGAGAGCGTCTCGAACATGTCCATCAGGGGGGCATCCAGAACGTCCTGGACGCCGCCGACGGCCTTTTCCCAGGCGTCGGGGAGAAGGAAACGAACCCCCACCCCGGCGAGAACCAGAAGGCCCACGACGAGAAGGCCGATCTTGAAGACGGTGCCCACCACGGAGCGCCGCCGGTACGCCTTGTCCATTCTCTGGCTTCCCATGCCCTTCAATCCTCCACGCGCGCGCTTCGATCCCCCCCGGGGGCACGCCCTTGCAACACGGCGAACCCCACGGCCAGCCCCCCGTCGTGGGAGACGGACACGAGAATCGGTTCGCGTACGCCCCGTTCCCGGGCAAATTCCCTCGCCTTCCCGGCCAGTCTGACCTCCGGCGGGCCGCTCCCGGGGAGGATCTCCACGTCACGCCACGTCACCCCCCGGCTCCAGCCGCATCCCAGCGCCTTCAGGACCGCTTCCTTGGCGGCGAAGCGGCCGGCGAAATGCGTGGAGGGATCGGCCTGGGCGTCGCAGTAAGCGGCCTCGGCTTCCGTGAACGCCCGCCGCTTCAGCCGGCCGCCGTGTCGCCGCAACGCGGAACGAATCCGTTGCACGTCGACGATATCCGTCCCCAGGCCCAGGACCGTGGTCATGCACCTTCTCCCGGACGCCGTTTTTCGGACGTCCTATTGTCAGACCTCGGGGCGAAAATGGCAAGGGGCGGGTTTGATGCCGCGGCCGCGGGTCGCATCGGAAAGGCCGTTTCGGTACAATACCCGTCTCCAACCGGGCGACACCACCTTCCTGGACGATAACGACATGGATCTTTTCCGGGACGTGACGGATTCCCAGGCGGAGGCGATCCGCAGCACCGAGGGGCCGCTGCTCGTGCTCGCGGGGGCGGGGTCGGGCAAGACGCGCGTCGTGACCTACCGGATCGCCCACCTGGTCCGGGGGGGGCGCAATCCCTGGAACCTCCTGGGCATCACGTTCACGAACAAGGCGGCGGGCGAGATGCAGGAGCGCGTCCGCGCCCTGGTGGAGGAGGACATCTGGATCTCGACGTTCCACGCCTTCTGCGCCCGGCAGCTGCGCCGCCACCTGCGCCACGACCGGTTCACCAACGACTTCACGATCTTCGACGAGGAGGACCGGCGACGGCTGATCCGCGACATCCTCGCGGACCTCGAAGTTGACCCGAAGCAGTTCCAGCCCGCGCCCGTGGCCCAGGCGGTGAGCGCGCGGAAGAACGCGGCGGCGGGGTCCGGCGATCCCGTCCGGGGATTCGGGGCGTGGCGCGAGGTCGTGACCGAGGTCCAGGAAACCTACCAGGAGCGGCTCGCCCGCAACAACGCCCTCGATTTCGACGACCTGCTTCTGGTCTTGCTGGAGCAGCTGGAAACGCGGCCGGAGCTTCGCCAACGCCTCCAGGACCGTTTCCGCTACATCCTGGTGGACGAGTTCCAGGACACCAACCGCATCCAGTACCGTCTGCTCCGGCTCTTGACCGAGCGCCACAAGAACCTGTGCGTGACGGGCGATCCCGACCAGTCCATCTACCGGTGGCGGGGGGCGGATCTGAACAACATCCTGGATTTCGAGAGGGACTACCCCGGGACGAAGGTGGTGAAGCTCGAGCAGAACTGGCGTTCCAGCAAGGCGATCCTGGCCTGCGCCTCCCGCCTCATCGCGCACAACCAGCGGCGGAAACGAAAGGGCCTCTGGACCGAGAACCCTTCCGGCCGGCCCGCCGCGCTGATCGAGGCGACGGACGAGGAGGACGAGGGGCTCCAGGTCGCCGGCGCCGTGGACGACCTGCTGCGCGCCGGGTATGTCCCCTCCGACATCGCGGTCTTCTATCGCACGAACGCCCAGTCCCGCTCGCTGGAGAAGGGGCTGACCGTGCGCCGCGTCCCCTACGTGATCGTGGGTTCCGTGGCCTTCTTCCGGCGCCGGGAGGTGAAGGACATCCTGGCCTACCTCCGCCTGGCGGTGAACTTCCGGGACGAGGTGAGTTTCCGGCGGGCGGTGAACATGCCGCCCCGCGGGATCGGGGCCAAGACCCTGCAGGCGATCCGCGCGCGGGCCGACGGCGCGGGGTGCTCGCTGTTCGAGGCGCTGGAGCGCATCGCGGCCGAGGATCCCGGCAACCGGGCGGCGCGCCGGGGGGCGCCATTCGTCCGGGTGGTGGAAGCGGTGCGGGAGGCGGGGGCGGACTCGCTCCGGGGTGCGGTGGAAACCGCGGTGAAGGCTTCGGGCTACGGTGAGATGCTGGCGTCGTCGGGGGATCCGAAGGACCGGGAGCGGCTGGAGAACCTGGAGGAGCTGGCGGGGGCGGCCGAGGAGTTCGAGGCGAAGGCGGGGCCGCGGTCGGACATTCGCGCCTTTCTGGAGGACGTGGCGCTGGTGTCGGACGTGGACGGTTGGGACCAGAGCGCGGAAGCCGTGTCGCTGATGACGCTGCACGCCGCCAAGGGTCTGGAATTCGCCGCGGTCTTCATCACGGGGATGGAAGAGGGCCTGTTGCCCCACGTCCGCTCCCAGGGATCGGAGGACGAGATCGAGGAGGAGAGGCGTCTGTGCTACGTGGGCATCACGCGGGCCATGGACCGTCTGCACCTCGCTTTCGCCCGCCGGCGGAAGTCGGGGGCCGCCCGGGGTGACCAGGATCCCTCCCGGTTTCTCCGGGAGGCGGGGTTCGATGTCGCGCCGACGCGCGCGCTGGCGCCGGTGTTCCAGGACTGGGGGGACTGGCGCTACGAGCCGGTTCCCGAGGGGGGGGGCGGGTCCGGGTCCTATTGCGTCGGGGACCGGGTGGAGCATCCGCGGTTCGGGCGGGGCAAGGTGCTTCAGATCACGGGATTCGGGGAGACGGCGAACCTGGTGGTTCGTTTCCGGGAGGCGGGGACGAAGACCCTTCGTGCGGGCACCGCGCCGCTGGTGAAGTTCGATGCCGGGTAGGGGATCGGGGGGACGTTGGATCGAGGCGGACCATGACGGCAGCCATTCGGATCATCGAGGGTCCCGAGGGGGAGAGCGAGAGCGTGGTCATCGACCTGACGGAGGACGTGGTGACGATCGGGCGGGCGATGGAGGCGCACGTGCGGATCACGGACCCGCTGTCCTCGCGCCTGCACTGCCAGATCGAGCGGGAGGGTGCCCGTCACAAGATCGTGGATCTGGAGAGCCAGAACGGGACGATGGTGAACGGGCGGAAGGTGAACGTGAAGTTCCTGGAGGACGGGGACCGGATCGAGATCGGGGAGACGGCGATCGTCTTCGAGGCGGAGCCCAAGGATCCGAAGCCGCGGCTGAAGCCCATGCGTCGCCGTCGGTCGCGGCGCCGTCCGAAGGTGCGGAAGTTCCGTCCGCGTGGTGGTGGAGGCGAGGGTGTGGAGCTGGACGAGAGGCTGGCGGGTGTGCTGGAGGAGATCGGCCGGCAGCTGGGTCCGGAGGGGCTGGAAGAGGCGGAGTCGATCTTCCAGGACTACGTGGACCGGGGGGAGGGGGGGCGTTTCCGGCGGATGCTGGAGGAGATGGAGAAGGCCTCCAAGCTGGTGGACATCGCCAAGGCGGTGAACTCGGAGCGGAGCCTGAAGCGGCTGTTGAACCTGATCCTGGACGAGGCGATCCGCCTGACGGAGGCGGAACGCGGTTTTCTGGTGCTGGTGGAGGAGGGTGCGTTCCGGTTCGAGTCGGCGCGGAACTTCGACCGGGAGTCGGTGCGCAAGCCGGAGTACAAGATCAGCCGTTCGATCGCGGAGCAGGTGGCGGGATCGGGTTCTTCGCTGGTGGCGGCGGACGCGCAGGAGGACGCTCGTTTCCAGGACTACGTGAGCGTGTCGGAGCTCCGGCTTCGGTCGCTGGTGTGCGTGCCGCTGAAGAAGCAGAAGCGGGTGGTGGGCGTGGTGTACCTCGACAACCGTTTCCGCGCGGGTGTGTTCACGGAGGAGGACCTGCGTACGCTGGAGGCGTTCGGGGATCTGGCGGCGATCGCGCTGGAGAACGCGCGCCTGAACGACGTGAACGCGAAGCGTGCGCAGGAGCTGGCGGAAGCGAAGGAGGAGATGGAGAAGTTGAACGCGCTCCTCCAGAAGCGGGTGGCGGAACAGGGGCGGGAGTTGGAGCGCGCGCGGGAGGCGCTTCAGGGGCGGGAGGCGGGTGCGGAGGAGGAGAGTTCCGGGGAGGACGCCGGCCGGAAGTACGCGGACATCCTGGGGACGGGGCCGGCGATGCAGAAGGTGTACCGCCTGCTCGACCGCGTGACGGCCTCGGAGGCGCCCGTCTTCATCCAGGGGGAAAGCGGAACGGGGAAGGAGCTGGTGGCCCTGGCCATCCACAAGCACGGGAAGCGGCGGGAGAAATCCTTCGTCTCGGAGAACTGCGCGGCCATCCCGGAGACGCTCCTGGAGAGCGAGTTGTTCGGCTACAAGCGGGGCGCCTTCACGGGCGCGGTGGCGGACAAGAAGGGGCTGTTCGAGGCGGCCGACGGGGGGACGCTGTTCCTGGACGAGATCGCGGACATGAGCCCGGCCATGCAGAAGAAGCTCCTGCGGGCGCTGCAGAACGGCGAGATCCGTCCGGTGGGCGGCAAGGAGGTGGTGAAGGTGGACGTCCGTCTCATCGCGGCCAGCAACAAGGACCTGCGGCTGATGGCCGCGCAGGGCTCGTTCCGCGAGGACCTCTTCTACCGCATCAACGTGCTGACCGTGCACCTGCCCCCGTTGCGCGACCGGCGGGAAGACATCCCGTTGCTGGTGGAGCATTTCCTGTCGCTGGTGAAGAGCAAGAGCGGGGGCCGGGCCAAGAGGATCAGCCCGGAGGCGATGGACCTGCTCGAGGCCTACCACTGGCCGGGCAACATCCGGGAGCTGGAGAACGAGATCTACCGCGCCTACACGCTCGGCGAGGAGACCATCGGCCCCCGGGATTTCAGCCCCTCGGTCCAGCAGGGGAGGCGGCCCCTCAAGGAGGTGATCAACGAGACGGTGGAGAAGGTGGAGCGGGACGCGATCCTCCGGGCGCTGCGCGAGGCGGGGGGGAAGAAGGCCGAGGCCGCCCGCATCCTCGACGTCTCCCGCCCCACGCTGGACGCCAAGATCGAGGCGCTGGGCATCCGCGTGGACAAGAAGGCCTGACCGAGGTCCGAGGTCCGATTTCAGCCGTCTCCAAGCTGAAATCCCCAATCCCTACGCGTTCCCGCTCCTCGGGCTGCACCGCGAACGGCGCGTGCACGCTTCTCCATTGACCGCTGTCGGGGGATCCTCTACCATCAAATCAGCGATCCGCGGGGCGGTCCTTGAAGGGTTTTCCCATGATCCGGATGGAATTGAGCCGCATCATCATCCAGGAGACGAGTGATTCCCAGGTGATCTTCCTGAAGGAGATGGAGGGGGAGCGGACCTTTCCGATCCTCATCGGCCCTTACGAGGCGATGGCCATCGACCGGCGGGTCAAGAACATCCGGGCTCCGCGGCCGCTGACGCACGATCTTCTGAACAACGTCATCGAGGCGTTCGGCGGCACCCTGGAGCGGATCGTGGTCAACGACCTGAGGGACAGCACGTTCTTCGCGCAGTTGCACATCCAGCACGCGAACGGATCGCTGCAGGTGGACGCCCGCCCCAGCGACGCGATCGCCCTGGCCGCCCTCCACAACACGCCCATCTTCGTGGAGGATGCGGTGCTGGAAGAAGCGCAGAATCCTTTTTAGAATCATGACGGCTCCTTGCTCCCCCCCTGGAGAAATGGAAAGCCGGCCCATGCTGACAGCCAGGCATCACGCAACCTCCGGGCGGGGCATGCCGATCCTCGTATTCGCTTCCCTCGCGGCCGTCTTGCTGCTTGCCTCCCCCCAGGCGCGGGGGCAGAGGGTCCGCGCCACGGGGGGGTCGGGCTCCAAGAAGATCCCCCTCACGGTGTCGGCGGACCTCAAGCTCTGGCTGCCGCAGTTCGACGGCACGATCCAGGCGGGCACGGACGCCGACCCGGGGACGCAGATCCGTTTCGACACCCACCTCGATCTGGAAGCGCACCCGGAGGTCTACGAGGTCGGTCTGGGGCTCGGGGACGTGCGATACGGGAAGCTCACCGCGGCGTTCCTCCGGTTCAACGCGCCGGGCAACAAGGTCCTGGTGCGGGACATCGACTTCGGGAACGAGAGTTTCCTGGAGCCCGAGACGGTCCATTCCGAGTTCAAGGCGGAGCTGGACCGTGTGACGGTCCGGTACATCCAGGACATCCGGGGGACGTACATCCTCACCTACGAGGTGGGGATGGCCTTCTTCCGGTGGAAGTCGAGCATCGAGAACCGGCACGTGGGGAAGAAGGCCTCGGAGGACGACAACGCCACGCTTCCGCTGACGGGGCTGCACGCGATCTTCCCCCTGGGGGATGCGTTCGACCTCAACGCGGGCTTCTCGGGGGTGTTCTTCCAGACGTCCGGCGACGACGTGAGGCTCGTCGAGGTCTACGGGGAATTTCATCTCCGCCTGGCCGAGTACCTCCTGCTGGGGCTGGGGTACCGCTACCTCAATTTCGACGGGGAGCTGGACCTCGAGGGGGGCAAGACGGGGGAGATGGAATTTTCGCTCAGCGGGGTGTACTTCACGGTGGGCTTCAAGTTTTGAGCCGGCGCGCGAGCGGCCCGGCTCGTTTTCCGTTGGGAGATCGCGTCATGAGAACCGTCTTCGCCCTGCTGTTCGCGGCGGTCCTCGCGGCCTCGTGGGGCGCCCCCGCTCTCGCCGACGAGGGCGGCGGAAGCGACCCCGACACGTTCATCGTCTCGCTTCGGGCCCGGTGGTGGGTTCCCACGGTGGACGGCTCCTTCCAGATCAACCAGCACGACTACGAGGGGTCCTACGCGGACTACCAGGACGAGCTGGACATGGAGGCCTTCGACCCCCGGAACAACCCCGGGGTTCCCGAGCTCGTCCTTCAGGCCCGGCTCAAGGGGTCGGGAATCATCGGGACGTGGGTGGAGACCTCCATGCAGGGGGACAGCTGGATCGAGCGGCTGGAATTCAACGGCCGGACGTTCGAGAACGAGCACCTGCTCACGGAACTCGACTTCCGTCTCTACCGGTTGACCTACATCAACCACCTCCTCGACGCGGGGTTTTTGAAGCTCGCGCCCATGGTCGGCGTGGGGTACCTGGACTACCGCGCCGAGGTGATCCCCGATCCCCCCGACCCGCCCACGCACACGGGGGGCAACGCCCCCTTCCCCTACATCGGGGGGCAGGCCCTCTTCCGGCCGCCCGTGGACTATCTCGACTACTTCGAGGTGGTGGGTGAAGTCACCTGGAGCCGGGGCGACTGGGGCGACGCGCGGCTCCTCTACCTGGAGGGCTACCTGGGCCTGAGCCTGCGCCCCATCAAGTTCGTGAGCCTGGGCGGGGGGTTCCGCTTCTTCCACCTGTATGCCGACGCCATCAACGTGTGGAGCGACGACCCCGACACGATTCTCGTCACGATGGGGGGGCCGTACTTCGAGCTGGAGGCGCGGTTCTGACCGGACCGCGGTCTTCGGCCGGCGGGCGCGGTCGCCGCGCGCGGCCGCCTGCGGGGTCCCTTCCTGCTGGAGGGCATGACCGTGCGAGTAAAAGGCATCCTGGTTCCGGCGTTCCTGGCGGCAACCGTGGCGGCGCTCTTGGCGCCGGCCGCGCGCGGCGAGGAGTGGACGTTCGTGGGCGGGGCGTCCCGGGGCATGGGCGGGTCGGGCGTCGCCCTCGACCGCAGCCCCTACTGGAACCCGGCCACGCTCTCGAAGTTCCCCTCCGGCGAGGACGCCTTCGACATCGCCAACCTCATCGACGAGGTGGACTTCTCCGTGCTGGCGGGACTGGAGGTCTCGGCCCAGGGGGACGTAATCGCGGAGGCGGACGACATCATCGACCTGTGGGACGAGAAGGACTACGAGCAGGTCCAGCAGCGGCTGGACGACGGGTCGGCCTCGACGACGGACATCGAGTACGCGCTGGTCCTGATCAAGGAGGTGAACGATCTGAACCGGCGGGGCGAGGGGATCTACGCCACGTCGGGCGCCGAGGCCTATCTTCGGATCGGCAAGAACATCGGCGTCACGGTCGGGAACTTCGCCTGGTCGGGGGCGGACCCGAACTTCGACCTTTCGATCTTCTCGGCCTTCTCCGCCGGGGGGTTCAGCACGCTCTTCTCCACGACGGGCTCGGGCACCCCGCCCTCCTCGGCCGACGGCTGGCTTCTGGTCAACGAGCTGAAGGCGGAGGGCATCGATGATGCCGATGCGCGGGAGCTGGCCTTCCTCTCCGAGGAAGCCGGCATCGATTTGAGCCAGCCGGACGTGCGGCAGGGCATCGTGCTCGCGGCAGTCAACACGGAGACGGGGGGGGCGGGGACGCTCTACGACAATCATTCCGGCTTCACGTTGAGCGGGGTGGTGGTCCAGGAATTCGGCATCAACTTAAGCCTTCCGCTCTTCAACGAGCGCCTCTCGATCGGGGCGACCGCCAAGCTCCTCCACGGGATCACGTACAAGCGCGACTACTACCTCAAGGACATCGACTCGGGCGAGGATCTGCTGAACGACACGTACCAGGATTTCCGGGAGAACCGCGAGGAATCCAACAAGTTCGGACTCGACGTGGGGGTGCGCGCCCGGCCGATCCCCTGGGTGACCCTGGGGGCGGTGGCGAAGAACCTCACGTCGCCCACCTTCCGGCTCATCGGCAAGGGATCCTACAAGGTGAGGCCCCAGGTCCGCCTCGGCGCCGCCTTCCATCCGATGGACCTTTTGACGTTCGCGATCGACTTCGATCTGTTCCGGACGGACTCCGAGGCCCTCGACGGGTACTACTCGCAGCTCCTCGGGGCGGGTGTGGCGTTCAAGCCGGTGGACTCGCAGCTGTTCGGTTTCGCCCTGCGCGCCGGCGCCTACCGGAACCTGGCCATGGCCGCCGAGGAGACCGTCTACACGGCGGGCTTCTCCATGCGGATCTGGGCCTTCGAGCTGGAGTTCGCCGGCGCATCCTCCCTCTACCTGAAATCCATGGCCGACGTGGAGAAGGAGACGATGGGCGATCCCTCCGATCCGAACCCGCCCAGGCAGGTGGATCTGGAGCTGCCGGAACGCCTGGGGCTGTCGGTCACCTTCCGGTTCCTGCTGACGTTCTGAAGCGGGCGAAACGGCCGCCCTCCCGGCGCAGCCAGGAAACGCGTGGCTCGGGGGCCCGCCGCCGCCTGGTTTGCCCATGCAAGGGCTATGGCGGGTCCTTCGGAGACCCTCGCCCTCCAAGACAGCTCCATTGAACCGATACGTTTCGGTGTGGCGATGTACTAGATCCCCCCGATGAACGTCTCGCACTCGGAGCAGTAGTACTCGTCGCCGCGCTTGCGCGCCTTGCTCTTGGGCAGCACCTTGTCGCAGAGGAAGCAGACGACCTTCTCGCCCCGGACGGGAACGTCCACGCTGGCCCCGCAGGCGGGGCACTTGCCCTTGCGTCCCTCGAACTTGGATTTCACCTTGAACTGGCGCCCGCAGTCGGGGTTGGGGCACAGGACCATGATCATGCTCGACGTGTCGCCCTTTTTCACGCGCCGGGTCGAGGCCTTGGCGGCCGCCGCCCGTCCGGCGCCAGCCTTGGTTTCGGCCGGGGCCGCCTTCTTCGCTTCCGGCGCGGGGGAAGCGTCTTCGGCTTCCGGCCCACCGCCGGCGGCCTTTTCCCCCTCGAGGGCGGGCAGGGGCTCCTCCTCCGTCTCCTCCTCCTCCGTCTCCGTCTCCGTCTCCTCCTCCTTTTTTTCGTCCTCCTCCGTCCTCGATTCGGCCTTCCTGGCTTCCGGCGCCGGGGCGGATTCCCCGGGAGGCTCCTCCCCCCTGGCGAGGGCGTCAAGCCTGGCGATGCGCTTTTCGACCGCGCCGAGGTCAGTGGCATACTCCTTGGCCTTGGCGCAGGCGTCCACCGCGCCCTTGAAGTCGCCGGCGGCCTCCTTCTTGTCGGCGATCTCGATGCACTTCTGGTACATCGACTCGATCAGCAGCTTGTCGATGCGGGACTGGATCGTGCTGGGGTCCTCCACGTAGGCCTTGGCCTCCTCCAGCTTGGCCACGGCCTCCCGGATCTTTCCCTGCTTCACGAGCTCGTCCGCCGAGGCCGTGATCCGCTTCAGGCCCACGTCCTTCTTGACCCTCTCCATTTCCTGTTCGAGGGCGGCGATGATCTCGTCCACGCGTCCGGGCTCGTCGGCGAATTTCTTGGCCTCCCGGTATTTCCCCAGGGCTTCCGTCCACTCGCCGCCGTTTTCCTTCTGCTTGCCCTCCCCCATCAGCCGGTCGAACGTGGCCTTCCGCAACCCGTCGATCTTCACCTGGACGGCCACCGGGCTCTCCGCGAAGGCCTTGGCCTGTTCCAGCAGATCCAGCGAGGCCAGGATGTCGCCTCCCCTGGCCTTCGCCTTGGCGGACGCCTCCAGCTGCTTGAACTTCCGCGACTTCTTCTCGACGGATTTCTCCCGTTTCAGCGTGGCGACCATCAGGTTCACGCTGCGCTCGTCGGGCGCGTACCTGCGCACGGCCTCCACGGCCTCGATGGCCCCGTCGAGGTCCCCCCTCTCCTTCCTCTTCTCGGAAAGCGCCACCCCCTCGTCGAAGGCCTTCTTGCGCAGCGTGTCGATCTTGAGCCGCGTGGAGTACGAAGGGCCTCCGGCCAGCTTGGCGGCCTCCTGGAACCGCGCGATGGCCTCCTCCACCATCCCCTCCGCCTCCAGCGACTCCGCCTCCTTCCGCAGCGCCTGCAGCTTCTTCTCCCGCTCGTCGGCCTGGCTCCGATCCCGCAGTACCTGGATGGCCGCCTCCACCTCCTCCGGATCCGGCGCGTACGACCGGGCCCGCTCCCACGCCAGGATCGCTTCGCTGAAGTCGCCCGCCTCCTCCTTCCCCCGCGCCTCCTGCATGAAACCCTCGTACGTCTGGTGCTTCAGGTTCTCGATCTTCGCGTCCACGGCCAGCGTGCTCGTCGTGTACGTCTTTGCGCGCTCGTACCACTCGATGGCCTTCTCGATGTCGCCCTTCTCCCAGCGCTTCTCCGCCTCCTCCTCGCAACGCTTGTACTCCGCCTGGCGGGACGCCTGGTCCCGCTTGCGCTCGAGCGTCTTGATGATCGCCTCGACCGTCTCCTCGTTCTCGGCGAACTCCCGCGCCCGCTGGGCCGCCTTGATCGCCTTGTCGAACGCCTTCTTCGACTCCAGCTCCTGGCACTCGGACATCCGCTTCTCGTAGGCCTGCTTGCGCATCGCGTCGATCCGCGCCTGGATCGTCAGCGGAGAGTCCGAAACCTCCTTGGCGTCCTCCAGGCACGCGATCGCCCCCAGCACGTCCCCCTTCTTCAGGCGCGCCTTCGCCTTCTCCTCCAGGCGCGTCACCTGCTCCCGATGCTGCTGCTCCTCCCGCTTCTGCTCCAGAAGATGGATCACCTCGTCCACGTCCTTCGGGTTCTTGGCGAAAATGCGCCCGGCCTCGAAAACCTTGATCGCCCCCTTGTAGTCCCCTTCCGCCTCCCTGGACCGGGCCTCCTCCCGGACGGACGAGAACCCCCGCTCCATCAGATCCACGATCCGCTGCTTGACCGGATCCGGACGGACCGCCAGATCCACCACGTCCTTCAGCGCCTCCAGCGCACCCCCCAGATCCCCCTTCGATTCGCGACGGTCCGCCTGCTCCACCGCCCTCGTCACGCGGGAATCCTCTTCCTCCTCTTCCTCTTCCGCCTCCGTCACCGGCTCCACCGGACGCGCCTTCCGGGGCCCGGACACCTTCTTCGCCGGCCGCACCCTCTCCTTCTCCGCCCCCTCCTCCTCCACCACCATGGCCTTGCGCGACGGACGACGCACCCGCGTCTTCCCCCCACCCTTGCGAGGCTCCCCGGCGTCACGGCGAAGACCCCGCGTCCTTCCCGAACCCCGCTTCCGCGCCGCGGGACCCGACGGGCGCTTCTCCCGGCCCCGCTTCGGCTCCCCGGCCTTCGGGCGAACCCGGCCCTGCGGCTCCGCCGTCTCCACGGCCTCTTCCGCCTCCTCTTCCACCGGCTCCGCTTCCACCGGCTCCGCTTCCACCGGCTTCGCTTTCGCCGCCTTCGGGGGTTTCGACTTCTTCCTCGCGCCGGTCTTCTTCTTCGCGGCCGCCGGCTTGCCCGCCTTCGCCCGCGGTTTCGACGGGGCTTCCTCCGGTTCCGGCTCCACCTCCTCCGAGATCGCCTTGCCCTCGAAATAGCGCTCCAGATCCTTCAGAAGCCACTGGACCTTGCGGTACCGCTTCGAGGGAACCACGGCGATCAGTTTGCCCACGATCCGCCGGCCCGCCTCGCTCAGCGGCTTCGGCGGTTCCTGGTCCGCCCCCGTCATCCGGAGAAGGATCTTCCCCAGCGAGTACAGGTCGGAAACCACCGTCGCCGGCTTGCCCGAACGGATCTCCGGCGGGATGAACGGCAACGCCTCCGGCGGAGGCTCTTCCAGAAACAGCTTCCGCTCCCGTTCCGCGAACGAGAAGAAACGGAGCTCCACCAGGTTGTCGTCCAGGAGGAAGACGTTCTGCGGCGTCAGGCGCCCGTGGAAGATGGACCGCTCCTCGGCGTGCTGCAGGACCTCCGCCACCTGCTCCAGCAGAAGAAGGGCGCGCTCCTCCTCGATGACGCCTTCCTCCTCCAGGATCGTGGGAAGATCCTCCCCCTGCGGGATCTCCTGGGCGAAGAAGGCGCGGTTCTGGAAGGGCTGCACGGGATAGAACTTCGCCGCCGAGGGATGGTCCAGGCGCGCCAAGCGCCGGCCGTGCTTGATCATCCACCCCATGAAGGCCTCGTCCCCGGCCACCTGCGGATAGAGGATGTGAACCACGGCCTTGCGCTTCTTCCCCGACGGCACGCCGAGGTAGTTGATGCCGGTGATGTCCTTCTCCAGCTTCGCCTCGAGCGTGAAGCCCGGTAGGTCCGGCAAGCCTTTCGCGGGAGCGGCCTTCTCGGCCGAAGCGGGTTTCGCCCCGGAGGGGGGTTGCCCGGCTTCCGGCGGCGTTTCGGCTTCCTCCGCTTTCCCCGCGGCGGGGGCCGCCTCCGCCGGCGCGTCCCCTTCGTCCTGGAAATCCTCCAGGTGGAAGGCTTCCTCCTGGTCCTCGTCGAACTCGACCTCAAAGGCCGACTTCCAGACCTGGGAGACCTGCGCCTCGTCCAGATGGCCCTTGAGGCACATGATCCCATCCAGCGCGTCTTCGACCCCCATCTCGCCCAGGTTCTTGAGAATGTTGATACATTCCTCGACGACGTCCCGGCCCACCAGTCCCTGGCGAAGGACCTCGTTGGCGAAATCGATGTCGGACTGCTTCAGCATGCCTTGCGATCCAAAGCCTCCTCCAGCGCTTTCCCGGAGGCAACCCGACATCATAGAGGAGGCCGTGCGGAGTGTCAATCCGAGGCTTTCGCGTCCCTCAGCGCCGTTTCGCCTCCTCGAAGGCCTCCCGCACGTGGACGCGAATCGCGAACAGATGCTTCGCATCCGCCGGCCGGGCCGATCCCTCCCCGGCGGACTCCCCGCCAGGCTTTCCCTTCTCCGTCGCCGCCTCCGCCTCGAAGGACCCGATCAACGCCACGCCGTCCACCGGCACCAGAAGGCTCGTCTCGAAGGATTGGACGGCCACCTCCGGCTTCTCCAGCACGCCGAGGCCTTCCGTCTTGAAGTCCTTGTCCTCCATCTCTCCCGCGAGCGAGGCGACGGACGCCTTCACGTCCGCGAGCACGTGGCCGGAGCCGGCCACCGTGCAGCGCACGGCGAAGGCAAAGCCCTCCCGAAGCGTCGCCACCAGGGGATCGGCCATGCTCGACTCCTGGGCGACCTGCGGATCGTAGTCCCGGAGGTAGGTCCGCTCCCGGCCCTCCCACGCCGCCACCTTCTGCCCGTTCACGCCCGTCAGCGTCCACGCCTGGACGAGACGAAGGGCGCTCGACGTCCCGAGCCGCTCCCACATCGCCTCCCCCGCCTCGGCGCCGAAAACGCCCCGGCCCGCCAGGCCCGTCGGGGCTTCCACCGCGTACACGCGGACGACGCAGGTCACCGTGGTCCCCCGCTTGCGCTTCAGCGATTCGACCAGGGCCTCCATCCGGCGGTGCACTGCGGCCTTGTGGACCACGACGATGTACCCCTCGGTGTTCTGGATGGACGCCGGCTCCTCCCAGTCGAGCGTGAGGCCCTGCATCATCGCCAGAACCGTCTCGGCTTCCAGGCCCCCCGAGGCGACCGCCGGCTTGGGCGGCTCGTAGTTCTCCACGGGCAAGAGCCCCATCTCCTTGCACTCGTGGTCCTTCACGGAACGCGTCAAGAAGCCCACGTCATAGACCTTCGTGACGTATCGCTCGCTTCCCCCCTCCTCCAGCGCGCAGACGGACGCCGACAGGATCAGGAGGACCACCGGAATGCGCGTGATAACAGCCATGGGACTCTCCTTCTCTGAAGTCTCGTGCCGACCGATTCTATCCGAAGGACGGGTTTCTTTCGACACCGGGAACGCTGACGAAACCCTTGGAAAATCCCGATCCGGCCACGGCGCGAACGGCTCTCACCGGCCTTCCCCCGAAAGCCGGCGTCTCAGCCTCGACAGCGCCTCCCGCCGCTTCGCCTCGGGCGCGTCCGGATCGAAGTCGAACGCGCGACCCGTCCTGCGCCGC
The DNA here is from genome assembly GCA_964508045.1 of uncultured Planctomycetia bacterium. Taxonomy (GTDB): domain Bacteria; phylum Planctomycetota; class JAKEIC01; order JAKEIC01; family CAZDSO01; genus CAZDSO01. The sequence continues at coordinate 9,625 of CAZDSO010000043.1, read as the reverse complement.
AACAAATCCGCCGCCCACCGCCGCAGGCGCGCGTCCCCGCTCGAAAGCCAGGGAAACAACAGGACCACGGCTTCCGCCTCCGGGGCCTTCTCGATGTAGGGAAGCGCGCCGAGGACGCGGTCCGACCGGCGGCGCGGAAGACGGAACGCGGACGCCGAACCATAGCGCCCGCGGTAGAGGATTCCGTCCCGGACCGCGAACGCCGCCGTTGCCCCGGGCACCACCACCGTCTTCCGGTACGCCGGCGAGGATCCCACGAGATGCAGGCGGCCGCGCGCGGGAAGGCCGAGGATCGAGCCGAACGCGAAGGCGGTCCCGCTTCCCGCCTCCACCGTCCGCTCGGCGTGAAAGGCGAGCGCCGGGTCCCCCACCCGGACCCGGGCGACCCATCCCTCGCCCCGCGCCCAGACCCGGCCCGGCTCCGCCGGCACCAGGGCCTGCAGGGCCGGTGCGGCGCGGGTTCCCAGGCGGGCGCCGTCGAAGGCCCGGAGGCAGACGAGGCCCGGGGGGACGAGGGGCGCCGCGAGAACGCGGCCGGACACGACGGCGAGGGGGCGCCTTTGCAGCCTCCAGGGCGGAGGAAACGGATCCGGGCTGGACGCCTCCGCATCGTGGATCCACCGGAGGCCCGCGTCGTCGAGGCACAGGACCCGCCCGCGCCCGTCGCAGGCGAAGAGCCGTTCCAAGCGGGGAAGCAGGGTCCAGCGCAGGGACGGAGCCCCCGTCTCCCTGGGCGGACGCGCGGTGGCCGCGAGCCGGACGCGCCCGAGGACCGTTCCCCCGGACGCGTCGAGGCGAAGCAGGAAGGTCTCCTCCGCCCCGCCGCGGGGACGCCGCGAAACCACCACCGCCACCTCGCCCCGCCACACCACGGCGCCCGAGACGAAGGCCGCCGTCCGCCCCTGGACCTCCAGGGAAGCGGGGGGCCGGGCTTCCCAGAGGAGGCGACCGGCATCCGGATCCAGCGCGAGGATCTCGTTGCCCGGTTTCTCGCGCTTCCCCGAGGGAAGCTTCCAGGGCCAGGGCTCGGTCTTCGTGGTCACGAAGAGGCGGTCCCGATCGAGAAAGGCCCGCGCCGCCGAGGAGGCGAGACGCCGGCTCGTGACGCGCGTTTCCAGGGCCCCGCTTTCGCGCAGGGCCACGGCCTCGACGCGGTGGGGCTCGATCAGAACCAGGCGCTGCTCGCCCACCGCCATCCAGACGGGGCCCGCCGGGGGGGGATCCGGGGAGGTCCATTCCCGCCGGCCGAGGGGCCGGGCGAAGGAAGCCGTGAGGCGCCGGCCGTCCCGCCGGTTCTTCCCGAGGCGGTCCGCGGCCTCCGGCCGCCCGGCGTCGAGTCCGAGCCGGGCGCGCAGGAAGGCCGTTCTCGTTGCCGCTCTCGCGGCGAGGGCCGGGGCGTCTTCCCACGCCGGGACGCCTTCCAGGATCTCGAGCGCGTCCTCGGGCCGCCCTTCTTCAAGGCGGCGATCGGCCAGGCGGAGGGCCGCGCGGAAGGCGGGGATCGTGTTGGGGAAACGGCGCACGATCGCAAGGAGGGCGCGTTCCGGAGGCCTCGGAGGCAGGGCGCGCTCGGCGCCGCGGGCGCCGGGCCCGGCGAACCGCCGCCAGGAGGCGAGGGCGTCTTCGCGCAGCTCGAACAGGCGCGCGGAGACGTAGAGGCCGGTGCGGAGCCAACGGCCGTCGGGATGGGCGGCCATGCCGTCGTCGCCGGCGTCGAGGGCCCGGCGGCAGAGCGTGTGGAAGTCCGCGGGATCGTTTCCGCCGGCGAGCTCGTCCCATTCGTCCTGGAGGCGTTCGGAGAGAGGGGAGGTCTTCACGCCGACGAGGCGGGAGGGGGTCGGGTTCTCCCCGGCGCCCCTGGCGAGGGCGGGAAGCAGGAGGGCGAGGGCGGGCGCGAGCGCTTCGAGTGGACGCATGATGCGGGTGTTGTAAAATCCTGCGCAATGGATACAACGGGAAGATACGATTGTACCAGCTGCGCATGCTCCGGCCGTGATCTTTGGAGACCCGCTTCATGGCGAATCCCGTCATTCTGGCCTGCGATGCCTGCGGCGCGAAGAACCGCGTGCCGCCGTCCCGTTTCAAGGACCGTCCCGTGTGCGGGAGGTGCAAGGCGCCCCTGCCGCTCGGGGGCGATCCGTTCGAGGTGGGGGACGCGGATTTCCAGTCCGCGGTGCTGGAGGCGCCCCTGCCGGTGCTGGTGGATTTCTGGGCGCCGTGGTGCGGGCCGTGCCAGGTGGTGGCGCCGGTGCTCCGGGAGGTGGCGCGGGAGCAGAAGGGGAAGGCGCTGGTGGCGAAGGTGGACGTGGACGCGAGTCCCCGCGTCGCGGCGCAGTTCGCAGTGCAGTCCATTCCGACGCTGGTGCTGTTCCGGGGCGGGCTGGAGCTGGACCGCCGGATCGGGGCGGTGCCGAAAGAGGCGGTCCTCCAGATGGTGGCGAGGGCGGGGGGAGGGTAGAGGGTGGGATGCAGATTTCAGCCGCAGGAGCGGGGACGCGTAGGGATTGGAGATTTTGGATTGGAGCATCCCCTGATCACCCTGATGCCGGCTACGCCGGCAATTGGATCCGGGTTGTCTGTAACCGGTAACCCGTAACCTGTTTATGCTGTGGGTTGCCAATATCCGTTTGTGGCAAAGCACGGCCAGCACGGGTTACCGGTTACCGGTTACCGGTACCAGACACCGCCATGCAGCGAGCATGCGGCATCGCCGTGGTCCCGGGCCGATAGCCTGCGTGGCCCGGGACACACGCCTCCCACAAACGGCAAACGCGTTTCCCCGGCCGTCCCCGGTTCCCCGGGCGCCGGCGCGCGCGGTGCTGCTCCTAGAAACCATGAAAACTTGGAGGGCGAGCCGCTTCGACCGTTCGACCCGGCTCACGGTCGATCCTGAGCCCGTCGACCGGACCGTTTCCTTTTCGATCGCTTCCAGCACGCCAAAAACAGGACGCCTATCTTGAAATGGTCCTTTTCCGATGTTTCCATTCCAAGCGGGTCTCCATCCGAGGGTAAGCTTCCGGCAACCGCATCGCGAACGCTGTTCTGCGGTCCAAAGAGCGATGACGTCGATTGCCGCCTGTCGCGATCAGGCCGTTGCGCCGTCCTCTTCCATCCAGGGGCAATCCCACGGCTGGGCCTCCTCGCGGGCCACGGCCGCGGCGAAGGCCATGCAGGAGGGGAAGCCGCAGTCGCGGCAGGCCGGGCGCCGGGGAAGGGACTTGAAGACCTCCATGACCGAGGGCGGATCGAACGGGGTGGCGTCCGGTTCGATGGAATCGCGGGAGGCGTCGAAGGCGCGCAGGAACGCGCCGAGTTTCCGGCCCCCTTCCCGGGCGGATTCCTCGTCCTCGTAGACGAATCCGGACACGGCGTCGCCGCGGACCAGCACCCAGTGTCCGTCCAGGACGAACCGGGCCGCCGGGTACTGGGGATAGTACTGGCAGCGTTTCTGGGTGGCGTTGAGGTAGGGCATGAGATCGGAGAGGTCCTCGTCGAAGACCACGCGGACGTTGACCGCCGAGGAATTGGCGTTGCACTGGGAGGAGAAGAGCTGGATGTCGACCACGTTCATGTCTCGTTCCGAAAGATCCTGCGCCCTCTCCCCTTGCATAACGGATCCGGGGCGGCGCGGCAAGGGAAACGGTGCTCCGCCACGCCGCTTCGCTCCGTGTCTCACGGCGAGGTCACCGCGCAGGAGGGCATGGATCTCGTGGAGGCGTGATCAAGAGGAAACACGAATGGGAAAAAGCGCTTGCCTTCGCGGAAGCGGAAGGCCAAGAATCGCGGCATGGACGTTCCCGGACAGCGTGTCGATGAGGCGACAGGGCGCGTCGCGGCCGTTCCCCTGGCGCCCGGCGCCGCGCCGCGCGATCCGGTGCGTGGGTTCCTCTACGCGCTGGGGGGCGCTGCGCTCGTGTCCACGAACTTCGTCACGGCGAAGTACGGATTGCGGGGCTTCGAGCCGGAGACGTTCAGCGCGGTATGGACGACCGCCGGCGCGTCGTACGCGCTCATGATCTGCCTGGTCTCGGGAGGGGCGAAGGACGTGATCCCCCCCCGGGGTTCCCTTCTCAAGATCGGGCTCCTCGGCCCGCTCACCGCGGCGGGGATGCTCCTGACGTGGGCCGGCCTCGCCCTGCTCGACCCCTCCTTCTCGGCCTTCCTCCACCGCTTCCTGCCGGTGCTGATCCTCCTGTTCGGCGCGGTGTTCCTCCGCGAGCGGTTCCGGCGGGTCGAGATCCTGCCCCTGGGGCTCATGATCGCCGGGGGCGCCTTCAGCACGCTGGGCCGGTTCGAGCTGGTCGGTCTCGGCGTGCTGCTCACGCTGCTCGGCTGCACGGCGGCGGCCTGGCAGATGCTGCTGGCCAAGCTTCTCGTCAAGCCCCACCGCCCGGAAACGGTCGTGTTCTTCCGCCTGGCGGGGGGGGCGGTGGTGCTGGTGGCGTGGACCACGGCGCGGGGCGCCTGGGACGTTTCCGTGCCGCTTCGCTACTGGCTGGTGACGCTTCTCGGGGCGCTGCTCGGCCCCTGCCTGAGCCACGTGCTCACGTTCCGCTCCTATCGTTACTGGGAGCTGTCCCGCTCGGGCATGGTCGTCGCGATCCAGCCGCTGTTCGTCCTGCCGATGGCTTTCGTCTTTCTGGGACAGTTTCCCGCCGGCAAGGAACTCGCCGGCGGGCTCGTCATCCTGGCCGGCGCGCTGTGGCTCGGCGCGCTGCAGATGCGCTTCGGACGCAAGCCGAGGCGGCGCGGGCCATTCACGCGGACGCCGGATACCGATTTCAGCCGGAGGAGCGGGGACGCGTAGGGATTGGAGAGAGGCCGCCGGTTGGTTGGGTCTGGTTTGTTTGTAACCCGTAACCCGTAACCTGTTTATGCTGTGGGCTGCTGCCAACCCGTAGTAGCAAAGCACAGCCACACAGGTTACAGGTGACTCGTTACAGACGCAGCCATGCAGCGAACGCCGGCCGTGAAATATCGCCGCGGCATCGCCGTGGTCCCGGGCTGAAAGCCCGCGTGGGCCGGGACACACGCCTCCCACAAACAGCAACCCCGGAAATGTTTCCAGGAAAACGACAATTCGACGTGTAGGGGTCCGAAGTCCCAAGTCCAAAGCCCGAAGTCCAAAGTCCAAGGGGCAAGAATCCTTCGATTTTCGACTTCCGGCCTTGCGCTGGCGAGGGGGTTACATGTAGCGGGCGAGCATGGACTTGAAGACCTCGGCCTCCTCGGTGTGGAGGGATCCCTTTTCGAGGGCGACCTCGACGGTGTAGCGGGCCAGGGACGCGTAGAGGGGGAGGCGTTCGGAGGCGTGTTCCTTCAGCGCCTCCAGGTGGGCGCGGACCGTCTCCACGTCGCCGCGGGCGATGGGGCCGGTGAGGGCGCTGGGGATCCCGACGCTGGAAATGTTGTCGACGGTGCCCTTGAGGAGCGTCCCGAGGGCGAGCAGGCCGGTCTTCCGGTCCACGCCGATTCCTTCGAGGAGGGTGAGCCCCTGGTGGAACAGGGACACGGTGAAGTTGGAGACGATGGAGGCGGCCAGGTGGTAGAGAGCCTTGTCCTCGGTGCGGAGCGTCAGGGAAATCCCGTCGAACTTCTTCACGATCTTCGCGATGCGGCGCGCGGCGTCGTCCTGTCCTTCCACGCCGAAGCAAACGCCCGAGAAGTCGCGGTCCTCCTCGACGCCGGCGAAGCTCTTGATGGGATGCATGGATCCGACGCGGGCTCCGCGGACCTGGGCCGGTTCGAGGACGGAGGAGGGCAGGGACCCGCTCAGGTGGACCGCGAGGTCTCCTTCCTCGAAGCCGCCGTCCGAGGCGATTTCGCTGGCGACCTCCGCGATGGCCTTGTCCGGGACGGCGAGGACGACGATGCTCGCCAGGCCCGCCGCTTCGGCGGCGTTCCCCGTCCCCTTGACGTCCTTCAGGCCGACGGCCTTGATGGCCTTCGAAAGCCTCTCGGAACCCCGCGAACAGACCGCGACCACGGGGAAGCCCGCGTCCGCGAACGCGCCCGCCAGGGCGCGGCCCGCCGGCCCCATGCCCACGATCGCCACGCTCTTGGGGTCCTTGGCCATCGTCTCTTCCTGATCGCCGCAACGCCGACCGCCTCGGCCGGCAACGCGAAACCACGGCTATCGTAGTCTTCCCGTTCCGGATTGCCCCGTTTTTTATGCGGATCCGCCCGTTTTTTCTGCGTGGTCCGGCGGCTCGAGCCACACGTTGTCGATGAGCCTCGCCGGCCCCACCTTCACCGCCGCGGCCGCCAGCGCCCTGGTCTCGATCCTGTCCACGGGTTGCAGGGTTTCCGGGTCCACCACCGCGATGTAGTCCACGCGCGCCTCCTTTCCCGCCACCGTTTCGATGATCTCGCGGACGGCCTCCACCACGGCTCCCGCGTCCCTCTCGCCACCCGCGACGAGATCCCGCGCCCGGAACAGGCCCCGGCTGAGCCCGAGGGCGCGTTTGCGCTCTTCCGCGGAGAGGTAGGCGTTCCGGGAGCTCATGGCCAGCCCGTCGGCCTCGCGCACGATGGGCATGACCCGGATCCGGATGCCGAAGTCCAGATCCTCGGTCATCCGCCGGATCACCACGGCCTGCTGTGCGTCCTTCTGGCCGAAATACGCCCGGTGGGGCCGGACCAGGTTGAACAGTTTCGCCACCACCGTGGTGACCCCGCGGAAATGCCCGGGCCGGGAGGCGCCGCAGAGCCCCGCGGTCAGCCGTTCCACGTCCACGTAGGTGGCGTAGCCCGGCGGGTACATCTCGCCGTCGCGGAAGGTGACGAGGGCGTCGGCGCCGGCCTCGCCCAGCTTGTCCAGGTCGCCTTCGAGATCGCGGGGGTAGGCGTCGAGGTCCTCGCCGGCGCCGAACTGGATGGGGTTGATGAAGACGCTGGCGAGGACGACGTCGTTTTCCTCGCGGGCCGCCCTCACGAGGCTCAGGTGCCCCTCGTGAAGGGCGCCCATGGTGGGGACGAAGCCCAGCGCCGCGCCGCCGGGCAGTCGGGTCCGCCAGGCCGCCACGGCTCGCTTCCCGTGGAGGCGTTCAGGCCTTTTCATGGTCCATCTCCTGCGGCACGCCGTCCGGCGCCTCGGGGCCCAGTCGTTCCAGAAGCGCGGTCACGGTCACGGCTTCGACGGGGTGCACGACGTCCGGGGCGATCTCGGCGAGGGGCACGAGCACGAAGGCCCTCCCGGCCATGCGCGGATGGGGCACGACGAGGTCCCCGGGCTTCTCGATCACGCGGTCCCCGTAGAGGAGGATGTCGAGATCGAGGACGCGGGGGCCGTTGGGCCGGTTGCGGATGCGACCCGCCCGTTTTTCGATCTCGAGCAGCGCGTCCATGAGGGCGCGGGGGGCGAGGCCGGTCTCGATCTCGGAGGCGGCGTTGAGGAACCAGGGCTGGTCCCGGAATCCCCAGGGCGGCGTCCAGTGGAAGGCGGAGGCGCGCACGAGCTGCGTGCGCGGAAGCGCGTCCAGCGCCTCCAGCCCGCGCTCGAGGTTTCCCCGCCGGTCGTCGAGGTTCGATCCGAGTCCGATGAAAACCCTGTCCTCGTTCATTCCTTCGCTTCCTGCGCATCGGCCGCGGGCGCGGGAGGGGCTTCCTCCGCCCCGGCCGGGGCCTTGGCCGGGATCCTCTCCCGGACGAACAGGACGAGCCCCGCGATCACGTATATCGAGGAAATGAGGGCGACGGAGAGGGAGAGGTAGGGCAGGACGGCCAGGACCGCCAGGACGAACACGGACTGCACGAGGTAGTGGAAGGATCGCTTGCCCCGGAAGAGCCGCTCCACCAGATGGGGGTAGGGGACGCGGCTGACCATGAGAATGCCCATGAAGAAGGCGATGACCGGGATGGCGAGGAAGAACGCGTTCGTCACCCAGGCGAAGCGCTCGCCGCCGTCCATGAGGATGTCGACCGCGAGGAGCGTGAGGGAGACGATCACCATGGCCGCCGCGGGTGTGGGCAGTCCCTTGAAGGACTTGGTGCGCGCCATCTCGGGTCCCGTCTCGATGTTGAACCGGGCCAGTCGCAGCAGCCCGCAGACCAGGTAGAGGAGGGCGAGGACCCAGGCCACCTTCTGGGGGATGTGGATCACGTCGCGGGGCAGCAGCGCGATGATCTTCCAGACGAGGAAGGCCGGGGCGAGCGCGAAGGAGACCGCGTCGGACAGGGAGTCGAGCTGGGCGCCGAGGTTGCTCGTCTGGCGGGTCATCCGCGCCACGCTCCCGTCCAGGGCGTCGAAGACCAGGGCCGCGAAAACGAGCCAGCACGCGATCTGCAGTTTCATGTCGTCGAAGGCGGCCCGGAGCCCCTGGTCCGGCTCCCACCCCGACGCCGCCCCGGCGATGAAGACGATCGCCCCGAACCCGCACACCGCGTTTCCGAGCGTCAGGAGGTTGGGCAGCATCGCCGCCACCGCGCGGCGGGTCTTCTGGTTGAGTTTCTTCTTCTTCTTCTTCTTGCCTTTGTTTTTTCGTTTCACGGCCCGCCCCCCTCCGCCTCGCGGTCAGCCTCTTCCTTCTCCATCAGGGGCGTGACGCCCCCCTTCACCCGGTCGCCTTCCCGCACGAGCGCCTTCCAGCCGGCTTCCGCCGGGACCATCAGCTCGGCCCGGGAGCCGAACTTCACCATGCCCAGCGCCCCTCCCCGGATCACCCGGTCGCCGGGCTTTCGGTCCACCACGATCCTCCGGGCCACCGCGCCCGCCACGAGCCTCACCCCCACCGGCCCCCGGTCGGTTCCGAGCCCCAGCAGCACGTTTTCGTTCCTCTCCCAGGCGTCCCGGCGCATGACGTTTCCGTGTGCGCCGTCGCGGTGGCGCGAGAAGAGGACCCGTCCCTCGCCGGGCGCCCGGTTCACATGGACGTCGAACAGCGACATGAACACGCCCACGCGCAACACGCGCCCCTTGAAGAAGTCGGGTTCGTCGACCTCGTGGACGTCGGTGACGCGGCCGTCGGCCGGGGAGAGGAGCGCTGTGCCCTCGGGGGCGAGGCGCGCGGGGTTGCGGAAGAAGAAGAGGGAGAAGGCGAGGAACGCGGCGAAGGCGGCGGTCGCGACCCAGCCGCCGGGCAGGCCGTCGAGCAGGGCGATGGCGAGGCCCGCGCCTCCGCCGACGATCGAGGCGAGCCCGGCCAGGAGGATCTCCCGCTTCGCCCAGGGCGCGAGGGGAAGTCCGAGAAGCCTCTTCTCGGCGCCCTCGCGGTCGAAGTAGAACCCGCAGGCGATGTCGCGGACGTCTCGCTCGTCGATGGGGAAGGCGGCGCAGGGCTTGAAGCGGCGGTCGTAGATGGTGCACTTCTTCCGTTCGTCGAGATAGGGGCACCGGAAGAGGAGATCGCAGCATTCGGCGCATCCCTGGCAGGCGCCCTTGCGGCGCGCGATGGAGGCCTTCACGGCGCCGGGTCGCAGGTGGCAGAGGTAGAGGCGTCTGAGTTTTCCCCAGCCCTCCTTGATCTTCCTCGAGAAGGGGTGGGCGGTGGACAGATTTTCCATCTCGCATATCCGAGGCAAGAAACCCTTATTTTACCCTACCTCGGGCGGGAGTTCAACGGACGGACGGGCGAGAGCGTTTCGCGGTGTACGTAGGTCATGTCCCTCCCTTCCTTTTCGTAGCTCA
>CAZDSO010000042.1:0-28306 GCA_964508045.1 uncultured Planctomycetia bacterium | reverse complement strand
GACTTGCCCGCTGTGGTTGCGGCTTTGCTGCTCTATGGTATTTCCATGAAGGGGATCTGCGAAAAGGAAGGGAGGACCACGACTTATTTGCAGCGCGAAACGCTCGCCTCGAGTCTCCGTTGACACCCGCGCGCCCGCCTTCTACCATTGTCAACGACCTTTACATCCGTTGCGCTTCTCGTCGGCCGCCGCGCCTTCGGTTTCGAGGCCGAGACGGATTGCTGGAGCCTGCATGCCGCGACTGGTGATCATCGAAGGCAGGGACAAGGGAGAGACCTTCGAATTCGAGAAGGAAGCCTCCATCGGACGGTCCGCCTCGAATCTCATCAAGCTCTCGGAGAGCCGGATCTCCCGCCGCCACGCGCACATCTTCCTTCGCGAGGGGGACTGGATCGTCCGGGATTGCCGCAGCCGGAACGGCGTCTTCGTGAACGGCCGCGCCCATCCGGAAGCCCGTCTCGCGGCGGGGGACGAAGTCCAGGTCGGAAACACGAAGCTCGTGTTCGAGGCGGGGCCCTCGTCCCGGCCGGCGCCGGAGCAGGGCCGCTCGGTGGTGCTGATGGACGACGCCGCGCCGGAGGGGGTGGTGCATGCGGCGCTGGACGCGGCGGCGTGTTCGCTGGCCCAGGAGAAGGCGGGCGTGGATCTCGACGATCTGTTCCGCGCCAACGAGCGGTTGCGGAAGGTCTACGAGATCGGCGCGGCCATCTCCACGCTGCTGGAGCCGAACGAGCTGGTGGAGCGGATCCTCGGGCTGATCCTGGAGGCGCTCGAGGCGGACCGCGGCTTCATCATGCTGCGCGACCATCCCCGGGGCGAGCTCAAGCCGGTGGCGGTCCGGGCGGGTCCGGAAGGCGGGGGGAAGATCTCCCTGAGCCGCACGATCCTCAACCGCGTGGTGAAGCACCAGAAGTCGATCCTGAGCGCCGACGCCATGGAGGATCCGCGTTTTCGCGGAAGCGAGAGCATCCAGCTGGCGCAGGTGCGCTCGGTGATGTGCGTGCCGTTGATGGTGCGCGACCAGGTCCTCGGCGCGCTCTACGTCGACAAGACGCGCCCGCACCACAGCTTCGACGGGGAGGATCTGAAGTTCCTGACGACGGTGGCGCACCAGGCGGCGGCGTTTCTCGACACGGCCCGGATGTACGCGCTGGCGCGGGAGGAGAACCGGGAGCTGAGGCGGATCCTGGGGCAGGGACGCGAGATCGTGGGGTCGAGTCCGAAGACGGCGCAGGTTCTCGCGGCGTGCGAGAAGGTGGGTCCGACCGATTCCACGGTGCTGCTGGCCGGCGAGACGGGGACGGGGAAGGAGCTGCTGGCCCGCTTCCTCCACGACCAGAGTCCCCGCCAGGAGGGGCCCTTCGTGACGGTGAACTGCGCGGCGGTTCCCGAGACGCTGCTGGAAAGCGAGCTCTTCGGCCACGAGAAGGGCGCGTTCACGGGCGCGCACCGCCGCAAGCGCGGTCGGTTCGAGCTCGCCGACGGGGGGACGCTGTTTCTGGACGAGATCGGCGAGATTCCCCTCGCCCTCCAGAGCAAGCTTCTGCGGGTGCTCGAGGCCCGCACGTTCGAGAGGCTCGGGAGCAACGACCCGGTGTCGGTGGACGTGCGGATCGTCGCGGCGACCAACCGCGACCTTCCGGCGTCCGTGAAGGAGGGCGCCTTCCGGGAGGATCTCTACTACCGGCTGGCCGTCGTGCCGATCCACGTGCCTCCCCTTCGCGAGCGCCCCGAGGACGTGGCGGATCTGGTGGAGCATTTCCTCGACGAGTTCCGCCGGACCGTCGGCAAGAACGTCACCGGTTTCACCGCGGAGGCCCTGGCCGCGCTGAAGGCCTACGCCTGGCCGGGCAACATCCGGGAGTTGAAGAATCTCGTGGAGCGCGTGGTCGTCCTCGCCGAGGGCGGGAAAGCGGGGCTCGAGAGCCTGCCCGCCCATCTCATGGAAGGGGCCGGGATCGCGTCTGGACCGGCGCCCTCCTGGGACGGAAGGCCGCTGGCCGAGATCGTGTGCGACGTGGAGCGGGTCTGCATCGAGAAGGCCCTCGAGCGCGCCGGCGGCAAGAAGATCGAGGCGGCCCGCCTGCTCGGCATCTCGCGCCCCACCCTCGACAAGAAGCTCAAGGCATTCGGGCTGTTTTAGCGAGACGATGGCCGGTGCTGCGTTGCTTTCTCGAGCCTGATTCATGTAGATCAGGGCCGAAAGACTTGCCTTCTCGTACGTGGTTTTCGGGGCGCGAATGTCCGACAAGACACGGAATCGTCTGCTCCTGGCGGCCCTCGGCGCGGCGTCGGCCTTGCTGCTCTTTCTCGCCTACCCGCCGGTGGACGCGGGCCCCCTGGTTCTCGTGGCCTTCGTTCCCTGGCTCGTGGCGCTCGGGCGGCTGACGCCCGGGAAGGGGTTCTTCTTCTCCTACGCCGTCGCGTTCGCCTTCGCCTTCCTCTCCCTGTTCTGGCTGTCCACCGTCACCCTGGCCGGCCTCCTCATCGCCTGCCTGGTGGTGGCTTTCTACTTTGCGGTGGCGGGCTTTTGCGTTTCGTGGGTCGGGAAGCGGGCGGGGCTTCCCCTGGCGCTGCTGGCGCCCCTCTTCTTCACGGCGCTGGAATTCGTGCGCTCCCTGGGGACGCTGGGGTTTCCCTGGGTGCTCACCGGCCACGCCCTCTACCGCTGGCGCCTGTTGATCCAGATCGCCGATCTCGGCGGCGCGTTTCTCGTCTCGTTTCTGGTGCTGGCCTTCAACGGCGCGCTGGCGGATCTCGCCCGGGCGGCGCGGGCGCGGTCGGGGGTCCGGCGCGCGGGGGCGTCCGTGGCCGCGTCCGTCCTGGCGCTCGTGGCGGCGGGGGTGTACGGGGCGCTTCGCGCGGACCCCGGCGAGCCCGCCGGCCCCGAGTTGCTTCTGGTCCAGGGGAACATCCCCCAGGAGATCAAGGAAGCGGGCGATCCGAAAGGGATCTGGGAGACGCACGTCCGCCTCACCCTGGAGAACGTGCGGGAGACCACGGACATCGTGGTCTGGCCGGAGACGATGGTCCCTCGCTCCCTGTTTCTCGACGCGGAGATGCTGGAGGGGCTTCTGTCGCTGGCGGAGGATCTGGAGGTGCCGGTGGTGGTCGGGACGGTGCGTCCGGGTCCGGCCCCGGGGGGGGGATTCGGGGAGTACAACTGCGTGGTGGTGGTCCGCCCGGACGGGACGCTGGGCGACCGGTACGACAAGATCCACCTCGTGCCCGGGGGGGAGTACGTGCCCTTGCGTTCGGTCTTCCCGGCGCTGGAGTCGATGGTGGTATCGTGGTTCGGCTATCTTCCGGATGTGGAACCGGGGCGCTCGCTGCATCCTCTCGAAGTGGAGGGGGCCGACGGCCGGCGCTGGCGGATGGGGGTGCTGATCTGCTACGAGAACATCTTCCCGCGGCTGGCGCGGGGGTTGAAGCGGCGGGACGCCCGGTTCCTGGCGAACATCACCAACGAGGGGTGGTTCAAGGACAGTTTCGAGTTCGAGCAGATCCTGGCGCTGTCGTGTTTCCGGGCGGTGGAGACCCGGCTGACGGTCGTGCGGGCGGCGAACACGGGCATCACGGCGATGGTGGGGCCGGCAGGCGAGGTGTACGAGGCGCTGGAGGTGGAGGGGAAGCGTACCAACGTGGCGGGCGCGCTGTCCGGGGTGGTCCGCCTGGACGGTCGCTGGACGCTCTACGCGGCGGTGGGGGACCTGTTCGCCTGGGTTCTTCTCGTGTCGGGCGCGGGCGTGTTTCTCTTTTCGTCCTTCCGGGGGAGGAAAAAAGGGCTGAAAATGCTTGACAGGGGTGGGGCGCGTGGATAAGGTTTGGCTTTTGTTCCGGATGGTCCCCGGGTCACCGCGGACGGGAGAACGAGGAGACTCGATATGAGCACCGTATCCAAAGTTTTCGTCATTCTCAACCTGGTCTTCGCGCTCGTCTACGCGGGGGTGGCGGCCACGCTTTTGCAGAAGCAGGAGCACTGGAAGTACAAGTTCCACCAGGAAGTGGCCGCCCACAACACGGAGAGCCAGGAGCTGAACGAGAAGATCGTGACGCTGAACCAGGAGCTCACCACGGAAAAGCGGGACGTGGAGGACTGGCGGAAGCGCTACGACGACGTCAAGACCCAGCTCGACGACCGGCAGAACGACTACGAGCGGCTGGACAAGCGCTGGCACGACATGAAGGGGAACTACGATTCCCTCGTCGAGAAGTACGACGCCCTGGCGGCGGATCTCGACAAGGTCCAGCGCCAGAAGGACGAGCTGCAGGAGAAGCTCAACACGGCCGAGAGCGAGAAGGGCGACGCCATCCTCCTGCGCGACCAGGCCGTGGACGACCGCCAGCGGATCCAGAAGGAGTACGAGGATCTGAAGGTCGACCTCGGGAACCTGAAGCGGCGCCACGTCAGCCTCGCCAAGAAGAAGGCGGAACTCGAATGGGTGATCGCCCAGGTCGAGGAGAAGCTGGGAGCGGAGGTCCTGAAGAACCTCTTCGCCCCGCCGAAGATCGACGGGGCCGTCATCGGCGTCAGCAGCCGCGTGAACCTGATCGTCATCAACGTCGGGGAGGAGGACGGGGTCCGCGCCGGCTTCGAGTTCACCATCTACCGCGGGAACTCCTACGTCGGCAAGATGGTCGTGGAGAAGGTGTACCCCCGCCAGGCGGCGGGCCGCGTGATGCTGGAGATGACCAAGGACAAGGTCCAGCAGGGCGACCGGGTCAGCACTCACGTCTATTGAGCGTTTGAACCGCAAGGAGGCCGGCCATGGCCAGAGGAAGCCGTCGGGGAAGGGCACCGGTCGAAGAAGAGGAAATCCAGGAGCCGTCGGGCGAGGCTGACGGGGGCGACATGCTCATGACGGGCCTGCTCATCGTGGCGTTCGGCTTCATCTTCCTCGGCATCATCCTCACGTCCTGGACCCTTCACAAGAATTTCGATTCCCCCTTCCTGGGGATGGTCAAGAAGGCCCCCGAAGAGATGGTGGAAGAGAAGGCCATCGCGGACTTCGAGGAGGAAACCGGCAAGACCGTCCCGAGAGACGAAGGGGGCGCGGAGGAAGGCGCGGAAGAACCCGCGGAGGAGTAGGAACCGGCCGGGGCCGCGCGCCCCGGAAGACAATCGGTACGATGAAAGACGGGTTGTTCCTGGATGGGGAGCAACCCGTTTTGCTTGCCCGCCTTCCCCGCGCGCGGGCAAAAGGTGAACGCCCGTGGACAAGGACCTGATCGTGATCGCCGGAGGCGCAGGGTACATCGGAAGCTGCTGCGCGCGCATGCTTCACGGGCAAGGGCGACGCGTCGCCGTCCTCGACGACCTCTCCAGCGGCCACGCACGGGCCGTGGAGGGCCTCCCTTTCGAGCGCGTCGACCTTCTGGACGTCCCGGCGCTCGATCGCGCCTTCGCTTCCTGCCCCGGCGTCTCCGAGGTCATGCTCTTCGCCGGGCGCATTTCCGTCCCCGAGTCCGTCCGGGATCCCGAAGCGTACTACCTCAACAACCTCGTCGGCGCGCACAACCTCATCAAGGCCATGCTCGACCACGGCGCGGAGAGGATCGTCTTCTCCTCCTCCGCGGCCGTCTACGGCGTCCCGGACCGCGTCCCCATCCCCGAAGACGCCGCGCTGAGGCCCATCTCCCCCTACGGTCGCACCAAGAAACAACTCGAGGAAGCCCTCGACGACCTCGCCGCGGCCGGGCGCCTCCGCTACGCGAGCCTCCGGTACTTCAACGCCTCCGGCGCCGAACCCGACGGCCTCCACGGCGAGGATCACAGGCCGGAAACGCACCTCATTCCCCTCGCCGTCGCGGCCGGCCTCGGACGACGCCCCCCGCTCAAGGTCTTCGGCGACGACTACGACACCCCCGACGGCTCCTGCGTGCGCGACTACGTCCACGTCCGAGACCTCGCCCGCGCGCACCTGATGGCCCTCGAACGACTCCGAAAGGGCCAGGGGAAGGGCGACGTGTTCAACCTGGGATGCGGAATGGGGGCGTCCGTCCTCGAGGTCCTTCGCGCCGTCTCCCGCGCCCTCGGAACAGACGTCCCCTTCGAGATCGCCCCCCGGCGACCCGGCGATCCCCCGAGGCTCGTCGCCTCCGCCGCGAAGATCCGCCGGGAAACGGGATGGGAACCCGCGTTCGACCTCGACGGCATCGTGGAAACCGCCGTCGCCTGGCACCGGAACCATCCCGACGGATACGGCCCGGAGGAGGTGGCCCCCTAGTTGAAATCATGTAAATCAGAAGGAATATCATGTAGATCAGGGTCGAAAGGCTGGCCTTCTCCGGCTGTTTGACCGCTGTGACGGCGGCTTTGCTGCTTTGGACTTTTGACTTTCGTCTTTCGACCTTGACCCTGGACGCAGGAAAGGGAGTACCGACGTGAACGAAGAACCGACCGAAGAAGCGAACCAGGGCCCGGGGAACGCGCCGGAGACGTCGCCCGAGCCCGAGCCCGAGCCCGAGCCCGAGCCCGAGCCCGTGGAAACGGAGGAGAGCGCCGACGGGGAGGGCATGCCCGATGGCGGGCCCGGGAAGGAGACGAAGAGCCCCTTTGCGCTCGAGGAGGAGGCGCCGGTCCCCCGGAAGCCTTCCCCGGGCAAGGAGGCCGTGGAAGCGCTGCTCTTTTCCTCGGAACGGTCGCTCTCGGCGAGTCAGCTGGCGAACCTTCTCGGCAAGCGCGTGAAGCCGTCCAAGGTCCGCGGCTGGGTGGAGACGCTCGAGCGGGAATACGAGGAAGAGGGGCGCGCCTTCCAGGTCGTGGAGATCTCGGGCGGATACCGCCTGGTGACGCGGCCGGAGTACGCCGGCTACGTGAAGAACCTCTGGGCCGGAGAAAAATCCTCCCGGCTCTCCGAGGCGGCCCTGGACACCCTGGCGGTGGTGGCGTACAAGCAACCCATCCTCAAGGTGGACGTGAACCAGATCCGGGGGGTGGAGTCGGGCCCCATCCTGAAGGCGCTGATGGAGAAGGGACTCCTGCGCATCGTGGGGAGGGCCGAGACGGTCGGGCGTCCCATCCTGTACGGGACCTCGAAGAAGTTCCTCGATCACTTCGGGTTGAAGTCCCTCAAGGACCTGCCGAAGCTCGAAAAATAGGGTGGCGCCCCCGTCCCGAACGGCTCGTTTCCCATCCGCCTTCGGATCTTGTATGATGATCCCCGTCGACAAGGACGGCCTCCACGATGACGGCGTTCCCGGGCGCGGCGCCGGCCCCGGACGCGAAGACGCATGACGGAGAAACCCCATGGCTGATCAGAAAGGCATGACCAGCAAGAAACTGTGGAAGTGGTTCCGCAAGCACGAAAAGATGATTCTTGCGGCCATCGTCGTGCTGATCGTGCCGGCGTTCGGGTTCGGGGGCATCCTCATCGCCACCGTGAGCCGGAGCATGGAACGGACGGAGGCCGCCGTCATCGACGGGGAGGAGATCAGCCGGACGGAGTTCGATCAAGCGCAGAGCCTGCTCGCCCGGCTCGTGCGCGTCTACGTGAACTTCCTCAAGGCCAGGGGCTACGCCCGCGAGGAACACAACCTGGAGAGCGCGGACGTCTTCAAGCACATCCTCCTGCTCCAGCAGGCGGAGAAGGCGGACATCCGGGTGACGGACGAGGAGGCCGATCGCGCCATCGAGCACTACCTCGAGACCGCGCAGACCGCCCCCTACCTCGTGAAGAGCGGGGAGTTCCTCACCCCCCACGAGCAGCTCCTCTACGCGCAGACGCTCAGCCACCACGTCATGTTCGGGATCCTGCGGGGAAAGGAGTTCTCGGAGAAGAAGTACGCTTCGTTTCTCGGCCGCATGCGGCTGAAGGAGGAGGAGTTCAGGAACTTCGTGAAGGAAGTCTTCACCGTCCTCAAGTTCAAGTACTACCTCTGGAATTCCGTCCGCATCCCGGCCTCCCAGGCCTTCGAGGCCTACAAGGAGGACCACGTCGCCCACCAGTGCGCCTACGTCCGGTTCGACGCGGAGGATTTCGAGGCGCCGTCGGAAACCATCGAGCCCGATGAGATCCGCGCGCACTACACCAACCACGTCAACCGCTTCCGCGATCCGGTGCGCAAGAGAGTCGAGGTCGCCGTGGGGCGCATCGCAGACCTCACGGACCGGACCGTGCTGTCCGAACAGGAAAAAGAACGCTTCTACCGCGAAAACCGGGACGTCCTCTTCCGGGCCCCCGAGGACGAGGCCGAGGAGGAGAAGGAGGGCGAGGAGGACGCGAACGGGGACGAGGAGGAAGCCGAACCCGCCGAGGAGGCCCCCGTCTACCTGGACTACGCGTCCGAAGAGGTGCAGGCCGAGATCCAGAAAAGGCTTTCGGAACGGAAGGCCCGGGATTTTCTGGACCGGCTGTTTCATCGCATTTCCGCCGCCGTGAAACGCACCGAGGAATCCATCCGCCGGGACCCGTCCACCTTCCAGGACCCCCGGGAAAGCCTGCGGACCGAGATCCGCTACGCCCGTTTCGCGGAAAACGTGGCCGAGGATCCGGACTGGATCGCCCCCTACATGGGGTACGAACTGGAAACGTACCGCACGGAAAAGGCGTACGCGCGCGAAGAGATGCGCGAAGCCCTGGGCGCCGTGGGGCCGCGCATCGCCGACAAGGCCTGGGAGCTGCGCGCGCTGACCACCAGCGACCCCATCCCCATTCCCGGCGGGACCGCCATCTTCCGCGTCCTCGAGGTCGTGCCCGCCACCGTGCCCCCCCTCGAGACGATCGAGGACGAGGTCCTCGAAGACCTTCGTCTATCCCGAGCCCTGGACGCTGCCCTGGCCCGGGCCCGTGAGGTCCGCCAGAAGATGCTGGCCTCCTCCTTCGAGGCCGCCGCGAGGGAGGCGAACCTGGAGGTCCGGAAAACGGTTTACTTCAAGGCCGGCGACGCATCCGTTCCCGGCGACGGCGAGCACCCGCCGCTCGGGGAGGTCCCCAACGTCATCACTGCGGCATTCTCCATGGGAACCCAGGACGTGTCCCGCCCCGTCATGGAACGCAACGCCGGGGCCGTGTTCCTGCTCGAGGTGGTCGACAGGAAATATCCGGATCCCTCGGAGATGCCGGACGCCGAACTCGAGCGCCTCCTGGAGAAGGAGCGACAGAAGGTCTGGGAAGACGTGAACGCGCCCTGGGGAGACGACTTCCGGGGTCACCACGAGATCGAGGATCTGACCCGGGGGCGCGAGCCGAAATGAGGACCACGACATGATCGCCATGGCCGTATCGGGCTTCATCGGGGGCTTCGGCCCCACGGAGATCCTCCTGATCCTCCTGATCGTCCTCGTCCTGTTCGGGGCCAGCCGCATTCCCGACCTGGCCCGGTCCATGGGAAAAGGCGTGAGCGAGTTCAAGAAGGGCTTGCGGGGGGAGGAGGAAGGGAACGAGAAGAAGCAGATCGAGGAGAAGAAGACCAAGGCCATCGAGGACAAGGACGAGGGCTGATCCCGCTTCCCAGGGGGGGCAAGCAGCCGGAAACGGCACGTCTGAATCAGGCTCGAGAAGACACCGCAGCACCGGTCCGCAATCCGCAATCTACTTCGGTTCTCCGTCGAGATTCTTCTGCAGCCGCACGATGTTCCCCTTGCCGATGTAGTCCAGCGCGTCCGTGCAGCGCGCCATCAGCGTCATGCCCAGCCCGCCCTTCTCGCCCGCCTCCCGGCGGATCTTCGCCTGCTCGCCCGGGGAGAGCTGCTTGATCTTCTCCAGCTGGGTCTTGTAGTCGAACCCCTCCCCCTCGTCCTCCACGGTGATGGTGAAGCGCGACGGCTCCAGCAAGAACACCGTGTCGACGACCGCGTCCTCCCGGCGCTGGTGTCCGTGCCGGTAGGCGTTGTCCACGGCTTCGCGGTAGGCGGCGGCGAGGGCCGTGGCCGACTCCTCCTCGAGCCCCACCGCTCCGATGAGGTTCGCGACGAGGTCGAAGGCCTTGTTCATGTTGGGCTGGTCCGTCCGGAAGCGGAAATGGACCTGCTGGAGGTAGTTTTTCCGGTCCTTGGGCACGCGCCGGAGCTCCGCCTCGGTCAGGGCGAACAGTTCCATCATCTCGAAGGGCTCGATCAGGTAGTCGTTCTCCCAGATCTTGAAGTTCTTGAAGTTGTCCACGGACGTGCCGTTGGGATAGAGTTTGACGACGGACACCAGCCCCATGCCCCGGTCCACCTTCACGGTCTTGAGGAATTCCTCGGAATCGGTGATCCGGTCCTCCAGGATGAGCACCTCGGGATGGACCGTCTCCATCAACGTGAGGGCCTCGTCCGCGGAATGCACGGCGTGGAAGTTCCCCCCCGGCTGGGTGAGACGCATGCGCAGGATGTCGGAAAACACGTTGCTCTTGGGTACCACCAGGATCGCCGAGGCCGTGCCGGGAATGGGCTTGAAGTCCCGCGTCTTGAAGAAGTAGACGGGGCTGCGCTTGTGCGGGGGCTTCTTCGCCTCTCCCGGCTTCGCGGAGACCGTGTCGGCCTCCGGGGCGGGCCCGGCGGCGACCCCGGCTTTCACGACCTCGATGCCGTCCTGCCGGTCCTTCAGGCACGGGACCACGTCCGTGATCCCCAGCAGCTGCATCGTCACGCCCACTTCCTGCGGCACCCGAACCACCGCCAGCCCCCCCCCCTTCTCCCGGAAGGACTCGCTGTAGTTGAAGAGGATGCCGATGCCCGTGCTGTTCATGTAGTTCAACTGGTACAGATCGAGCACGACCCGCGTCGTCCCCTTCTCGATCAGACCCTCGAGGATCTCCTCGAAGAACCTCGCAGTGGAGGCGTTCACGAAACCCGAGAGCTCCACGACGATCACGTCCTCGGGGGAACGCCGGATGCGGTAGGCAAGATTCGCCATGACCACCTCCCTTCCATGGAAAAGGGATTATACCAGGGGGCGGCACGCACGCGACCCCCGGATCGCGGATTTCGACCGATACGATTCCGGTCCCCGAAAGCCCGGAGCGTTTGCTATAATCCCCCTCGGGCCCCGCGACGTTCGAGACGTTTGAGGTACCTTCCGCATGCGGACGATCACGTCGATCTTTCTCCTTCTGGCCGCGCCCCTTTCGCTCGGCTGCGCCTCCTACGAGACGATGGACCTCGACGCGGACCTCCGGGCCGGCCATTTCGTCCAGTCCCGCGAGAAGGAGGGGCTGGTCGTCGCCGCCGAATCCTACCTGGAGGCCCGGAAGTCGCAGATCCATTTCTGGTTCGACCTGGGCGACGAGGGCTTCCTCCCCGTCGTCCTCTACCTCGACAACCTCTCCGACCGCGGGTTCATCCTGACGAGGAAGAAGATCTCCCTGTTCCTCGGCGACGGCACCGAACTCGCCACCGTCCCCGTGGAGGAGGTCGTGAGCGCGTGCCGCTACGGATTCGCCACCTCCATCCTCTACTTCCCCTTCTTCGTCTTCGTCGGCCCGATCTGGAGCATGGTGCACCGGGCGAACCTCAACTTCGACATGGAGGTGGACTATCGCCGGAAGGACCTGTTCCGGGGGCGGAGCGCGATGCGCATTCCACGCAAGAGCGACCTGTCCGGGGCCGTCTTCTTCACCCTCCCCTCCGGAGGGGAGGCGAACCTCGACGGCGCCACCGTCCAGGTCTTCCTCACCCGGGAGAAGGGGGCCGGCGAATCCGCCCCCGCCCAGGTGAAGTTCCTTCTGCCCCTGAAATGATGCGCCCACGACACCCAAGACGCCGCCTGCTCGTTGCCCTCTGTCTCGCGCTGGCCGCTTCCTGCGCCGGATCGCGCGAGTACGAGTCCGCCGTGAACGAGGGACGCGTCCTCTACAACAAGGGACGCCACCGCCTCGCGGCCGATCGCCTCCGGGCGGCCGTCCGCCTCGAGCCCGACGAGGCGATGCCCAGACTCTACCTCGCCCGCGCCCAGATCCGCCTCGGACGGCTCGACGCGGCCCGGAACCACCTGATCCATCTGCACGACGACATCGGCCTGGACGCCCTCGAAGACCCCGCCGACAGGCTGGCCCTCCTCCTCGACCTCGGCGCCTTCGGCCTCCGGGGGGCCATGGATCGCGCCGACACGGCCTCGGCCTTCAAGGCGCGGGATTTTTTCGAACGCGCGCTTTCCCTCGCCCCCGACAACCCCTCCGCCCTCCTCGGAAAGGCCCTCGCCCTCTACAGCCTCGACCGGATCTACGAGCCCGGAAACGACGACGCCGCCTGCGACCTTCTCCAGGACTACCTCGCCAGGCGCCCCGGATGTCCCGAAGCCCTCTACTACCTGGCCCGCTGCAATGAAAAGGACCGGCGGCTCTCCACCGTGAAGGCCGTCCGCCTCTACGAGGAGATCCTCGAGGGCTTCGGCGATCCCGACGCCCGCGAGACGGCGCCCCCCGGGAAAGGCAGCCTCTTCGAAGTCCCCGTCGAAACGGTCGACCGAAACGTCGCCCTCCGCGCCCTCGAAAGGCTCGTTCCCCTTCTCTCCCGCATGCCCCCCGACGCCCTCGGCCTCGACGGCGTCACGTTGAGGAAAAAGGCGAAAAAACGACTGGAACTCTACAACGCCCTCGGCGGCAAGAAGGCCTTCCCGCGCCCCGTCCTCGACTGGATCAAGGGCGTTGCGTCTTCCGCCGCGTCCGCCCCCGCCACCGGTCCCTCCTCCGGAAACGGATCCGCCCCCACCCGGGAGCACTCCGGCATCCGGCCCACCCTGGAGCGACTCGCCCCCGAGGCGGACACCGTCCAGACCGGGAAAAGAACCCTGCTCTTGTCCGCGCGCATCACCGACGACGCCGGCGGGTTCACCCTGGACATCACCGTGAACGGCGACCCCGTCTCCCCCCAGTTCAGCGACGTCAGGACCGATACGGCCGATGTCCAGGGCCGGGAAGGCGTGAGACGGACCCTCAGCTTCCGTGTCGATCTCCGGGAAGGAACGAACGAGGTCCTCCTCAAAGCCGTCGACCGCGACGGCCTCACCAGCGAACCCTCGAAACTCGAAATCGTCTTCCGGCCGCCTGCCCTCTTCGCCGTCGCCGCCGGCTTCAATGGCCCCGGCGACAGGGACGCCCTTCGCTTCGCCGAATCGGACGCCCGCGACTTCCTACGCCACCTCTCCAGCCGTTTCGCCCTGCCCCCCGGAAACCGCACCCTCCTGATCGGCAAGGACGCCACCGCCAAGGCCTTCCGGAAAGCCTGCCGGGACGCCGCCTCCTCCACCTGGGAAGACGACGTGATCGCGATCTACTTCGCCGGCTTCGGCGCCTCCCTCGAAGGCGTCCGCGGACTGGAACGGTACCTCGTCTTCCACGGATTCCAACCCGGACGCCCCGCCGCGGGCGGCGTCCCCCTCTCCGAACTCGGCGAACTTCTCGGCGAAACCCGCGCCCGCCGCGTCACCGTGATCCTCGACACCGGATTCGGACCCCGGGACGACGGGGGGGCGAGGACCCTCCCCGCGTGCCCGGGCCCCCCCGACTCGTGGGCGGAGAGGGCCGAACAGCTGCTCCATCCCCCCGACACGCTGGCCGGACGCCTCGCCCTGGTCATGGCCGCAGACGGCACGGGAACCGCGCGCGAGATCGATCCCGAGAATCCCGCCTGGCGAAGCGGCGGCCTGCTCACCACCTTTCTTCTGGAGGCGTTCGGGAAGAAGAAGAGCGCCCGCACACCCGTCGAACTCCGCGCCTTCCTCCTCCCCCGCGTCTCCTACCACGCGGCCCGCGCCGGCGGGTCCCAGTCTCCCGTCGTGAAGGGCCCCGAAGGCGAACCCGTCCTCTCCCTCGCCAAGGAAAAACGCTAGAACCCGATCTACTGCGATCTCGGCGGTGGGATCCCGTGGTTGGGTGGGTGAGTGGGTGCGGGAATGTCCCAGCTCCAATCGCCCGGGCAGGCCTTGCTCTCCTCCCCCTCACTCCCCCACCTCCGCCACCAGCCGGAACCCCACGTAGGGAAGGCGCGCCCCCGGAACGTCCCAGGGCACGCGGAAGTCGACCTCCGCGCCGCGACGGTCGGGGTCGGCGAAGGACCCTCCCTTCACCACCCCGCCTTCCCCCTCCACCGGCAGGGTCCACTCGCTCACGTTTCCCGCCATGTGCAGGACGCCGAAGGGACTCGTATCCCGGGTGTGCGCGTCCACCGGAACCGGCTTCCCGGTGGCCACGTTCGCCTCGTCGCCTTCCGCCTCGTCGCCCCACGGGAAACGCCGTCCCTCCCCTCCCGCCGCGCGTTCCCATTCCGCCTCCGTGGGCAGGCGGTACGTCCTCTTCTCCTTCTGGCTCAACCAGGAAGCGTAGGCGACGGCCTCGGTCCGCGTCACGCCCGTCACCGGAAGGTCGAGCGATCCGGCGGGCGGCCGGCCGTCCACCCAGCCATGGGGCGAGGCGGCGCCGGGGTTCTTCTCGAGGTAGCCGAGAAACGCCCGGTTGGACACCTCGTAGCGCATGACGTAGAAGGAATCCAGCGCCGCCGTCTCCGTCCCGGGAAACGACACCGGGCCCGCCGGAACGAACGCCATCCCCTCGGGCGTACGCAGGCGGTGGGACACCTCTTCCAGGACGGTCTTCGCCCGCCCCGAGACGTCCTCGAGGTCCGTGGAGGTGAACGGCTTCACGGCGTTCTCCGCGGCGGCGTAGTCCTTTCGGCGCATCATCTCCTCGGCCTTCGCCAGCGCCTCGCGGAACGATTCCCGGAACGCCTCCGCCTCCTCCCTCCACGCCCGTCTCTGCTCGCAGGCCCGGCGGCGGATCGCGCTCACACACGAGTTCTCGAACGGCGCGAGGGCGTCCAGCGCCTCGCGGAAGCGCTTGTCCTCCGCCGCCTTCCGCGCCTTCCTGATGGCCTCGGAAAACGTCTCCGTCTCCCGGTCGATGAGGGCCCGGACCTTCTTGATCTCGGCGGAGACACGCTCGGCGATGAACGAGGCCTCCGGCTCCTTCACCGCCTCGAGCGCCTCGAGCGCGCGGTCGTACTCCTTCCCGGAGACGGCTTCCTCCGAGGCCGCCAGCGCGCGCAGCACCGCCCGGATCTGCGAAAGGAGGGCGAGGCCCTTCCCGGCCCTCTCCCGCACCCGCTCGAACGCGCTCTGCGCGTGGGCCTCCAGCGTCCTCTGCACGACCTCCACCCGCTCACCGCTGACGTCGGGAAGACGCTCGATGAGCGACACCAGCGCCGACATCTCGTCGATCTCGGCCTGCAGGCGTTCCCGCCGTTTCCGGGCCTCCGCCTCGCGCGTCGGCAGCTCCAGCCGCTGCATCCCGGCCAGCACGCCGGACGCGCGGTCCGGGTCACCCTGATCGAGCGCGGACGCCGCCTCCGTCTCCAGCGACGCGAACCGCTTCCAGGCCCTCGCCTCGAGGGCCTCGATCTCCTCCCGGACTTCCGGCGCGAGCGAGGCGTTCTCGTACGACGCCAGGAAATCCTCGAACGTCTTCCGGGCGGACAGGAATTTCCCCTCGGACGCGAGGATCTCGGCTTCCTTGCGGGCGCGGGTGAAGGCTTCCTGGGCCTCCTTCTCGAAGTCCTCGCTGGCCTTCTTGGAAAGGAGGAAGATCGCCACGGCCACGGCGGCGACGATCAGGACGCCGCCGGCGACGGCCGGGATGATCCAGTTGAGGCGGGAGGAGGGAATTTCCATCTCCGCCGTCGAATCGAGGATCTGCCACTTCTGGAGGATGGATTCCAGCCGCTCCGCCAGCGCCTCCGCGCTGGCCATCCGCTTGGACGCCGTCTTGGCCATCAACGTCTGCACGATCTCGACCAGATCCTGGGGCAAGCCGGGCACGTGGACGCGGGGGTCGGTGAGGGGCTCCTTCATGTGCTTCAGGATCACCTCGTACGGCGTGTCCCCCGAGAAGGGCCTCACGCCCGTGAGCATGTAGTAGAACGTGGCGCCGAGCGCGTACAGATCGGAGCGGCCGTCCACCCTCTCCCCCTGGCACTGCTCGGGGGACATGTAGTAGGGCGTGCCGAGGACCTGTCCCGTCTGGGAGATCTCCGAGTCCGTCTTCAGTTCCCGGGCGAGCCCGAAGTCCGCCAGTTTCACCTCCCCCTTCTCGGTGATCATGATGTTGTCGGGTTTGATGTCGCGGTGGATGATGCCGTGCTCGTGGGCGTGGGCCAGCCCCTTGGTCACGTCGAAGATCATCCGCGTGGCCCGCCGGTATTCGATCTTGCCCTTCTCCTGGAGGAGGTCGGAAAGGGCTTGCCCCTTCACGTACTGCATCACGATGTAGTGGCGGTCCCCTTCCTCCCCCACGCGGTAGACCTGGACGATGTTGGGGTGCTCCACCTGCGCGGCCGCCCGCGCCTCGCGGTGAAACCGCTCCACGAGCATCTTCTTCTTCATCACCCGGGGAGGAAGGACCTTGATCGCGACCTGCCGGTCCAGCGAAAGGTCCACGCCCCGGTAGACCACGCCCATGCCCCCCTCGCCGAGGATGCTCTCGATGCGGCACCCCCCCAGCTCGCGGCCGAGCAGGGGATCCTCGTCCGCCGCGGAGGCCTTGCCTTCCCCCGCCATCGTCCGGCCGATGCCGTGGTCGGTGCGGGAGGCGGCGCTCCCTTTTCCCGGGGAGGTGGCCGCGGCGTTCTTCGGCGTGGGCGTGGCGGCGGGAGGCGGGGAGCCGGCGGAGACGTCCCGGCTTCCGCCGGCCGGCGTTCCCTTGGGCGGCCCCAGCGTCTCCACTTCCGAGATGTCCTCGTGGGAATCCCCCTCCGCCCCGGGCGCGGAGGAGGATGTCGACATCTTCCGCTTGACCTCCTCCACCTGCTCCCGCGTGAGGAGACCCATCCGCACCAGCACGGTGACGAGGTTCCGACCCTGAGGGTCGTCCCGGAGGGCCTGTTCCGCCCGGTCGAGATCGTCCCGCGTCAGGTAGCCCCCGGACAGGGCCGTCGACTTGAATCGTTCCTCGATCTCGCTCGCCATGCAACTCACCGGTGCGAATGCGGCATCCTGCAGGACCGGGGGACGTCCCGCAAGCCGCTTGCCTGAATGCCGGGCCCGGGAAACCCGGGCGGTTCGGCGCCGGATGGATTTCTGGTACTATACGGAACTTGATGGGTGGGCTCCACCCCCCGTGGCAGAAACCTTGCCTGGAATCGCCGGGAACGCATGGATCGCGCGCCCTTTCCCCTGTACGGGCTCCTCGACAACGTGAGGAGCCTTTGGAACGTCGGCTCCATCTTCAGGACCGCCGACGCCGCCGGCGTGAAGAAGCTCTATCTCTGCGGCATGACGGGGCGCCCGCCCCGCCCGGAGATCGCCAAGACCGCCCTGGGCGCCGAGACGACGGTACCCTGGGAATACGTCCAGGATCCCCTCAAGGCGGCCGTGACGCTGAAGAACCTCGGCGTCCGCATCGTGGCCCTGGAGACCGCCCCCGGCGCCGTCCCCTGCGACGCCTTCGACTACCCCTTCCCCCTCTGTCTCGTGGTGGGCCACGAGGTCGACGGCGTCTCGCGCCCCCTCCTCGCAGCGGCCGACGCCGTCGTCTCCATTCCGATGCACGGCCGCAAGGAATCCCTCAACGTGGCCGTGGCCTTCGGCGTGGCGGCCTACGAGATCCTCCGCCACCTCCCACAGCAGCCGCGGGGAGAGGAAGGGGGAAGGGTTCATCATTGATCGGAAATCTCCAATCCCCTGTCCCGCCCCTGACACCGGCGCGCTGTGTTCGGTAGAATCTGGACGTGCTGGTGCGCGTTCTCGAACGTCTGGCGGAGCTCGTCGCGGCAAGGCCGCGGACCGTCCTCCTTCTCGCCCTCGCCGTCGCTCTCGCAGGGCTTCTCTCCTTCTCCTTCCTCCGCCTGGACCCCGACATCACGAACCTCTTTCCCCGCGGGGATCCGGAAATCCAGGCCCTCGACAACCTTCGCCGCACGATGGCGGGAACCAACTTCGCCCTCGTCGTGCTCGTCACGCCGGAGCCCGACGCCGCCCTCCTCGAGGAAGCCTCTGACCGGCTCGGGGAACGCCTCCTCCAAAGCGATGCGGTGAGCCGCGTGCGATGGAAGATCCCGGAAGCGGAAAGGACCTACTACGCGGAGGGTTTCCTGTCCCGGGCCTTTTTGTTCCTGCCCCCCGAGGCCCTCGAGAAGGCGCTGGACAAGCTCTCGCCCGAAGGCATGGAGCGGGAGATCGAAGCCTGCGCGCACGAGCTCGATTCCGCCCTGCCCGCCGTGCAGGAGCGGATCCTCCACGACCCCCTCAACCTCTTCGAGGACGTCTTCGTCCCCGTGCTGGCGAGACGCTCGCCGGGCGCGAGGATCGACTTCGAGACGGGGCACACGATCAGTACCGACGGCCGCGCCGTCCTGCTCCAGGTCTGGGGACGGAAGAGCCCCCGCGACCTCGCCTACGCGCGCCGCTTCATGGACAGCCTCCACGGCGCCGTCGACGCCCTGCGCGAGGACCCCCGCTTCGCCCCGGACGCCCTCGAGGTCCACCTGACCGGCGGCTATCCCGTGTCGATCCGGAACGAGCGCTCCGTGAAACGGAACCTCGTGGTCAGCTTCGTCGGCGCGTTCGTGGGCGTGCTGCTCCTCTTCATGGCCGTCTTCCGCTCGCTCCGCGTCAACCTCACCGTGGGCCTTCCCCTCCTCGCCGGAAGCGCCCTCGCCTTCGGGATCTCGGCGCCCGTGCTGGGCTTCCACATGACCTCCATCGCGGCCGCCTTCGGATCCATCCTGGTGGGACTGGGCATCGACTTCCCCATCCACCTCTATCATCGTTTCCGCGAGGAGCGCGCGGCGGGCGCGGACGTTCCCGCTTCCCTGAAGACGGCCCTCGCCCGGCCCGGCCCGGGGATCCTCTCCGCCGGGCTCACGACCGCCCTGGCGTTCGGCCTGCTGGCCGTCGCCGACTTCCGCGGCATGGTGGAGGTGGGCGTCTTCGTCGGCCTCGGCATCCTGGCCCTGCTCGCCGTCATGTTCACGCTCCTGCCCGCGTTGCTCGTGCTGGTGGAAAAACGCGCTTCCGTCGCCCCCCCCGGCTTCACCGCCCCCCTCGCCCTCGCCGAGAAGGGCCACGCCCGCGCCGGCGTCTGGATCGCCGGCGCGGGCGTCGCCCTCGTCCTCCTGGCGGGGGGCGACGCGGCGATGCACGGCGCGCCCGCGTTCGAAACCGATCTCCGGTCCCTCAGCTCCCCCTCCCCCGAAACCGAACGGGCCAACCGGGCCATCGGCGAACATTTCGGCCTCTCCTTCAACGCCCTGCTCGTCGTCGCCAAGGCTCCAACGCGCGAGGAAGCCCTGGACCGGGCCGCCGACGCCGACGCCCTCCTGGAACCCCTCTTCCGGGACGATCGCCTCGCCGCCGCGCTGGGCCCCGGCGCCTTCCGGCCCGGCCCCCTCCGCACCGAACGGAACCGGCGCCTCATGGCGGGCATCCATCCGCGCGCGACGATCCGCGGGGAGGACGCCAACCAGAACGGGCGCCTCGACGAAAACGAGAACGACGGCGCGAAGACCTTCCCGCCCGACGACGCGGACGGCGTCCTCGACCGCGGCCTCGCCGGCGCCCTGGACGACGGCGGCCTCGACCCCGCCTGCTTCGAGGCGTCCCTCGAGCGGCTCGAGAACGCGCTCGCCGTCTCGATGGGACGCCCCGGCGCCGCGGAACCGCCCGAGGCGCCCGACAGCCTCTTCCTCCCCTTCCTCGCGGAAGGGGAGGAGGGCTTCATGGCCGTCACCGCCCTCTATCTTCCCCTCTCCGCGAGCACCGAAGAACACCTGGCGGTGGGGGCGGAGGCCCGCCGCCTCGTGCGCGAGCGCCTCGGTCCCGGCGGCGTCGTGACGAGCGTGGACATGCTCGTCCACCGCCTCAAGGACCGCGTGGTCTCGGAACTGGAACCCATCACCGCCCTGGTCGGCGCGGCCGTCCTGCTGATCGCCCTCCTCCATTTCCGGCATCCCCTCTGGACGTTCTACGCCCTCCTGCCGGCGGCCTCCGGCTTCCTCCTCACTCTCTCCGTGATGAAGCTCACCGGCCTTCGCCTGAACTTCATGAACGTCGTGGTCCTGCCGATGATCCTCGGCATCGGCGTCGACGACGGCATCCACTTCGTCCACCGGTTCCGCGAGTCGCGCGCCGGCGGGTGGCGTCGCGCGCTACGCGGCGCCGGCATGCCCATCGTCATGACCTCGCTCACCAGCATGGTGGGCTTCGGCTCCCTCGTGCTCGCGGACAACGCGGGCCTGCGGTCCGTGGGCTGGGTGGCGCTCATCGGGCTCGCGTCCTGCATGCTGTGCACCCTGATGCTCCTGCCCTGGCTCTGCCGGCTCGCGGAGAGGGGGAAGGGCGAGGGATGATCGTCAATGGACCCCGAGACTTGCAATGTCGTTTGGGCGGGAAGCAGAATCGTCCATCGATCGAGGAGGCGCCATGAATGATCGACTCCGGTTTTCCGTGACCGTGGCCGCCGTGCTGGTCGCCCTGGCCGCCGGCATCGTCCTGATGGCCGTTTTGTCCGGGGACGGGGGCGAGGAGGCGATTCCCGTTCCCGGAAGCGAGGCCGGCCGCGACGCCGGGGAACGGGACGAAGCCGCGTGGCCGGAGGGCGCCGGCACCCCCGGGGAAGCGCAAGGCGGATCGCAGGTCGATCGCCCCGACGCCGGAAGCGGGGGGGACGGGACGGATCCGGGCGAAACGGACGGGGCCGGCTCCTCGTCCCCGGGTTCCGCGCCCGACGGCGAAGAGGTGGGGCCGGGGGGACACGCCGGCGGCGACGACGCCGCGCCGCTGTTGACCGGCCGCGTGATGTCCCACGAGGGGAAGGCGCTCGCCGGCGCGCAGATCGCCCTGACGCGCCCCACGTCGGTTCCGGTCGGGCCCGATCTGAACCTGATGGACATGTTCAAGAAGCTGGCGGCGG
Organism: uncultured Planctomycetia bacterium; assembly: GCA_964508045.1. Classification (GTDB taxonomy): domain Bacteria; phylum Planctomycetota; class JAKEIC01; order JAKEIC01; family CAZDSO01; genus CAZDSO01. The sequence continues at coordinate 7,486 of CAZDSO010000042.1, read as the reverse complement.
CGGAGGCGATCCTCCTCGAGACGCAGTGCGACGGGGAGGGGCGCTTCGCCCTGCTTCCCGGGGCGGTGGAGGCGGGAACGTACGCGTTGCGGGCCTCGTCGCCGGGCCGCACCACGGAGCTGGTTCACGGGGTGTCGCTCGTGGCGGGCGGGACGAGGGACGTCGGAGACATCGTGCTGAAGAAACCGGCGACGATCGAGGGAAGCGTGCGCACGCAGGGGGGGGAGCCCGTGGAAGGGGCGATAGTGGTGGCGATCCGGGAGCCGCGGGAGGAGGCGTTCATGAAGGGCCGCATCGATTTCGGCAAGTACTGGACGCGCTCCGGTCCCTCGGGCTCGTTCGCGTTCCACGACCTCCCGCCGGGCGAAGGCTACGTTTTCATCGCGAAGAAGGAGGGGCTTTCCACGGCGGTGAGGCCACGCATCGACGTCCCGGCGGAGGGGCCCGTGGATCTCGTGCTCTCGAAGGGCTTCACGCTCGAGGGGCGCGTGGTGGACGACGCCACGGGCCGGGGGATCGCCGGCGCGAGGATCGGTCTGGTCAACCACGCGGAAAGGGGCGGTTTCGGACAGGGGGAAACGGACGGGGAGGGGCGGTTCCGCATCGAGCACCTCGCCCCGGGGGGCTACTTCGTCATGATCACCGCGCCGGGCTACCGCCAGGAGGAGACGGAGATCGAGGGGCCTCCGGGGGGCGTCCTCCACGAGGAATACCGGCTGGCGCCGGGCCTTCGCCTCTCGGGCAAGGTCGTGGAAGCGGGAACGGGGAAACCGATCCCCGGCGCGGAGATCACGGCCTCGTCCCAGGGCGGGGAATTCGGGCCGATGGGGGGAGCGACGCGGTGCGTGTCCGGCCCGGACGGGACCTTCGTCCTGGACGGCGTGAACGTCGGGAAGGAGATCCACATGGACCGGGCGTCCGGAACGCGGACCGAGGTTTCGATGGTCGTGGTGATGGCGCGCAAGAAGGGGTGGAGCCACGGTGAGCCGTTGCAGCTCGAGATCGATCCCCGGGCCGAGACGAAAGAGGGCGTGGTGATCGAGATGGAGAGGAGGGCGCGGGCCGCGGGGAGGGTTCTCGACGCGGACGGCGAGCCGGTGCCCGGCGCGAAGGTGACCGTCATCTCCGAGACCTGGTTTCGCGACCGGTTCCTGACGGGCGAGACGGCCGAGCCGATCTCGACGGACGCCGAGGGGGCGTTCGCCGTCGGCTTGCCGCCGGGCGAGAGGGGTCTCGTTCTCGCGCATCATCCGGAGCACGCCTTCGACTTCGAACCGTTCAAGGACCCGCCGCCGGGCGAGATGCGAAAGGACCTCGTTCTCCGGCTCGAAGAGGGCGGATCGGTCCGGGGCCGCGTCCTGGATGAAACCGGCGCCCCGCTCCTGGGCGAGGAGGTCCGGGCCGTCTTCCAGGGGCGTCTCGAGGGCGTCGACCTGCCGCCCCGCGTCTTCGCCGGTCTTCCCTGGTTCGTCAAGAAAACGTTTCCGGACCGGGAGGGGGCGTTCGTCTTCCATCACCTGAAGGCCGGCCCCTGGGCGTTCACGGTGGGGGAGGCCCGGCGCGGGCCTGCCTCTCCAGGCGACGTTCCCGTCGTCCGCAAGACCGTCCAGGTGTCCGAGGGCCGCGCCGAGGAGGTGGTGCTTCAACGACAGCCCCCCCTGACGATCGAGGGCCTCGTGACGGACGGGGCGGGGCGCCCGCTGGCGGGCGCGGAAGTGAGGGGCTTCTGCGAGGCGACGCGGACGTGGGCCCACGTCCAGACGGGGCCGGGGGGCACGTTCCGCCTGGAGGGCCTCGGGCCGGGATCCTACGTGTTGAGCGTGTGGAAGCGCGGCTACCAGGGACAGGACCGCCCGGAAGTGGAAGCCGGCGCGACAGGCGTGAAACTCGTGATGAAGAAGATCGAAACGCCGGAAGAGAAATGAAAAGGTCGCCGGGGGTCGCGGTCTGGTCGCCTACCGGTTCCGGTCCTCCCGTTCCTTGCGGTAGCGGTCCAGGACCGACTGCAGCTGTTCCCGCATCTCCTTCGAGGCCTGCGGCGGGAGCTCGCGAAGGGCTTCTTCCTGCACCGCCACCGCCTTGTCCAGATCCTCCAGGAGGAAATGGGCCCGGGCCAGCGTGTCGAGATACATGGAGATCTCCTGCCGGAAGGGGGAACGTTCCTCGCGCGCCAGCGAGACCGCCTTCCCGGCCAGCGTGCGGGCCCGGGCGGGATCCAGGAACCGCCGGTCGACCGTGGTGACCAGCAGCCACGCCGCGCCGTTGTAGCCCCGCGGGTCGTCGGGAAACGCCTCGAGGAGCGTCTCGTAGGTCTCGATGGCCTCGGGGATGTCGCCGCGGCCGCTCGCGCCGTTCGCCTCGGAAAAAAGGAAATCGAATCGCGCCCGCGTTTGCAGGGGCGTGCCGGCGAAGAACCACTGGACGAGGGGCACGGAATAGAACCGCCCGATCAGGGCGTAGAGGGGTTCGAGAAGGTGGTTTTCGTCTCCGGACGCGCCGGCCTTCTTCAGGGCTGCCTGCAGAGCGGCCAGAACCTTCCCGTTCCAGCCGTGCATGCCGTTGGGTTTCCGGGAGGGATTTGCACGCAGGTCCGAGGCGACGCGGACCGCGAGCGCGCCCCCGTCGGCCGTCATCCGTTCCCGGACGACCTTGCCCACGGTTTCCCGCTCGGCCACGGTGAGGGCGCCGAGGCTTCGGCTGACGTCCCAGAGGATCCAGGCGGGGTCGGCATCGAGCGCGGCGCCGAGGGCCTGCTGGAAGCCGGGGGCGTCTCCGCCCCGCAGGCGCGCGAAGGCCCGGATGAGTTGGGCGCGGGCCGTGGGCGCGGGGTCCTCGGGCCGCCGGAAGATCCTCGGCAGGGCGAGGATCTCGTTGAAGTCGGGCTCCTCGCCCGTCACGTCGCCGGCCAGCGCCTCGGCCGTCTCGAGATCCCCGAGCGCGAGCGCAGCGCCGGCGCGAAGGAGGCGGAACGCGCCGGGCTCGGGTTCCCACCGTGAAGCGGCGTTGCCGTGCGACGCGGAGACGAGCTCCAGGCGCTTCACGGTCACGCGCCCCTGGAAGGAGGGGTCGGTGCGCTCGAAGCCGCCTTCCAGGCCGACGATGTATTTCCCGGGAGGGATGCGGCCGTACGTGGACGCGGCGTGCTTCCAGGTCTTGTCCCGTGTCAGGTCGGCCACGCGCAGGGTGATGCGGTCCATGGTGGGGGCGTACTCGAGGGTGAAGGCGTATTCGGTCGGGAGTTCCCGTGGGTACTCCTGCAGCGTCAGCCCGCAACGGCCCACGCCGTCTCCGCCCCAGTGCGCCATGATCGAGGGCTCGTTGGTGCAGCGTCCCGGGTTGAGCTGGAGGAGCAGGTCGGTCGGGAGGTTGGTCTGCTCGTTGCGCGTCCGCACGCGGATCAGGCCCACGAACAGATGGGCGGTCCAGTCGAGCCGGTGCAGGACGACGCGGGCTTCGAGGCGGAACGGACCGCCGTCGTACCGGAGGATCCTTCCGAAGGAGGAATGGCGCGCCCCGTCGGAGAAGAACTCGAAACCCGTTCCCTCCCGGTCCCCGGGGGACTTGAGGGGATTCTGGCAGAGATAGGAGGGGTCGTACTTCTTGGCGGGGAGGACGGGAAACCGGTGGTTCATCCGCGTCAGCGGTTCGGTTCGCTGCAGGATGTCGCGGGCCCAGCGTTCGGTTTCCACGGGAAGCGGCACGTCTTCGAGCGTGTCGAGCAGAAGATCGTGGATCTCCTGCCACGCCTCGCGTTCCCGAAGGAGCCGGACGAAGCTGAAGAGTTCCTCGGTGATGCCCGCCGAGGAGGAGCCGATGAGCTCGCGGTAGACGTCCACGCCCTCGTCGACCCGGCCCAGGGCGACGAGGCTGTCCGCCTCGCCGAGCTTCGCGCGCCGGCGCTGGAAGGGCCCCTCGGCGGTGCGCGCGGCCTCGCGGAACAGCGCCAGCGCCTGGGGTTTCAGGTCCATGGCCGCCATCTCGATCGCGGTCGAGAGAAGGGGATCCTCGAACGCGTCCAGGTTCCGCCTGGAGGCCTCCGCGCCCAGGAGCGCCTCGGGCGCCGGCGTCCGCCGCGTCCCCGCCCCGAGAATGCGGACCACGTCCTTGTGGGTGATCCAGACCTCGGGGTCGGCGTCGCCGTCGAAGTCGCCCCCGAACACGGCGCCGAGCACCGTGCCCTCGGGAAACCGGTGGACCGCCCAGCGCTTCTCCTTTTCCGTCGGGCGGATGCACAGGGCCGGGGGGCCTCCCCGCGGCGTTTCCCTGATGACGAAGAGGTCCTCTCCCGGAAGGAGGAATCCGCCGCCCAGGCTCCCCTTGTCCCCCGGATAGGGATCGGAGAAGTCGGACGCGCCCTGGTCGGCGAAGGGGGGCACGCGGTACAGGCCCAGCGAAAGCAGGTGTTCGGGACGGGCCGTCCGCTTCAGGATACGGGTGGCCGCGCCGTCCAGGCGGCTGAGGATCCACAGGGCCTCGGCCTTCCCCTCCTTCATCGAGACGTCGAGGATGGTCCCCGCCATGCGGTAGGGGGAGAGGATCTGCACGTCGAGCGGCCGCCCCGCGCCGCGGTAGCGGACCGCGTACGCGCGCCAGTCGGCGTATTCCTGGAGGGTGACGAGCACTTCTTCCCGCCCGTCGCCGTCCAGGTCGGCGGGACGCAGTCTCATGTAGAAGCTGCTGAAATGGGTGTCGGCCGCCTGGTGGAGCCGCCCGTCCTTCAGGGCGAAGACGTAGAAGGGAAAGGGGCGGATGGTCGGGGATCCCGCCACGATCTCCCGGGTCCCGTCGCCGTCCATGTCGGCGGCCGAGAGGTTCAAACTGTTGATGGGGAGAACGTGGCGGATCGCCCGGCCCGGCTTGCCCTCGGCGTCCAGCGGCAGGACGAGAATCGCCTCGGGGTTCAAGCTCTTGGCGACGACGGCGCCCCGGCCCGGCCCCCGGAAATCGGTCCAGAAGACGTTCACCACCTTGTGCACCGGGACGTCTTCCCCCGGAAAGAAATCGGCGAGGGGCACGTGATGGAGCCGCACCAGACGGTCCCCTTCCAGCCGGTGCACGGACAGCCCCTCCTGGATGTCGAGCTGGAGCATCTCCCGCCGCCCGTCCCCGTCCACGTCCCCGGGGAAGACGGTCCCGTAGAGCCTCGGAACGATCAGCTCGCTCGAAAAAAGGCGGCAGGCTTCCCGGTACCACGCCGCCTGCTCCGTCTGCGCGCCCGTGAGGTTCCCCGCCTTTTCCGCGAGGTCCAGCGCCTCCTCGACGAGACGGAACCGTCCCTGGCTCCACAGCGTCTCGGCGAGCAGAAACCACCCCCGCCCCCGCTCGGGGCTGTCCGGGTACCGGACCAGAAAATGCCGGAAGGTGCGGCAGGCCCTTTCCAGGTCCCGCTGCGCGAGGAACGTCTCCCCCATGGCCAGGAGCGCCGGGCCCTCGACCTCCATTTCCGCGTCGTCGGAGGATTTCTTCGACAGGATGAACGCCGAGAACCACGCCTGGAGGGAAGCCTCGGCGTCTCCGCTTTGCCGCAGGGCCCGCGCCTTCAGCGCCCAGGCGCGGGCCACGGGGATCGCGTACGCGGCGTGCAGCGGGCGATAGCGCTCCTTCCAGATGAGATCCTCGTGGCGCAGGGTCGGCAGGCCCGTGAAGCGGGTCCCGTCCAGGTCTGCGAAGCGGGAGATCAGCGTCTCGCAGGACTCGATGCAACGGGCGTGTCGGCCCTTCCCGAAGAAGGCCTTCGCCTCTTCCAGGAGGGCTTCGGCCTCCCGCTGGGGTTCCATGCGTTCCGCCAGGGCCTGATCGAGACGCGCGGTGTCGGCTTCCACTTCGCGCCGGTGGTCCAGGGCGGGCTTCACGAAGAGGAAGAAGACGGCCAGCGAGACGAGAAGGAGCGTCCCCACGGTCCCGCTCACGTAGAAGGGGAGGTTCTTCTTCACGCGCTTGGAGACGCGGTAGACCAGCGAGGCGGGCCGGGCGAGGATCGCCTCCCCGTCGAGGAAACGCTTGATGTCGTCCGCCATCTCCTCCGCCCCCTGGTACCGCCTCTCGGCGTCCTTCTCCATCGCCTTGAGGCAGATCGTCTCCGCGTCCCGGGGCACGGCCGGGTTGCGCTTGCGCGGGGATTCCGGCTCCTCGTTCAGCACCTTGTAGATGACGTTCTGCTGCGAGGCCCCGCTGAACGGGGGCACGTGGGCCAGCGCCTCGTAGAGCGTCGCGCCCAGGCTGTAGACATCGGCGCGCGGATCGATCCTGTCCAGCTGACCGTCGGCCTGCTCGGGCGGCATGTACTGGGGCGTGCCCATCGCCGTTCCCGACACCGTCAGCCGGCTGTCGTCCCTCACGTCCTTGGCCAGGCCGAAATCCGTGAGCGAGGGAACGCCCTCCCCGTCCACCAGGATGTTGTCGGGCTTGACGTCCCGGTGGAGAACCCCGTGGTCGTGGGCGAACTGCAGGGCCCGGGCGACCTTTTCGACGAGAATCATGGCGCGCCGCGCCGTGATCTCCCCCGCGTCGACCAGCCCGGAGAGGGACTTGCCCGAGACGTAGGCCATGGCGAAGTAGTGCAGGTTGCCCTCGTTGCCCATGTCGAAGACGGGGACGATCCCCGGATGGTAGCCCAGTCGCGCCACCGCTTCCGCCTCGCGCTTGAAACGCGTGATGGCGTCCTCCGAGGCGTGCTCGCCCCCGATGAGGACCTTCAGGGCGACGATCCGCTTGAGCGAGGGATCGAAGGCCTTGTAGACCACGCCCATCCCCCCGCGCCCCACCTCGTTGACGATCCGGTACGGCCCGATCCAGTGCCCGTCCCGATCCTCCTGGTCCGGCACTCCGGCGCCGCCGGGCCCGTGGCCCGGCGGAGGGATCGTCGGCGGAGGTTCCCCCGGAAGGGTGGCGAGGTCGTCGGGGGCGGTGCCTGTGATCGTGTGGCTCGTCTCCTCGGCGAAGTCCTCTCCCTCGCCGTGGAAATCCAGAAGCGTCTCCCCGCGCGCGGGCGGGCCTTCCCCGGCGTTTGTCCCCGGCACGGCCGCGTGGGCCTCCTCGCCCGGGTCCTCTCCCGCTTCCGCCTCCCCGACGAGTTCGGACCGGATCGCCTCCGCCTGCTCTCCCGTGAGAACCCCGCCTTCGAGCAGCAGGGACTTGAGCGTCGTCTCGACGCCTTCCTCGCGCCGGACGTGAAGGCGCTTGAGGGCGTCGGCGAACTGTTCCCTGGAAAGGAAGCCCTTGGCCACGGCGATCTCGCCGAACCGGTCGTCCGGATTCTCGGACCTCGTCATGGATGCGCCTCGAGGAAACGGGCGTACGAGAACATCATGATGCACGATCCACGACGTTTTTGCACCCCCTTGATGAAGCCGTCCGCGCGGCCGCCGAAGACGGATTTCAGATTTCAGATTCCAGCCGGAGGAGCGGGGACGCGCAGGGATTGGAGATTGCAGATTGTAGGGCGCCATGAAGGTGTCCCTGTCTTGCGGGTGAGAGTCCCGCCCGG
>CAZDSO010000041.1:0-29065 GCA_964508045.1 uncultured Planctomycetia bacterium | reverse complement strand
AGCACGGGTTACCGGTTACAGGTTACAGACACCGCCTTGCAGCATCGCCGTGGTCACGGGCCGAAAGCCTGCGTGGCCCGTGACCCACGCCTCCCACAAACAGCGAACCCGGAAAATGTTCCGGGGAGGGGCGTTGCAAAGCAAGGCGGCGACCTGACGATGGGACCGGGGACATTCCCGCAACCACTCACCCACTCAATCACCCAACGACTCAACCACAAGCCCCCCTGCGTTCCCGGGTTGTCCGTCCCGGCGTCCCTGTCTATCATGGCCTCACTGTTCGACGTTTGCCCAGGAGGGCTCGACGATGCCCCTCAAAGAAGACCTCGTTTTCTTGCTGCTCGGCCTCCGGATGCAAGCCCTCACCCGGGAGCAGGTCGCGGCGTGCGGGGCCGAGCTCGCCCGGAGGGGCTCGGGCCGAATCGGCGATGTCCTGCGGGAGAAGGGCTACCTCGATGAGGCCACGAGGGGGGCGCTCGCGTTGCTGGCCGGCAAGCAGATCGAGCAGGCGGGTGGCGACGCCGGGAAATGCCTCGCGTCGCTGGGCGCGGACGAAGAGACGCAACGGTGGCTTGCCGGCGCGGAAGGCTTTGCGGAAGCGCCCAGGACGGTTCTCGAGTGGAAGGCGGAAACGCTCCCTCCGCCCGGCGCCGGGACCCTCGAGAGGGCGCGGGAAGCGCTGGGGAGAGCAGCGGAGACCGTGGGGGAGGCGGCGGCGGAAGGGGGGCCCGTTGCCGGGGGGGCGCAGGAGGAACGTCCCGCGGCGGGAAGCCGGTACGCGTTCCGCGAGGAGCTGGGGCGGGGCGGTCTCGGCCGCGTCGTCCGCGCGGTCGACCGGGACTTCGGGCGCGACGTGGCGGTGAAGATGATGCGCCCGGGTCTCAGCGACGCGCAGGCGGTGGAGCGGTTCCTGCTGGAGGCGCGGGCGGCGGGAAGGCTGTCCCATCCGAACATCGTCCCCGTGCACGAGATCGGCGTCCTCCGGTCGGGGGAGGAGGAGGCGCCGTATTTCACGATGACCCGGATCGTGGGGCGGGATCTGGGGCGGATCCTCGAGGCGTACGAGCGGGGGGAGGAGAAAACGCGCGCGCGCTTCAACCGTCACCGGCTGCTCCGGATCTTCCAGGAGGTGTGCAACGCGATCTCGTACGCGCACGACCACGGCGTGATCCACCGGGATCTCAAGCCGGCCAACGTCATGGTGGGAGAGTACGGCGAGGTCTACGTGGTGGACTGGGGGCTGGCGAAGATGCAGGGGAAGCCCGATTCTCCCGATCAAGGCGGGTCCGTCGACAGGCCGGACGGATTCCCGGACGTGCATGGCAAGCAGGCTCCCGGCGACCTGACCGCGCCGTTGACCGTAGACGGGGATGTTCTTGGCACGCCGGCGTACATGCCCCCGGAGCAGGCGACGGGGAGGGTCTCCGAGATCGACGAGCGCTCGGACATCTACAGCCTGGGCGCGATCCTGTACGAAATCCTCACGTTGCGCCCGCCGTTCGAGGGGGCGACGGTGCTGGACGTGATCCGCAAGGTGGTGACGGCCGAGGTGACCCTGCCTTCCGCGCGGGTCTCGGAGATCCGGAAGGATCTTTCAAACGAGCGCCGAAAAGAAACCGATGCGGGCGCGGGCGGGCCCTCTTCGCCCGGCGGGGATCCGCGGGTCGGCACGAGCGATCCGGCCTCCGCGGACGATCCGCAGGCGCCGGCTTTTCTGGAAGGCGTCCCCCCGGAGCTCGACGAGGTCGTCCTGAAGGCCCTCTCGAAGGACAAGGGACGGCGCTTCGCTTCCGCCCGCGCGCTCGGGGAGGAGATCCAGCGGTTCCTGGAGGGCGAGAAGGAGCGGGAGAGAAACCGCGCGCGGGCCATGGCCAAGGTGGCCTCGGGCCGCATCCGGGTCGAGAGAATGGAGGCGTTGCGGGCCGGGCTGAAGGCGGGGCAAAAGGAGGTCGAAGAACGTTTCGGGGAGATCGAGACGTGGTGGCCGGTCGAGAGGAAGAAGGGCTTCTGGGCGCTGCAGGACCGGGTGAAGAAACTTCGTGACGATCTCGTCAGGACCTATGCGGAAGCCCAGGAGGCCTTCCAGGAGGCGCTCGGCTTCGAGCGGAAGAACACCGAGGCCCGCGCCGCGCTCGCGGACCTCTACTGGGACCGGTTCCTGATCGAGGAAGAAGCCGGCAACCGCTCCGAGGCGCTGCTCTACGTGAATCTCGTCCGCCAGTACAACGACGGCCAGTACGATGCCCGGCTGAAGGGCGACGGAACGCTCGCGATTTCGACGAAGCGCTACCCCTGCCCCTGCCTCACCGAGGGCAAGACGATCGAACCCGGCGAGATGGAGCTCATGGGCTACCATCCCTTCTCCGGCCGCGCCCTGGACCTGCCCGCGCCGGGCGGTCGCGAGGCGGCGGCGCGGCAAGCCGGCGGACGCAAGGGCGCGGAAGGCCTGCCGGACTTGGAGCCGAAGGAGCCGGTCCGCCTGAAGGTCCACGGCCCGGCGTGCCGGACCGAACCGCTGGAAGGGGCGGCCGTCTGGCTGTTCCGGTACGTCGAAAAGAACAGGATTCTGGTGCCTGTTTTCCCGTCGGGAATCGACGTGGGGGGGGGGGCTGCACACGGTCTGCCCCCCACCGACGTCCTGGACCTTCTTTTCGATCCAGGATCCCCCTTTCGCCCGGAAGAAGGATTGTATCTGGGCAAGACGCCGATTCCGCCGTTCAGGATCCCCATGGGCTCCTATCTCTTGATCATCGCGTTTCGGAAAGAAGGCTCACCAGGCGGACGCGGAGGCGGGCCTTCCGCATGGGCTCCGGTCCGTGTCCCCGTGTTCATCGGGCGGAACATAGACGAGAACGTCGCCGCGACCCTCTTCCGCGAAGACGAGATCCCGACGGGCTTCGTCCAGGTGCCGGGGGGCCCGTTCATCTATCAGGGCGACAAAGAGAACCCGTTTTCCGAAGCCAGGGAGATCCGGGAGACGGACGACTTCTTCCTGGCGAAGTTCCCGGTGACGTGCCGCGACTACCTGGCGTTCCTGAACGAGCTCGCCCGGGAGGATCCCGGCGAGGCGGAGAAACGCGCGCCCCGGGAGCCGGGGAAGGCGAGGCCCTACTGGCCGCGGACGGAAGACGGGACGTACGTCATCCCGACGAAGGCGTGGCTTGCGGAGGCGCCGGAGAGCCTGGCGAAGGAGGCGCGCCGGCTGGTCTCGTCCCCGGTGGACTGGGAGGAGGACTGGCCCGTCTCCGGCATCTCGTGGAAAGACGCGATGGTCTTCGGTTCCTGGTTCAGGCGAAAATGCGGCGTGCCCGCCCATCTGCCGCACGAGGTCCTCTGGGAGAAGGCGGCCCGGGGCGTGGACGGGCGGTACTACGTCTTCGGCAACCACTTCGACCACACCTGGGCGAACACGATGGACAGCCACGAGGGCCCCCCCCGGCCCTGCCGCGTGGACGCCTTCCCGGCAGACGAGAGCGTCTTCGGGGCGCGGGGGCTGGGCGGGAACGCGCAGGACTGGTGCCTCAACGAGGTGGAAAACGGGCGCCGGCGCCTCCTGCGCGGCGGGTCCTGGCTCGTGGCGGGCACGATCGTCCGCGCTGCGGACCGCCGGGCGAGCGTGCCGTCCTTCATCCCCCACCACTTCAGCTTCCGCCTCCTGGTCCCCGCCTCGATCGGATCCGGGGCCGTCGAGGAATGAAGGGCCGATCCCGCAAGGAGTGTGCGGTCAGCGCGCGTCCGGCTCGAACCGGCCGCCCAGCGACCGGGTGTCCATGAACCTCTGCGGATTGATCTCGATTTCCAGTTCTGCGCCGGCCCGCAGCACGGTCATGACCGCGGACGTCTTGTGGAACGTCCCCTTGAACAGCGCCATCATCTGCAGCCGGTTCTCGAACGCCTTCCCGTCGACGCCGACCACCAGATCGCCGTCCAGGAATCCTGCGCGGGCCAGGGTGCCGTCCGTCGAGCTCAGATCCACCCTCAGGGCGTCGATCACCCTCCCTTCGAAGGCCAGCGTCGAAGGGCCGGGAAGGGAGAAATCCATCACCCCGGACTTCACGCCGCCGGTGAACGTCGCCTCGTAGGTCCCCGCCGGGAGGTCCGTGAACGTCACCTTGCCTCCCGCCTCGAGGTCGCGGTAGATCTTCCAGCCGCCGCCCTCCCCGTTCATCCATTCGAGATGGAACCAGGCGCGGTCCGGCGGGTCCTTCACGACCAGCGTCACCGAATGCAGCGGCGGGATCGAAACGGAGATCTCCCGCCGGCCGGACGCCAGATCCACGGGCACGCGCTTCACGGGATGGGCGCGGCGCCGTCCGCTGGAGGACCGGTGCTCGATGGAAAGCACGAGGTCGTACCCGCCCGGCGCCAGCGGGCCGAAGGTTTTGGTGCCCTCGGGCGTCAGGGCGGAGGGCGACCGGCCGGGCGCGGGGACGCCGTCGCGCGCCTCCAGGTCGAGATCCAGCTTCCCGGCGTACCCGCTTCCCGCGTACCCCGCCACCGAGGCCTTCAACACGGCGGGGGCCTCGAATCGCACCGTGACCTCCCGGTCGATGCCGGGGCGGTATGCGACCTCCTTGCGGCCGTGGGCCCGCGAGACGACCTTGACGACGTGGCGCCCGTCACGGGAATCGTCCCCGCCGCGCGGTTCGGCGTGGGGGGCGAGACGGGCGCCGTCCTCCTTGCGGATGGACTTCCCGGAGCGGACGGGAACGCGGCTTCCGTCCCGGTATTCCGTCGAGACCCTTACGTCGTCGAGCGCCTCGCCGTCGGGCCCGAAGACCTTCACCGCCACGAAGCCACGAGGATCGAGCGGAGGCATCCGGATCTCGGCCTCCGTGAATCCCTCGCCGACCTGGACGACGCTCGTCGCGACGACCTCCTTGCGCTCCCAGGCGGCGCCGAGGAGGTAGGTGCCCGCCTTCAGGTGGCGGAAGACGAACCGGTAGCCGTCGCGGGCGAAGACCTGCCCGTTGCCGCCTTCGTCGACGAGGCGCTCGACGCCGGTTTCGTGTCCCGGCAGGAAACGGAGCAGCCACACCCGGACCGAAGGCGGCTCGAGGCCTTCCGGAAGGAGGACGCGCCCCCGGATGGCCCGCCCGCCGGACAGCCGCACCGTGACGGGTTCGGGCTCCACATCCACCGACAGTTCCACGTCGAAGCTGCCCGAGCGATAAAGGTCGTCCTCCCCCGCCTTGACGATGAGCCTCCGGGTTCCCGGGCGGAAGGACAGGACGGGATTCGCGGGCGACCAGGGCTTGCTCGCGCCGCCGCGCTCGAGCACCGTCACGGTCGCCGACGCGGGCCGGTTTCCATCGGGAAGAAGCACGTCCAGCCGCAGGGGAACCCCTTCCCCCGCCGTGGCGCGGTCCGGTTTCGCCCCGCGAGAGGAGGCGGCCTTCCCGTCCGGGACGGAGACCGTCCCGGACGGGCGAGGCCCCGCGTCCACGCCCGTGCCCGCGTCCGCATCCACGGCCGGCAGCATCTCGTCGCGATCCGCGTCCACGGACACGAGCAGGACCTCGGGATTCCCATGGGAGAGAAGGAGGACCAGGGTGATTCCGCCGCCCGCCGCCAGCAGCGGGGCGAGGGCGAGGAAGATCGCCTTGCCGCACGGTTTCATGATCACACCCCCGAAAGCCGTTTCTGGACGTCCATGCACGGAAGGACGTCGCGCCCGCTTTTCGAGCCGGAAAACGTATCGAGAAGCGCGTCGTCGAGTCCGCGGGGCAGCCTGGAGGAGAGGACGCGGCATCCGGTCTCCTCGACCAGGACCATGTCCTCGATCCGGATCCCTCCCCGTCCGGGAAGATAGACGCCGGGCTCGACGGTGAACACCATGCCGGGTTCCATCTCTTCCGAGGCGCCGGCCCGGACGCCCGGCGCCTCGTGGAGCTCGCGCCCCACGCCGTGTCCGACCGCGTGGAAGAAAGACTCGCCCAGCCCCGCGTCGGCGATGGTCTCGCGGGCCGCGCGGTCCACGTCGGCGAGGGGCCTTCCCGGCGCCACGGCTTCGATCGCCCGCGTCTGCGCCTCCAGCACGATCGCGTAGAGGCGTTTCCATTCCTCGTCCGCGCCGGGGAGCAGGAAGACGCGTGTCAGGTCGGACAGGTACCCGTCGACGCGGGCGCCGAAATCCAGCAGGAGAACGTCACCCGGCCGGAGGCGGCGGTCGCTGGGGCGTCCGTGGGGCTGGGCCGAGCGCTCGCCGGCGAGAACGGACGTGAGGAAGGCGCTTCGCTCGCCGCCAGCCGCGCGGATGGCGGCCTCCAGCAGGTCTTCCACCTCCTTTTCGGTGCGCCCCGGCTGGAAGGCCGGGCGCACGGCCGCGAGCGCCTCCGCAGCCACCGCGCACGCGCCCTCGAGGGCCTCGATCTCCGCGGCGTCCTTGACGACGCGGATCCCCTCCACCAGGCCCGTCAGGGGCCGGATCTCGCACCCGGTGCACAGGTCCCGAAGGCGCTGGACGTGCGCCTGGACCATGCGGTCGGCCTCGATCCCGAGGCTCCGCAAGCCCCGGCGCGCCGCGAAATCCGCGACGGAGTCGAGCGTCGGCTTCCGGGCGTCGAGGACCGGAAAGCCGGGCACGCTTTCGGCGGCCTGTGCCGTGAACCGTCCGTCGAGCAGGAGGAAAGCCTCCTCGTCGGTGACCAGGAGCCCGCCGCCGCCCCCCGGGAATCCGGTCAGGTACTGGACGTTGGGCCTGCACTGCGTGAAGAAGAGATCCACGTCCTCCCGAACCATGGCCAGACGCAGCTGGTCGATCCTGCATGCGTTATCCATCGCGTCTTCCCCCTTTCAGAGCCCGACTTGCAGCCCGATCTCGCCTGCCAGGAACACCGGCACGTTGTTCGTCACCGGCGCGACGTTCAGCTCGAGCCGGAAAACCAGATCCACGGACCCGCCGATCGCCAGCCGGCACCTGATCCCGGCGTCGAGCAGGAGCGCGCCGTGCGTCCCCGCGTCCCTTTCCTCTTTCCCGGAGTCGAGCGTCCGCCTCGACGTGGAAAATTCGAGCCCCCCGCCGAGACCGGCGAAACCAAAGAAACCGAATCCCTTCGCCCCGGAAACGAGGTGGAGGAGGACGTCGTGTTTCGCCATGAAAAGGAACGTCTCGACGTCGAATCCCCCGGCCTGGTCCGTTGAAGAAACGTAGCCCTGGAGCAGGCGGATTTCGCACGACAGACGGAGTCCCGCATCCGCCAGGGGGTAGCCGAAGAATACGCCGGCCGTCTCGGCGGGACCGAAGGATTCCTCTTTTTCCGCGAACGGCAGGAAGCCGCCCAGCGCGAGGCCGATCCGCAGCCTTCCGCTCCACGCCTTCGGGGCCTGCGGTTCTCCGGGGCCGGCATCGTCGGGCGCGGGCGTTTCGATCCATCCGCGTTCTTCTTCGCGGCCCCACGGATTCCAGCCCTCGCTCGCTCTGCCGCCATCCTCTTCCCGGCCCCAGCCGTCCTCCTGGAGCGCCGCCTGAAACCCTTCGGTGCGAAGCAGTCCGCAGGGCCCGGGCGCGTCCAGGAAGCGTACGAGATCGGTGGCGTGAGAGGCGCTTCCGGACGGGTCCTCGGCCGCCGCGAGGGCGCTGAAAAGAAGCGAGATCGTGCACGCGAGTATCTGCATCGACATCT
Organism: uncultured Planctomycetia bacterium; assembly: GCA_964508045.1. Classification (GTDB taxonomy): domain Bacteria; phylum Planctomycetota; class JAKEIC01; order JAKEIC01; family CAZDSO01; genus CAZDSO01. The sequence continues at coordinate 21,440 of CAZDSO010000041.1, read as the reverse complement.
TCATGGTTCGGTCCTCCATTCGCCGTACGCCTTGCGCGTCCGGCGCGCGAACAGCATCGCCGCACACAGCGCGAGCCAGGGCCACAGTGGGGGGCCGCCTCCGCCGGAGGGCCCCCCCGCGCATCCCCCGAAGAAGAATGCCGCTTCCGTGTCCGGTGCCGGCGCGGGATCGTCGTCCGATACCGTGATCGTGCCGCCGATCACCGGCGCCCCCAGGGGCGACACTGCCGTGAGGCTGACCGCACCCTGTGCGATGACGTCCGAGCCCGCCGCGACGCTCGCCGTGAAATCGTCCCCCGGGGTGGCGTCCAGATCGAAGGTCACGAGAAGGTCGACGAAGCCTCCAGCCGTCACCTGCAGCGTGTGGATGAGCGCCAACAGCACCGTGCCGTCGTCGGAGGCGAACATCGCCCCGCTGTGAAGCACGGCATCGGTTCCGGGCGTGTAGACAGCGTCGGCGTCCGCGTCGAGGTAGGCATGGACGCCTGTCACCGTGATCGACTCGTCGCTTCCACCCGAGACCGATACCCGGACGGCGCTGACGTCGACGGCCTCCGCCGCGGTCGCGGTGAGACGGAGCTGCAGCACGGACACGCCCGCGGTGAGGGGCGGCACTTCCGCCGGTCCGGGATTGGCGGGTCCCGCGGCCAGCGTGAGCCCGGGCGCGCCCGTATTCGTGAAGTTCGCCGTCGCGGTCTTGGGGGCGTCCATGACGAGCACGGCGGGGTTCAAGGTCCCTGTGACGGCGCCGCTCCAGGAGACGAAACTGCAGCCGGCGGCCGGGGCGGCCAGCAGGGATACCGAGGCACCCGAGGCGAACCAGGTCTGGGCGGGCGTGACCGTCACGGTGCCGGACCCGGCGGGCTGCACGGCCGTCGCCAGCTGGTACTCGGTCCGCCACGTCCACGTGATGGACGAGGCCTGGGTGATGGTGAAGGTGGTCGAGGTCGCCGTCCTCGAGGCGGGCACATCGCCCGTGCCGGTCCAGCCGGTGCAGACGTAGCGCACCCCCGCTGCGCCGGAGACCGGCGACGACACCGAGCACGTCACCGAGGCGCCGGAAGCGTAGGCGTGGACGCCCACCGCGGGGGTGGGGGAACCCTGCGGCGAGGCGACGGTGAGGGCCGGTCCGACGACAACCTGGAAGTTGGCCGTCACGCTGGCCGGCGCGTTCATGACGAGCGTGGCGGGATTCGTCGTACCCGTGACCGACCCGCTCCAGGACGAGAAGGTGTAGCCGGTGTTGCCCGCGGCCTGGAGCGAGACGGACGTGCCCGCGACGAACCAGGGTCCCGCGGGGGTGGCTGTCACGGTGCCCGCGCCCGCGGGAGAGACCGCCGTGGTGAGCTGGTACTCGGTCTGCCATGTCCAGGTGATGCTGCTGTTCTGCGTAATCGTGAAGGTGACCGAGGTCCCCGTGCCGCCCGCGGCCAGGTCGCCGGTGCCCGTGTATCCCGTGCAGACGTACCGGGTGCCGGTCGCGCCCGCCACGGGCGAGGCGACCGAGCAGGTCACGGAAGCGCCGCTCACGTACGTGTGCGATCCCACGGCGGGCGAGGGCGTCCCGTGGGCGGAGGCGACGGTCAGGGTGAAGGTCGTCGTTCCGCCGGTGTAGGTCACGGCGATCGCCTGCCGGCAGACCGCGCCGGACTGGGTGGTGTCACCGAACCGTTTCAGGCAGTTCGCCGTGCTCGTGGTGTCGTACCCGATCTGGAAGGTGTTCCCCGCGAGGCTGTTCTGCATGTCCGTGACCGCCTGCGCGGAGAGCGTGTAGTACGTGTTGATCGAGGGATAGTACCCGAGCGCGTTCGCCGTGAACGTCCCGTAGCTGACGCCTCCGCCGAGGTCGTTGTAGACCGCCGTGCTGTACGCCGTGTAGGGCCCGTACCCGTTGGCGGAGGTGAAGTCGTAGATCGTGACCGTGCCCGCGCCGCTGGACGTCGTGGTGGCGTCGAGGTAGGTGCGGTGGTCCACCTGGGTGATGGTGGAGGAGTCGGGGATGGAGCTGACGTCCCAGTTGTACCAGCTGCGATAGACGCCGGTGATGGCCGGACCGGTCGCGCCGTTTCCGTTCTTGTAGCTGCCCGCGCCGTTGTTGAGACACAGCCAGCCGAAGTTCGAGGCCGGACTCGTCGTGAAGGTGGGGTCGACGACGATGGGATAGGACCTCGCCCCGTCGAGGATCCACTCCGCCGGCAGGGAGACGGCGAAATCCCATCCCGCCGGCGTTCTCGCGAAGCGGTAGCGCGGCGTCGCGCACGAGCCGTCCGGCGCGCAGGCATCGAGGCCGCCGTCCCAGGCCACCGGCGCCGGCAGGGCGAGGACCGGCCTTCCCGAAGCGGCCCGGAAGGCCACCGAACCGGACGTGTCGAAGGAGTCCTCGGGCGTGGTCCCGTCCTCCAGCACCGCCTGCAGGGGCCGCGCCTCAACCAGGAGACCGGAAAATTCCAAGCGCGCCCCGGTCCCGAGCCGGGCGGGAAGCGCCGAGCGGGAACGGACCACCATGAAGGCCTTCACCGTTCCCGGCCGGACCTCGTAGACGTAATCGACCCCCGGAAACACGTCGGCGTACCGCACCCGGTTTGCCTTCTCGAGCACGGGCGTCACGGGTTGCGCCTCGCCGAGCACGCGCACGGTTCCGTCGCCGTCCACGACGCGGATCGCGCCCGGCGCGAAGGTCAGGCCGCCCCCCCCCCGGACCGCGTAGCCGACGCCCTGCTCGTTGAAACGGGACTGGAGGATGTTCGAAAGGTTCTCGAACCCGGTTCCGCAGGGCGCCAGCGCGGTGTCGATGGGCTTCCAGGCGCCGCCCGGATCCCGGAAATGGACGGGACGGCCGTGGATCTCCGCCTGCCAGCGACCATCGTCCAGGCGGTAGTGCCGGGAATAGGCGTCGCGGCGCGACGGGTCCTCCACCCGGACATCCGCGTTCCCCGCCAGGGACGCGGGGGCCAGGGACAAAAGTATTCCGACTGCGATGGACAGGATGTTTCCGACGATCCGTTTCATGGCTGACCCTCCCATAGCCGCATACCAACGCCCACCGACGCCGACTTCTACTTCTCTTCCTGCTTTTCTCCCCTCCGTGCCTTTCCGGGGGCCTCCTCCTCCCATCCTCCGGCGCCGTCGTCGTCCTCCTCCCCGCCCCATCCCGCGCCCCCGGCCCCGTCGTCCCCCGGCTTCGCTGCCATGCCCGTCCGCAGGACGTCCGCGGCCTTCTTTCGGGCCCGCTCGACGGTGGCCGCGACGTTCGCGGCGGGCAGGACGAAGACGCCCGCCTTGCGGGCCCCGTCCCCGGAACCAGCCTGGCGCGCGACCACGCCCACCGTCCGGCCTTCCAGGTCGAAGACCGGAAGACCGGTGCGGATGGATGCGCCCGTGACGGCCCACATCCGGCGCGGCGTCTTCACCTCGCCGCAGATGCGGCCCGACCCGAAGCAGGGGGCGAAGTCGAAGCCGCGCCCGAAGCGAAGCACGCACACGATTTCTTGCCCGATCGCCGGCTCCGGCGCGCCCGCCAGATCGAGCGCGGACCGTTTCCGGTCTCCCAGGTTCCTGATCTGCACGAAACCGAGCCCCAGCTTGGAATCCGTGGCCGCCACCACCGCCTCGTATTCACTGGATTCATTGCCGAAGACCACCTTGATGTCCGCGGCCTCGCTCCGGGTCTCGATGCGCCTGCCTCCGTAGACGACCGACTTGGAACCGCCGAGATAGCGGCTCGAGAGCATGACCAGCCCCGCGGGGTCCACCACCACGCCGAGGGTCTCCCGGTTGGCCTCCCGCACGCCTCCCCCGAGCGAGCTCTGCACGCGCAAGACGAGTTTGACGGTCACCACCATCGGTGCTTTGGCTTCGAGGATCTTCCTGTACGCTTCCCCGTCGCCCGCACGCGCGGCAGGCGGGGCGACAAGAGACAGGATGAAAAACGCGGAGACGATCGCGATTCTGTTCATGACATGCTCCTCCATCGTTGCTTCGCCGCGTTCTTGCGGCGTTTCCATTCGATCCTAAGGTGGGGAAAGCGGCTTTTCTCCCCCGATCGGGCGCCGCTCGGAAATCGACGGCTTTACCCCGCCGGACCGATTCCGGAACGCCCCGGCCGCGAAGCCGTTCGCGCTCCGGGAAGGCGTGCAGGAAGGCCTTCAGCCCGTCGCGCGCGCCTTCCTTTCCGGCAAGGAACGCGCCGGGGCCGTCCGTTCGGGAATCGGACGCCCTGTTTTTTCCGCGCGAAGGCGGGAAACCGGCTTGTCGCGCCATTGCGCGCGGGCCGTGGCATTCCTACGATGCGGGCGCGCTTAAGGGGAAGCGATCCATGCCGAAGAAGCCCCCGAGCCGGGACGCGGGCCCGTCCCCCAAGGTCGTCGACCTGTCGGCCACGTCGGTCGAGGCCCTTCTGGCGAATGCGCTCCGGTACTGGTCGATCCTGTTCGGCAAGACCCGGCTCGCCAAGAAGCTGGGCGTCACCCATTCGCGGCTGAGCCGCATCGTCGACGCCCCCGAGCCGCCCCGCCTCACCTTCGACCTGCTCTACCGCATTCACGCGAATCTGGGCGTCTCGTGGACCGACGTCTTCGTCCCCCCCTACCTGGAGGGGGACACGTTGAACGTGGTGCGTCGCGCCCTGGAATCGGACGCCAGGCCTGTCTCCCGCGCGAGCGTCCGCAAGAGCGAGGAGCGGTTGCGCGCCCGCATCGCGGAACGGGTGCGGGACGCGGGCCTTCGCGCCGTTTCGAGGGCCTGCACCATTCCGCAGGCCACGCTGCACGCCTACACCGTCTCGGCCGCGGTCCCGCTGGCGGCGCTGTGGCGGATCCACCTGGGCCTGGACGTCCCCTACACGTGGCTGGCGGAGGGCAAGACGTCGGCGGAAGAGCAGGCGTTCGCGGAGCGGCTCGGGGATCCCGAGGATCCGTGCGGGCGTTTTTCAGACCTGTGGGAGCCGATCGTCAAGACGGCCTCACGGCGGATCAGCATGTACAAGCGGGAGGGGTCCGGGCCGTGGATCGCGGCGCTCGAGGCCTTGCTCCCGAAAGCGCTCTCGGTTCCCCAGGAGGTGCGGGTCCTGAGACTCCTGGCAGGATGGCATTTCCGGATGGGGAAGCGGCCGCGGGGGGAGACGCTGTACCGTAGGGCGTGGGACCGGCTGAAAAAGGCGGGTGTCGAGGCGCTTCCGGGTCTGGCGCTGGGGCAGCTGGAACTGGCCGACTTCTACCGGCTCCAGGATCTCTTCGAGGATGTCTTCGCGGTCCTGTCCCGCGGTTCGGTCCGTCCGGCGACCGAGGCGGTCCTTTCGGTGCGGCGGGCGGGCAACCTTCTCAACCGGCTGGAGATCTTCGAGGCGGCCCGGACCGCGCGGCTCGCGGAGCACAAGGCGAGGCGCCTGGCTCCCGCGGAGGGCGAGGGGACGCTTTCGGACGCCCGGTATTACCGTGCGGCGATCGCGTGGGCTCTCGCGGACGGCGAGGAGGCGCGGGTGAAGATCCGGCAGGCCGAATCGTCGACGCGGATGGGGATCGGGGGGCTCTCGCTGCTCGCGGACCTTTCGTTCCACATTCACGTCCGCCGGCGTGAGCTCGCGGAGGCGGAGCGCGCCTGGAAGCGCCAGCGCGCCTTCTCGCCGGCGTTCTTCGACGGCGACCGGTACCGTCACAAGGTCGACCTCTGCCGCCTGCGCCTGCTCCTGCTCAAGCGAGACGTCACCGGCGCGCTGTCGTCGGCGGAGGGGGACGAGGCGCGCGCGCTGGGGAGGCGCCTGGAGGGGTTGAAGGCTGCGGATCTCGGCCCGGAATCGCGCTGCATGCTGGCCGTCTGCCGGCACCTTGCCGGCGGGGACCGCGAGCCGCTTCGCCGCATCGCGCGCCTGCTTTCCTCCGGCAAGGGCTTTCCGATGGGCTTCCCCCACTTCGGCCTTCCGGACTTTTTGGAGGCGGCGCGCGCGGCGGACGTCTCGACGCCGGCGTTTCGCCGGTGGAAGGCCTCGGTCGCGGCGAAGGGATTGCTGTGGACCGGGGAATCTTATGGTATCCTGTCCCCCAAAGGTCGATCCTGAAAGACTGGGGGGGACGGCCATGACGGCAGGAAAGAGAGAACCCGACGGAGACGCCATCCGTCCGGAGACGTCCGATCACACGCTCCTCGTCCTTCGCGCCATCCGCAACGTCAACCAGCTCATCGTGCGGGAGAAAGACCGCGACCGCCTCCTGCAGCGCGCCTGTGAAATCCTCATCGGCACGCGGGGCTACTTCAACGCCTGGATCGCGCTGGTCGACGGGGAGAAACGGTTGACGGCGCACGCGGAAGCCGGACTCGGTCCCGCGTTCGAGCCCATGGCGAACCTGCTGCGGGCCGGGAGGATCCCCGAATGCGCGGCCCGCGCGCTTTTTCGCCCCGGCGTCGTCGTCGTCCGCGCTCCGGCGTCGGACTGCGGAGGGTGCCCGCTCGCCGGGTTCTACGAGGACCGGGGCGGGCTCTGCGCGCAGCTGGAACACGGGGACGAGGTCTTCGGCTTTCTCACCGTATCGGTTCCGAGCCGGTACATCGACGACGAATACGAGCACTCGTTGCTGTGCGAAGTGGCCGGCGACATCGCCTTCGCGCTCCACGGCATCGAGTTGGAGGCCGACCGGCGACGCGCGGAGGAAGCGCAGGCGCGGGCGGCGCGGGAATGGCAGAGGACGTTCGATGCGACGCAGGACGCGATCTGGATCCTGGACGCGTCGCAGCGCATCCTCCGGTGCAACCGCACGGCGCGCGAGCAGTTCGGCCGCGACGGCGCGGATCTGGTCGGGAGGCGTTGCTGGGAGGTGGTTCACGAAACGGAGGGGCCGATCCCGCCGTGTCCGTTCCTGCGGGCGAAGAGAAGTCTCAAGCGCGAGACCATGGACCTGCAGATCGGCGACCGGTGGTTCGAGATCACGGTGGACCCGATCGTGGAAAACGGGCGTTGCACCGCCGCGGTCCACATCGCCAAGGACATCACGGAACGCATCCGCTCCGAGGAGGAGCGCTCGGCGCTTCGGGAACAGTTTCTCCAGTCGCAGAAGATGGAGGCGATCGGGAGGCTGGCGGGGGGGATCGCGCACGACTTCAACAACCTGATGACGATCGTGACGGGGCTGGGGGAGTTGCAGCTCGATTGCATGGAGCCCGGGGACCCGAAACGGTCCGATCTCGAGGAGATGGTGGGGGCGGCGAAGCGTGCCTCGGACCTGACGCGGCAGCTCCTGGCGTTCAGCCGTCGGCGCATCGGCCGGCCGGAAGTTCTCGATCTGGGGGCGGTGATCGCGTCGATGTCGAAGATGCTCGAGCGTCTCATCGGGGAGGACGTGGCGCTGGTCTTCGCGACGCCGCCGGGGCCGTGGCTGGTGTCGATGGACCGCGGGCAGATCGAGCAGGTTCTTTTCAATTTCGCGGTCAACGCGCGGGACGCGATGCCGGTCGGGGGCGAGCTGACGATCACGCTGGGGGAGACCCGGCTGGACGCGGAAACGGCGTCGGGTCGCCCGGGGCTTTCGCCCGGGCGGTACGTGTCGCTGACGGTCCGCGACACGGGCGCGGGCATGGACGAGAAGACGCGCACGCGCGCGTTCGAGCCCTTCTTCACGACGAAGGCGGAGGGCAAGGGGACGGGCCTGGGGCTTTCGACGGTCTACGGGATCGTGACGCAGTGCGGGGGAAGCGTGGAGGTGCGGAGCGCGCCGGGGCGGGGGACGGCGTTCGATCTGCTTCTTCCCCGGGCGGAGGGGGAGGCGAAGCGCCCCCGTCCCACGCGGGAGATCCGCCGGGCGCGCGGAGGGCGGGAGACGATCCTGGTCGTGGAAGACGACGACGCGGTGCGCACGGTGGTGGAGGCGATGCTGGCGCGGAGTGGCTACGCGGTGTTGACGGCCGGGACGGGGGCGGAGGCGCTTCGGTTGTGCGCGGAGCGCGGGGGGCGGATCGACCTCCTGCTCTCGGACGTGGTCATGCCGGGAATGAGCGGCCCGGCGCTCGTGGAGCGCCTCCGGGAGATCGGCCCGGACCTTTCGGTGCTCTTCATGTCGGGGTACGCGGGCGGCGAGACGCAGCAGCTGGAGGGGATCGGGCCGGACGCGGCGTTTCTCGAGAAGCCGTTCACGCACGAGGCGTTGACGGAGAAGGTGCGCGAGGCCCTGAATGGCCCCGGGGAGGCGGCGGAAGACGCCCCGTCTCCCTCCCCGAGCTGAGAGGCCGTAAAAAAATCCCCGGTCGCCGCTGAGCAAGAGGTCAAGTCTTCTCTTGACTCCTTTTCGTGCCGGTTGTCGGCGACCCGACCGAGCCTCGGGCGCACAACCGGAAGCCGACGAAATGCATGACGAATCCCGAGGGGGAGGCCCTGCGGCTCGTGGTGCGGCCGTACACCCCGCTGTTGAACCAGGCCCCCCCCCGCAACAGGTGACGGCCGTCCTCCTCGATGTCGTTGAGGCACCAATCGAGGGCATTTCCACCCATCCCGCGGGGGCCGGCGGGACTCTCGTCCACCGGAAACGAATCCACACAACAGGGCCGGTGCGGACCCTCGTGGCTTTCCATCACGTTCGCATACGTATGGTCGAAGTGGTTCCCGAAAACGCAGAACCTGCCGTCCGTCCCCCTGGCCGCCTTCTCCCACAGGACCTCGTGCGGAAGGAAACCGAGGATTTCGTTTTTCCTCGAGAACCAGGACGCGTAGGTTACCGCGTCTTCCCACGACACGCCGAACACGGGCCAGTCTTTCTCCCAATCCGCCGGGGTCGCCGAGAGCTTGCGGGCCCGGCCGCGGAGGTCCTCGGGAGCGTCGGCCAGCCATTCGGCGGTCGGGATGACGTAGGTCCCGTCCTCGCGCCTCGGCCAGTAGTGTCCGGCCTTCTCCGATTCCCGCGGCACCCGCCGGGCGGCTTCCTCGGGGTCCTTCCCGGACAGGACGTTCAGGAATTCCAGGTATTCATTGCATGTCACGGGGTACCGGGCCATGAAGAAGTCCTCCGTCTCCCGGATCTCCTTCGGGCCGGCGTAGGGGTTCTCCTTGTCTCCCTGGTAGACGAATTTGCCGGCGGGGACCGGGACGAACCCTTCGGGGATCTCGCCCTCGCGGTACAGGGTGACGTCCACTTCCTCGTCCGCGAGGCGGCCCATGTAGACCGGGCAACGGACTGGGTGGAAACCCTTTTGGGCGATGACGATCAGGTAGGAGCCCATGGGGATGGTGAATTTCGCCACGGGCGTATGGCCCAGGTACAGCCCCTCCTTGGGTCGGTACGGGGAACCAGGATCGTACAGTCGGTCCAGGATGGTTTCCGGGGGCAGGCCCGTTGTCGGGGCAGCCCCCCGGGGTTGCCCCACAGCCGGGCGGCCACGGGGGGCCGCCCCGACGTCGATTCCCGACGGAAAAACCGGCACGAGAATCCTGTTCTTTTCGACGTATCGGAACAGCCAGGCCTCCGCCCCTTCCAGCGGTTCGGTCCGGCACGCCGGGCCGTGGACCTTCAGGCGCATGGGTTCCCTCGGTTCCAGACCGGGCAACCCCATGCCGACCTTGCGGCCGTCGAGGGCGCGGCCCGAAATCGGGTGGTAGCCCATGATCCCCTGATCAACCTGATGCCCCTCCGGGGCAGACTGATCTACCTGATCCGGCTCGGGCGAACCATCATCTTTCCGCTTGCGGTCCTCACCGCTCAACGCCTCCGGAGAAACCATGCGGCCTTCGGTGAGGCAGTTGCATGGGAAGTACGTAGTGGAAATCGTCAGCGTCCCGTCGCCCTTGAGCCTTGCGTCGTACTGCCCGTCGTTGTACTGGCGGACGAGCCCTTCGTAGTGGATCCTCTCGGCCTCGTCGCCTCCCTCTTCTTCGCGAAGGTACTTTTCCCAGTAGAGGTCCGCGAGGGCGGCCCGGGCCTCCGGATTGCCGCGTTCGAAGCCCAGGGCCTCCTGGAATGCGTTGACCGCTTCCGTGAAGCGCTCCACGCTCCTGCGGTGAAGCTTCTCGGCCTTCTCCTGTGCGGCCCAGAACGCCTTTTTCTTCTCCACGGGCCAGTGGGGTTTGACCTCCTTGCCTTTCTCCTCGGCCTCCTTGCGGGCGGCTTCCAGTTCCTCTCGCGCCGTGGTCATCTGCTCGACCAGAATCTTGCCCGTCGCCACCTTGGCCAGGGCCATCTGGTGGTTCCGCTCCCGCTCCTTCTCCCCTTCCAGGAAGAGCTGGATTTCGTCCGAGAGCGCCGTCGCCGATGCATGCCTCAAGTTCTTGTCCTTGGACAGAGCCTTGAGCACGATCTCGTCAAGCGCCGGGGGGATCTGGCCCGGACGCGGATCGGAAGCGGGTTCTCGCGGATGGGAACGTGGCGAGGAATCTCTTTCCAAACCCGAGATGCGCTGCGAGGGCCGTGTGACTTCTTCACAGAGCACCTTAGAGATGACGTCGTGAGCCGAAGCGCCTTCGAAGGGTGGACGAAACGTCAGGACCTCGTAGAGAATCGCGCCCAGGCTGTAGATGTCCGAACGCTCGTCGATGTCTGCAATGCGTCCGTCCGCCTGCTCCGGCGGCATGTACGCCGGCGTGCCGAGAATATCCCCCTCGACGGTCAACTGCGCGGTCAGATCACCAGGAGGCTGATTGCCATGAACGTCCGAAGATCCGTCCAGTCTGTCGACGGACCCGCTTTGATCGGGAGAATCAGGCTTCCGTCGCATTTTCGCCAGCCCCCAGTCCACCACGTAGACCTCGCCGTACTCGCCGACCATGACGTTGGCGGGCTTGAGGTCGCGGTGGATGACGCCGTGGTCATGGGCATAGGCCATGGCGTTGCAGACCTCCTGGAACACGCGCAGGAGACGAGGGCGGTTGAACTTCCCGGCTTGTTCCGCGTCTCCCCGCTCGACGGCGCGAAGGATGTCCCCCAGATCGCGGCCCACGATTTTCGCCATGGTGAAGAAGGGGGTCTCGCCGCCCGGCCCCTTGAGCGCCCCGATCTCGTAGATGGGCACGATGTTCGGATGGGGAAGCCGCCCCGCCGTCCGTCCTTCGAAAAGGAAGCGCTCCACGGACGACGATGAGGACCTGGACAGCATCATCTTCACCGCGACCTCGCGCCCGAAGTCCCGGTCCACGGCCTCGATCACCTTCCCGAGTCCGCCGCGACCGAGTTCCCCCTTGAACGCGTACTTCTCGCCCAGGCTCTCCCGGAGCCCCGCCGGTTCGGGGGAAGGGGCGGATTCGTCGAGCGTCTCGCCCCCCTGCTGGAAGGCTTCCTTCATCGCCGGAACGAAATCGGGCCGGGGCGCCTGCCTCCACTCGAGCAGGGTCTGCCTGGCCCGGTCCTCAAGGGGGAGACTGAGAAGGTGCCGCCGGATTTCCTCGTCCACGTCCAGGTTGACGAGACTCTTCTCCGCGTCGCCGCCCGCCTTCTCGACCTGTTTGCCGACCAAAATCTCGAGGGCACCCCGGCTGGCCTTGTCGATGTATCCCTTCTCCTCAAGGATGTCGGCAAGGCTCCTGGACCTGTCTTGGGCCAGGACCGCCCCGCACTCCAACACCTGCTCCTGGGTGAATGAGTTCATTTGAATGCCGAGGAAAACCAACATGAGGTCTTCTTCCACTGCCACGGTCAGGTCCTCCTCTTTCGATCCGTTTGATCCGTCTGGCCGTAGGCCATCAGGTCGATCAAGAGAAAGAAGTTCATCTGCAACGCGAGAACCGCGTACGGCAAATCTGTCTCCGGAGACATTGTGAAAACGCTCCGCTTCAACGACGAGGGGGCAAATCGTCTCTCGGACCACGCTAGGAACCCCGCCGCTACCGGAAGAACCGGTTCTCCACCTCGGGGTTCGAGGTCCCGCCGTATTCCCGGAGGAGGGCCCGCATGCTCTTCTTGTTGCGGCCGCTGCTGCCGTGGTAGAGGTCGAGGGGGCGGCTGCCCGCCTCGTAGCGGAAGCGGACCACGTAGGTCTCGCCCTTGGGCATGGTCTCGCCGATCTCGGCCGTGGTCTCCGCGTTCACCTCGGCGCCCTGCTGGAGGAGGGCCTCCGCCGCCTCCACCCGGTTCTCGAACACGGCCACGTGGAGGGGGGTCCAGCCGTTCTTGTCCCGGGCGTTCACGTCGAACCCGCGGTCCTCGACCAGAAGCTGGATGACCCGCCCCGAATCGCAGCGCCCGGCCACGTGGTGGAGCCAGGTCTTGCCGTCGGCGTCCTTGCCCGTGTCGAGGGGCGCGCTTCCCTCGAGCAACGCGATCAGGACGTCGCGCTCGGTGCGGGTGAGCCAGTTCTTCCGGCTCTCCTCCCACAGCGCGTCCCAGGGGGTGCGGCCGGAGGCGTCCTCGAGGGCGGGGTCCGCCCCCTTGTCCAGGAGGAGCTTCACGACCTCGGGCCGGCCGTTCTCGCAGGCGATGTGCAGGGGGGTGCGCCGGGTCTTCTCGGTCGGCTCGTCGATCTTCGCCCCCCCCTCGAGAAGGGAGCGCACCTCGTCCACGCGGCCCAGTCGCGCGGCCGTGTGGAGGGGAGGCTGCGGCTCCTTCGGGCCGCAGGAGGCCAGCCCGGCCCCGAGGGCCAGGCAGAGGGTCGCGAGCCGGACAGGGAAACGGAAGGATGCCGCCATGGTCGTCGAACCTCCTGACAGCCGGATCTCGTTCCCGCCATTCATGCCACAGTCGCACAGCGGCGGCAAGCCCCTTTCGCGAGGCGAGCGCGGCTACCCCGGGTCCGGGGGTCGTACCGCTTCTCGTCCGGAAGCGGCGTGAAGGCCGGGAGGGGAAGCGATCCCGGCGCCGAGCGCTTCGAAATTCGTCTATCCGGATGTCCGCGATCAGGGGCGTGGGGCGGAACGCGGCCGGCTAGGACGAGGCGGAACGGATCTCGTCGAGGAGATCGGGGGCGGGCAGGTCCACCCCGCCCATCTTTTCAGACAGGTTCACGCCGACGAGGATCCCCTTCTCTTCCAGCTGCGGCAGGATGGTCTCGGTGAAGGCGCGGGCGCTCATCTCGAAGACCCGGTAGTCGGGGAACGTGGCCTCGGCGCAGGATCGGGCCCCCTCCTCGTCGGACCAGAAGGGGATGAGCGTCTCCTCGGACTCGTCGTACTTCCACGTGGCCAGCCCCCCCGCCTCGTTGCGCAGGCCCCAGACGGGGCCGTTCTTGGAGACGAGGGTGAGGAAGATGGAAGCTCTCGTTTTCGGATCCTCGGGCGATTCGGCTTCCATGGAAAGCGCTTTCAAGGTCAGCGGTGGCCCGGGCAAGCGCGACGGGATGAAACACGATAGCCTCCTTCATCCCTACAGCCAGGGTATGGAGATTCGTCGCCCCGGTCCAGGAATTTCGCCGGGATCAGGATGTCCCCTCCAGCCGGCTCTTGAGCCCCTTCATGATCTCGGCGACGGAGCCCGCCAGCATGGCCTTGCGGTCGGCGCGCTCCATGACCATCACGCGGTTGGGAAAGGTCAGGCCCAGCGGTTTCTCGAAGCCCGCGTCGCGCGAGGCGGCTTCCATCACCACGCGCAGATCCAAAAGGGAGCCGCGGGCGCTCTCGTTGCGATAGACGTGGACCGGGGACTTGGTGGCCGTGTCGTCCACCACCAGGTGGAGGTTGTCCGGGTCGATCAGCACGAGCACGTTCGCCGGGCGCCCGTAGGGATTGTGATGCGCCTCGAGCGCGTGGCTCTCGAGCGCTTCCTCCACCACGTTCCCGAAATCCTCGAGGAACTCCTTCACGTGCTTCTCGTCGTCCTCGTGAAGGTTCGAATCCACCCGTTCCTTGACGCCGAACATGGAGGCCTCCTTTCTCGGCGGAGACGCCGGGATCGCCGGATCGCCGGCGCGGGGAAGGCCCGCGGCCGGAAGCGCGTCCGAAGGGCCGGGGCACCCGGCCCGGATCCCGGAAAACGCACGATGATAACCCCGGGCCTCCCGGAAGCCAACCGGGGAAAGGGAGGTACGTATTCGGTGAACCCATTTTCCAGCACGTGACGCAAGTCCTTTACACAAGGGGGAGCAGCCCAATGGGAGGGCGAGCCTCCCGGCAAGCCGGCTATGTTTTGGCTCGGGGGGACCCTCGCCCTCCAAGGTTGTACAAATGAAATTTTTGCATGAGGACCCCACCGAAGAGATCGCGGAGATCGCAGAGCGGTTTCGAGTCCGTACAACAGGAACGGATCCGGATTTTTCTGGCGGCCACACACGCAGGATGCAATCCCTATCCATTCCCGCGCCTCATTCCTCGATTCCTGCTCAGCGGGCGCCGGCGCGCCTTTGCAGCCACGCCACCACGTCCCCGAGGAAACCCGCGTCCACGCGCCGGTCGGTGAAGTACATCGCCATCGTGGAATCCTTGCCGCCGCAGGGTTTGAAGAGGTGGTCCAGATCGGCGTAGACCCTGAGGGAAAGATCCGCGCAGGGGCCCCCGGCGACGTTTGTGAGGATCCGCCGGGCGTCCTGGTCGGCGCGGGTCTGGAAGTCCTTCTCCCCCTGGGCGATGAAGACGGGGCAGGCGACGCTCCGGTGGATCGCCGGGACGTCGAGGTGGAAGTGGTCGTGCCACCAGGCCTTCACGGCGGCGACCTTCGTCTTCCACGTCGCCTCGAGCTGCGGCGCCGCGGCCTTCCCCAGGACCTCGAAGTCGGGCTCGCGGTCCTCCTTGCAGGCCCGCATGAGCTCTTCCTGGGCCTTCAGGTTGGCCTCGCGCATGGCCTCGGGCAGGTGCTTCATCGTCGCCGCGACCTGGTCGTAGGTGACGTGCCACAGGTTCCGTCCCATCGCGCCCATGCAGACGATGCCGGCGACCGCCTCCTCGCGCGAGGCGAGCAGCGGCGCCGTCAGCCCCCCCTCGCTGTGGCCGATGAGGAAGACCCGCTCCCCGTCCACCTCCTCGCGCTCGAACAGCCAGTCGAGCGCGGCCTGCGCGTCCCCGACCAGCTCGTCGTAGCCGATCTCGCGCGGGTCCGCCCCCTTTTCGCCCAGCGGCGTGCCCCCGACGCCGCGGTCGTCGGTGGAGAGCACCACGAAGCCCGCCCGGGCGACGGCGTCGTGGATCTCCCAGGATCCGGCGTCGAGCACGCGGCCCCCGCCCGCGGGAGCGAACCCGTGGCGGGTCTGCGATCCCGAGCCGGAGATCCACAAGACGGCCGGCCATCCGGCATCGGGTCCCGCGCCCTCGGGGACGCGGAGGCTTCCCGCGATGGTGAAGGAGACCGCGCCGTCCTTCTTCACGGCGACGATGCGTTCGATGCCCACGTCGCGGATGGTGAAGTTCGCGTCCTCGGGAAGCGCGTAGGCCGTCCGCCCGGGTTCGGGTTGCCCGGGCTCCCGGGCCTGCGCGTACACGTTGCCCAGCAGGATCAGCCCAAGGACCGCATGGCATCGAATCATGTTTGCCTCCTCTCCAACACGAGGGCACCATGGTACCAGGAGGACGAGGGGTCTTCATCCTTCCGGCCGTCCTCCCGGGCAAGAGGCTTGCTCGCGTCCGGGGCGCGATCCGCATAGAATGGATTCCGATGGAAACGAGGGGACGGCAGGTTTCCAGGGGCATCCCCGGTCCACGAGGGAGGGCGCGATGAAAGCCATGCTCATCGCCTTCGCGATCGCCGCGACGGCGCTTCTGGGATGCGGAAACGGCTCGGGCCAGAAGGCGAGGGCGCCGGGGAAACGCGATGAAGAAAAGGGAAACAAGAAGACGCATCGGCGGACCGAGCCGGAACCCGGGCGCTCCCCCTCCAACACGCCTCCCCCGGACCCGCGAAACGGCGTCCCGGAATCGCCTCTCACCCCCGAGAAGGCGAAACGGATCGAGGCGCTGATCCGGCAGATGAAGGCCGGAGACAAGCGGGGCGCGCTGGGCCAGGTCGTGGAGGCACGCGTCGAACCCGCGGCCCGCGCGCTGGTGGCCATCGGCCGGCCCGCCGTCGAACCCCTCATCGGGGTGCTGGCGGTGAAGGACGCCTCCGTCCGCGCCTGGGCCGCGAGAGCTTTGGGATCGATCCGCGACAAGAGGGCGGTGCGTCCGCTTCTCGGAACGTTGCGGGACCGGGACGCGAACGTGCGGTACAGCGCCGTCGAGGCGCCGGGGAAGATCGGGGACGGGAGTGCAGCGCGCCCCCTCGTGGGGCTTTTCCAGGACGTGTTCGAGAAGATCCACCCCCTCGCCGTGAAGGTCCTGGCGACGCTGGGCGAGCCGGCGGTCGCTCCCCTGATCGACGGTCTGGAGGCGCGCGACGAACAGGCCCGCTCCCTCGCCGTGGAAGCCCTGGGCAAGATCGGGGAGATGGCGGTTCCGTCTCTGATCCGGTCGTTGAAGGAAGGGCGTCCTCTCTCCCGGGCCGGTTCCGCGAAGGCCCTGGGAGCCATCGGGGACCCGAGGGCGGTCCCCCCTCTCATCGACGCCCTGGAGGACGGCGACGGGACCGTTCGGTCGGCTTCCTCCGAAGCGCTCGGCCGGATCGGCGACCGGAGCGCCGTGGCTCCCCTGGTCGAGGCGATGGGCGATCCCGAGGCGGACGTCCGGTACGCCGTTGCGGGGGCGCTGGGAGATCTCGGCGACGGGAAGGCGGTCGAGCCCCTGTGCGCGGCGTTGCGGGACGCCGCGAAGAAGGTCCGGCGCAATGCCGCGGTGGCGCTGGGAAAGATCGAGGACGAGAGGGCCGTGAAGCCCCTGATCGCTTCCTTGAAGGACGGGGACAACACCTTCTGCTGCTGTGCGGCGCAGGCTCTCGTCCAGATCGGGGAACCGGCCGTCGGGCCCCTGGTCGAGGCGTTGCGGGACGAGAACGAGAGCGTGCGCTCCTTCGCCGTCGCGGCGCTGGGGGACATCGGGGGCGACCGGGCTTTCCGGCTCCTGTTCGAGGCGCTCGAAGACGGCAACAAGGACATCCGCGGCTCGGCCGCCGAGGCGCTCGGCATGCTGCGCGACAAGAGGGCCGTGGGGCCGCTGGGGGATGCGCTGGGAGACGAGGAAGGGGATGTCCGCGCCCTGGCCGCGCGGGCGCTCGGGGACATCGGCGATCCTTCGGCGGTGGACCCGCTCGCAAAGGCCCTGCAGGACGGGGATGCGACGGTCCGGCTCTGCGCGGTGAACGCGCTGAAGCGAATCGGTCACCGGCGCGCGGTGGGCCCCCTCATCGAGGCCCTCAAGGACGAGGTGAAGAAGGTGCGCAAGGGCGCTGAAGAGGCGTTGAAGAAGATCACGGGGGAGGATTTCTGGGACGTGTACGAGGTCTGGAAGACGTGGCACGAGAAGCAGAAGAAGAAAAGGGCGAAGGCGGAGAGGGAGAAGACGGAGTAGGGAGAGGTCCAAGGCGGCGGATCGCCCTGTCTGCCGTGGCCGACGGCGACAGGCTGGCGAGGTTCCAGGCCCGAAGCCCGGGCTCCGTGCAAGCGCGGCTCCGCTGGCGTGGGGACCGTCAGGGAACGAGCAGGGCTTGCAAGAGGACGCTCACCGGATGTAGAACCGGAACACGTCCGCGCGGGGGCCCGTCCCGTCGTGTCCCCCGCCGAGCAGCACGAAATCGTCCGCATCGGTCCGGCCCCGGTGATCCCACGACACGCTTCCCGACGCGCCGAAGAGGTTGGTTGCCGGGTAGGGCAGGCGCGCGTCCACCGTCTTCCACACGTTGGCGCTGTGCTCGAAGACCAGCACCCGGTCCGTCGCTTCCGTGCCCATGACCGCGCGCGGAATCTCCCCGCCGAACAGATGCAGCCGACGGTCCACCAGGAGACAGAGCGGCCCCTTCACCGCCGTCGGCCCCGTGGCCACGTACAGCCACTGATCGGCGGCCGGATCGTACCGCTCCGACCAGGCCGTCAGGACCGGTCCCGGCCGCTCGCCCCCGAACGCGTAGATCCGCCCATACTCCGGCTCCAGGCCGTAGCCGAAGTGGCTCCGCGGAGCATTCATCGCATCGAAAACGCTCGTTTCCCACGCGCCCGAGGTCAGGTCGTACACCTCGCACACGCCCGTCTTCGCCCCCGAAGACGTCTCTCCCCCGAAGGCGTAGATCTTCCCTTCCGCTTCCACCGCGCCGAAGTTCCCCCGCGCCGTGGGCATGGACGGCGCGCTCGACCACGTGTCCGCGGCCGGATCGAAGACCTCCATCGTATCCAGCGGCGCGCCCCCTCCGTCGAAGCCCCCCAGCACGTAGACGCGCCCCCCCGCCGTGACGGCGCAGGCCCCGCGCCGTGACACGCCCGGCGAGGCCGTCGAGAGCCAGCCCGGATCTTCCGCGAAAGGGCCCGTGGCCGGAACGACGCCTCGGAACCTCGACGTCCAGGCGTCTCCCGCCGCCGCCGGCGACGACGTCGTGCGCCCCCCGGCCACCAGCAGGCGGCCGTCCACGATGGCCGCGATCGCGTCCGATCGTCCCTCCGGCAGGGAAGGCAGAGCCGGCATCAGGGCGAG
Source organism: uncultured Planctomycetia bacterium (assembly GCA_964508045.1). Taxonomy (GTDB): domain Bacteria; phylum Planctomycetota; class JAKEIC01; order JAKEIC01; family CAZDSO01; genus CAZDSO01. The sequence continues at coordinate 3,064 of CAZDSO010000041.1, read as the reverse complement.
ATCCTGGACGGGCGAGAAGACGTCCACGCGCGTGAACCCCGATCCGCCCACCAGGTAGACCTTGTCGCCGAGGGTGGCCACCCCGGCGCTGGACCCTGCAGTGGGCATGGGGTGGTAGGCTTTCCACGTGTCCGTGACGGGATCGTAGCCGTTCACGGGTCCGCCCGTCGCCCCGCCGAAGGTGAACACCCGGCCGCGGACCGACGCGCCGCTGTTGCCCGAGCGGATGGAAGGCACGGGGAGCCCCTCGTTCCACGTGTCCGTGGCCGGGTCGTAGGACTCGACCCGGTTGGTGACGGAGAAGTAGCCGTCCGTTCCCGCCAGGGCGTAGATCCGCCCCCCGCTCACCGCCGTGCCGAAGTAGCTGCGCGTCAGCGCCATGGACGTCGCCCACGCCCAGCTGTCGGCGCCGGGGTCATAGGCCTCCACTTCCGGGGTCCAGGTGAAATCCTGGTACAGGCCGCCCAGGGCGTAGATCTTCCCGTCCACCAGCGCCGCCTCCAGCCCCTCGCGCGGCGTCGTCATGGTCGCGCCCGGGGCCCAGCTGTTGGTGGTCGTGTCGTAGATCGCCACGGCGTTGTCATAGGTCTGGGCCGGGGTGGAGCCTCCGATGACGTAGATCTTCGCCCCCCGGGCCGCGCAACCGAAGGAGGCCCGGTGGACGGGAAGCGAGGCGCGGCTCGACCACGTGTTGGTGGCGGGATCGTAGACCTCGTTCGCGCCCAGGATGTTGCTTCCGCTGTCCCGGCCGCCCAGGGCGTAGATCTTGCCGCCCACCGCCGCGCACGCCAGGCTGCTGCGCCCCGTGGGCAGGTCGGCGAGCTGCCGCCACGTGTCGCTCACCGGGTCGTGGAGGTTCGCCAGGTCCACGTTGTTGTTGCCGTTGTAGCCCCCGGCCACGAGGATCTTGCCGCCCAACACGCAGGAGCAGTGCCCCTGGCGCAGCGTCGACATCGGAGTCCCGGTCGACCACGCGTCCGTGAGGGGGTCGTAGATCTCCACCAGGTCCTTGGGGAAAGCGCTGGGGTTCCCGTCGTTCCCGCCCATGACGAAAAGCCGCCCTCCCACCGCTTCCGCCGTCAGGCCGAAACGCTGCGTGGGCATCGCCGCGCCGGACTGCCAGGCCCCCCCCGACAGGTCGAGGAACTCGTGGGTCGTCAAGCCGATGCCCGTCGCTTTTCCGCCGACCGCGTGGATGCGCCCGGCGATCCAGGCCGCGGCGAGACGATTGCGCGCTGCAGGCAGAGCCGGCCCGGCGGACCAGCTGTTCGCGACGGGGTCAAAGACCTCCACGGAGGCCAGGTTCGCATATCCCGTCCCCTCGCCCCCGATCACGTAGAGGCGACCCGACGCGGCCACCGAGGCGGCGAACCGCCGGGCCGTGGCCAGAGGAGGACCCGACGACCAGGTGCCCGTTTCGGGGTCGTACACGGCCACCGAGGCGCTCAGCGCGCCCGCCACGGTGCCTCCCACGGCGTAGAGCTTCCCGTTCAGCGTTGCGCACGTCAGATTCTCCCGGGTCTGGGGCAGAGACGGGCACGCGAGCCAGCTGCGCTGGGCGGGGTCGTAGGCCACCACCGCGTCCGTCGCGCCGCCGGGGGCCTTGCCGCCCACCACGTAGGCCTTCCCTTCCAGGACGGCGCACCCCGCCCCCGTCCGCGTGCCGGGCAGGGGCGGTAGCGCCGTCCAGTCGCCGCTGCCGTTGTTGTTCACCAGGAAATCCTTGGTGCCGGGCAGGCCCACGAGGCTCTTCTCGCTGGGCGTGAGGCGGAAGGTGACCTGGCTCTTGTAGAGGCCGTCCTTCTGCGTGTCCCAGACGAACAACCCCGGCGTGCCTCCCGGGCTCGCCGCGAGGAACGTCGGCGTGGTCCCCGGCCCCTTCGTGGCGCGCCTCCAGAACCCCGAGTGGCTCTCCTGGTACTCGCCCAGGAGGGTCACGGTGTGCCCCTCGGTGTCGCTCGCCTCGTAGCGGATGTAGACCAGTCCGTCCTGGACCGTGTCCATGAGCTCGATCTGGACGCGGGGGGCCGTGTTGTTGCACACGTCGAAGCTGTCAGCCGATTCGAGCCAGTTCCCCCAGGTGTTCTTGCCGTCGTCGGACGCGCGGATGCGGATCTTCACGCTCGCGTCCTCGCCCGGCAGGTTGTTCGCGGCGTCGGAGTCCCACGTGAAGATGTGCTCCTCCCCGGGATCGGGGGCCGTGGACACGTCCGTCGAGGTCTCGGTCGATCCCGGGGGGTCCTCGTCGGCGTCGGTCCAGATCGTGTTTCCGACCCGCTGGAACTGGACCTGGATGTCCGCCTCGTCGGACTGGGTGTCGTGAATGGTATAGACGATCACGGCGGTGCCGGCCACGGGGGTCGAGGGCAGGGTGAGGGTCCCGATCTGGGGCGGCAGGTTGCCGGCCACGAAGACGGGCGTCACGTCCGCCTCGCCGCCGTCGTTGCGGTCCCGCGGCGTGATCCGCATCCGCACGTCCGCCTCGGAGGCGCCCAAGTCCGAGGCGAAGTCCCACAGGAACGTGTGGGGGGTGCCGGCGGGGGCCGCGGACAGGCCGTCCGTGCCCGCGGATCCGGACGCGGCCGTCGCCTTCCTCCAGGGCCCGCCGTTCACGGACACCTCCACGGCCACGGCGCAAGCGTCGTCGTCGGCGTCGTAGAGGACGTAGTGGACCGTCCCGGGGCTGGTCTTCAGCCGGACGGGATCCTCGATGGACGCCACGGGGGCGTTCGTCTCCTCCTGCGAGGCCTCGGTGGCCCACCAGGCCGTCAAACCGACGCCGGCGCCGAGAAAGAGGGCGCACCCGGGCGTGAGAAACAGGACCGGCACGAGGAAGATCATCCGTTTCCAGCGCAGCATGGCGTCTCCTCCGGGAAAAAGGCGGACCCGTCCGATGGCTCGGCATCCATTTTCGTCGTTCCGGGGAAAAAACCCAACCCCTATCGTTCCGGGTTTCGGATTTCAGCCGGAGGAGCGGGAACGGATTTGGATCCGGGTTGTTTGTAACCTGTAACCGGTAACCTGTTTATGCTGTGGGTTGCTACTATCCGTTTGTGGCAAAGCA
>CAZDSO010000040.1:0-29420 GCA_964508045.1 uncultured Planctomycetia bacterium | reverse complement strand
CCTACGTAGCCCTTGCAAGAGCCGATCGGCGTAGTACGGGCTGGCGAGCCATGGTATGGGCTCGGGAGGACCCTCGCCCTCCAAGGCGGTCGTCGATCATGTTTTTTCCCGAATTTTCGGAGCAGGAAAGAGCTAGGAATTCGTTCCCTCGAAAACATCCACTTCTCTCGCGTCCGGTCCTACATGAAGGCGATCGGAGAAGAGGCCGGCCGCCTCCTGAATTTCGCCAGCATGCCCCTCACGATCAAGCGGGTGGGCAGGGAACAGATCATGGAGAACGGCAAGGAGGAAGATCCCGTCGAAGAATGAATTCCTGAGTTCCAGATTGCATGCAAACACGCTACCCTGTCTTTCATGCCTTCCAGATTCAAATTTGTCAGTACCGCCGAGCGGCCCTTCACCGACGACGAGGTCCGCGGCTTCCACGACCTGATCCACGAGCCGGACCAGGAATTCTGGGACCCCGGCGGCGACCGACTCGACGTGGAGACGCTCACCGCCTTCTTCCGCGACGTGGTCCCGAGCCGGCCCGGCCAGGCCGTCTTCCTCGCCAAGGCGGACGACGAGGTCGCCGGCATGGCCGCCCTCTTCACCGAACAGCAGGACCTCGGACCCGGCGATGCCCGGCTCGGCTTCGGCGTGCGCGCATCCATGCAGGGCCAGGGCATCGCCACCCGGCTGCTGGCCTCCGCGCTGAAACACGCCCGCGCCTCCGGACTCCGCCGCGTCGTCGCCGAGGTCCTGCCGCACAACCTGCGCGCCATCCACCTGCTCAACACGACGGGCTTCGCCGTCGTCACCCCCATGCGCCCCGCCGGCGAGCCGATGACCCACGCGATGTTCGAGAAACGGTTGTAACGCACACCGCATTCGTTATCCTTCCCGGCGTTCGATCCCGCTTGCGAAGGAGGAAAGCGACGTGGACAAGGACGATTCGCGCTCCACGGAAAACCGGCCCCCGGCAGGACCCGGCCGCATCGATCTGTCCGAGGTCGTCGAGGCCCTGTGCGAGACCCACGACGGCCTGGTGCGCCCGCGGGAAAACCGCCTCTCCTCGCACGTCCTCCCCTCGCGCGACGTCCTCGTCGCCGTGGTGGAGGATGTGCGCTCGGTCCTCTTCCCCGGGTACTTCGGCACCTCGGAGGTGACGCCCGAGACCCTGCGCTTCCACGTGGGCGCCACGCTCGATCGCGTGTTCCGGACCCTCCGCGAGCAGGTGCGGCGGGGCCTGTGCTTCGGATGCGTGGAGGAGGATCGCGACAGCTCGCGGTTCGAGAAGAAGGCCGAGACCCTCACCCAGACCTTCCTCGGCATGCTGCCCAACGTCCGACACCAGCTCAGCCTCGACGTGCAGGCCCACTTCGAGGGGGACCCCGCCGCGACCTGCCCGGACGAGACGATCTTCTGCTATCCCGGCGTCCAGGCCATCACGTGCTACCGGATCGCCCACGCCCTCTTCGCCCTGGAGGTGCCGCTCCTGCCCCGCATCGTCACCGAGTACGCGCACTCCACCACCGGCATCGACATCCACCCGGGCGCGCACATCGGGGAGAAGTTCTTCATCGACCACGGGACGGGCGTCGTGATCGGCGAGACCACCGTCATCGGCGACCGCGTGAAGGTCTACCAGGGCGTGACGCTGGGGGCGAAGAGCTTCCCCCTCGACGAGAACGGCAACCCCATCAAGAACATCCCGCGCCATCCCGTCGTGGAGGACGACGTGATCATCTACGGCGGCGCCACGATCCTCGGGCGGGTCACCATCGGCGAGGGGTCCGTCATCGGCGGGAACGTCTGGCTCACCGAGGACGTGCCGCCCGGAAGCCACGTCAGCGTCCCGCAGTCGGTGGAGCGCGGCTGAACGCCGGTTTGCTGCGGACGGGAGCGCGGGCTTCCAGCCCGCAGCAGCACCTGCATCGGACCGCGGACATCCTGTCCGCACCTGGGCGTTCCAATGTGCTGCCGGCTGGAAGCCGGCGGTCCATGCGGAGCGAGGGTCTCCGCCGCCGCCTGGCTCGCACAGGCAAGGGCTTTGGCGGACCCGCCGTAGCTCACGCTTCGCAAACCAAGCGAAGGTGGGCTCCCGAGCCCAGGCTGATGGGCTCGCCGGGAGGCTCGCCCTCCAATCTGAAATCTCTGACGGATATCATTCGACTCGAAGGGCTACTAGTCGACGCGCGTCTTCACCCGGTCCCCCTGGCGCACATTGCTCTTGGTCATCTCCAGCATCACGCGGCCCGCGGCCTGCCTCGGGTAGACCTTCTCCACGACCATCTTGCCGACGTACGAGTTGCCGCGGTAGATCGTGAACGCGAAGCCGACGCGGACGCCGTCCTCCTCGCCCACGTTGATGACGACCAGGTTCACCTTGTCGCTGACGCCGACGATCGCGCCGTTGATCTGCGGGGGACCACCAGCGTGGGTATTCACGAAGAAAGGAATGCTATCCACTTCGTCCCTGAACACCACTCTCCCCGGGCCCAGGGAAGCCGGCTTCACTGGGAGTCGCCTTTCCAGCCGCTCCTTCTCTTTCACCAGGTTTTGAAATTTCTTCAAGAGCTCCTCGTGTGCGGAACGGAGCGCCTCCATCTCCTCGCGGTTTTCGAGGATCTCCTTCATCTCGTCCAGCCGCGCTTCCAGCCTCGCCAGGCGGGCCTCCAGGGGGGAGTCGGCTTCCTCCCGGGCCGGCGTGGGATCGAGGCGGGGCCGTGTCGCGGGCGGCGCCTGGTGCCGGAATTCGTTCCGCTCCCCGAAGGGTGGATACGAGTGTGGAGGCGCGGCGCGATAGGCTCTCGAGCCGGACCCGGCCGGAGGCTCGATGAGCTCGTCGTAGTAGCACCCGGCGAGAAGAAGGAACCCGAGAGCGATGCAGGCGAGACGCATGGCGACCTCCTCGGTGGCGGATGGGAACGCTTTATTCTCTCTGTCGGTGTTTCGGCTGGGAATCTCGACCCCGATAACGCGCCATGCTTCATTATAGCCCTCGAAGCCCTCTTCCGGTCGCTGTTTTTGGAAGCGGAGGCTTGCCGCTGAAATCTCCAATCTGAAATCTCCGATCCGACATCGCTCCTCCGGACCCGCATCGCCCCGCGCGCCTTTACCGCGCCCGGCGGGACCGGTACACTGTCTCCCATGGCCCCGTCCCGAACCCATCCCGCCGGCTCCGTGACCGTACGCGCGCTCCTCCTCGCGGGGATGCTCGCGGCGTCCATGGCGCTTCCCGCGTGCAGCTGGCTGGTTTCGGACGAGGCCGACACCTCCCACTATCCCCTGATCGACCTCACCCCGCCCGAGGCCGCGCGCCTCCACCGGGAACGCGAGAACGCCGTGCGCACCCTCGAAGCCGTCGTCAAGACCACCTTCGAGTCCCCCGAACGGGGACGCGACAGCGCCCAGGCCGACCTCTGGGTCCGCCGGCCCGACGCCTTCCGCATGCGGGCCTTCGCCAGGTTCGTCGGCGGCATCTTCGATCTGCTCATCCGGAAGGACCGCATCTGGTTCTACAACCTGCAGGAGGACACGCTCTACGCCCGGCGCGTGGGCCCCCCTCCCGAAGGGGAGGGCCGCGGGGCGTCCGGTGACGGCGAGGGGGAGGAAGCGAAAGCCCCGGACCTGGAAGCGCTCTTCCACACCACGGGGCTGGCGTCCCTCATCCTCGGCACCTCCCACGACCAGATCGACTACCGCTACATCGACACGGGGCCCAACGGCGTCCGGCTGGCCATGATCAATCCGTCGGGCCTGGTGGAGGGGTACGTGTGGCTCGAGCCCAAGGCCTTCTTCAAGGTCCGCCAGGTGATCCTGGGGCGGGGCGGCCGGCGCGAGCTGGATCTTCGCTTCGGCGTGTTTCACGAGCACGAGGAATCGGGCGTCTGGTGGCCCGACTGCATGGAGATCACGGCGCCCCGGCGGCATTTCCGCCTCACCATGCGGTTCGACGTGGAGGGGATGCGCCTGAACGAGCCGCTGGAGGCCGACGTCTTCGTTATGGACGTGCCCGAGGACGTGAAACGGATCGGGGACGGACCGGACAAGTAGCGCCTCGCGCGCCCGTCTCGTGGATCCTGCAACGCCAAACGTGGAGGAAAGGCGCCTTGCTTCTTCGGCCCTGATCCACCTGATGGTGTGTAGGCCCATCCGATCCCCCGGATCGAGGTCGCGGGTCCTTGGGGACCTCGAATCTCCAGAGGAGAATCCGGTAGAAGGGGGAAGACATGCACGCGTGGTTCGAAACGGAATACGAGGGCGAGGCCGGGAGCCCCGAGCTCGAGGCGGCCGCCCCGAAGGCCCAGGTCTTCACGGTCTCCGCCCTGACGCGACGCGTGAAGGCGATCCTGGAGGACGAGATCGGCCGCGTGGACGTGGTCGGCGAGGTCTCGAACCTCCGCATTCCACGCTCGGGCCACGCCTACTTCACGCTGAAGGACGAGAACGCCCAGCTCCGGGTGGTCTTGTTCCGCCGCTACGCCTCGCGGCTCAAGTTCGACCTCGCCGACGGGATCGAGGTCGTCGCCACGGGCGACGTCTCGGTCTACGAGCCCCGGGGCGAGTACCAGCTGGTGGCGACCCGCCTGGAGCCGAAGGGCCTGGGCGCGCTGCAGCTGGCCTTCGAGCAGCGCAAGGAGAAGTTGCAGAAGGAGGGCCTGTTCGAGGCGGACCGCAAGCGCCCGATTCCCTTCCTTCCCGGCCGGATCGGCGTGATCACGTCCGCCACGGGCGCGGCGATCCGCGACATCATCAACATCGTCTACCGGCGGTACCCTGCGGCTTCGGTGCTGCTCCATCCGGTGCGGGTCCAGGGGGAGGAGGCGGCCGGGGAGATCGCCGAGGCGGTCCGGCGGATGAACCGGATCGGGGGGGTGGACGTGCTGATCGTCGGGCGGGGCGGCGGGAGCCTGGAGGATCTGTGGGCCTTCAACGAGGAGGCGGTGGCGCGGGCGGTGGCGGGCTCGGAGATCCCGGTCATCTCCGCGGTGGGACACGAGGTGGACTTCACGATCTGCGATTTCGTGGCCGACCGCCGCGCCGCCACGCCCTCCGAGGCGGCGGAGCTGGCCGTGCCCCGCCTCGACCGGATGCTCGAGGATCTCGGGAACCTCGCCGGCCGTCTGCGCCGGGGCCTTCGGGGCGCCTTCGAGGGGCCCCGGGCCCGTCTCGAGGCGGCCGCGGCCGTGCTCGCCCCCCGCCGTTTCCTGCGGTCTCTCCAGGAGAGGCAGCAGCGGCTCGACGAGCTGGGGGGGCGGCTCGAAGGTTCTCTCCGGCGCCTGGTGGCGAGGAGGCGCGAGAGGATCGAGGCGGTGGGAGACCGGCTCGAGGCCCTCAATCCGCGGCGCATCCTCGCCCGGGGCTACTCGGTGACCCTGGCTTTTCCCGGCGGGCGGGCGGTCCGGTCGCCGTCCGACGCCCCGTCGGGCACGGTGTTGAAGACCCTCCTCGCCGAGGGGGAGCTGCGGTCGGTGGTCGAAGAAGAGGCGAAGGGGAACCCTGGGGAGGGGAAATAGAAAAACCGGTGCGCCGTGTTTTTCAAGCCTGGTGGTTCGACGTTGCTCACCACGAGGTTCACGCTGATCGAGAACGGATCTCCGCTGAAAACCGAGGCGCTGCGGGCGAGGCGCCTGCGCCCCGTACAGCGATGCCGGGCAAGGGTACGGGACGGGGCACGTTCACGGACAGGGGGTCCGTAGATCAGGCAGATCCGTCTTCGCCGAAGGCGCATCCGGTTGATCAGGGATTTCGGATTGCATTCTGGTCTCCAGTTCGTAGCTTTCAGGGATCGGGCCGGCGGGTCTTGGAAGATCCGGAATGCCTGCCCGGTCGTCGGTTTGTTTCGACAGACAGGATGGAGCGGGCGCGACATGGCGGCCAGGAAGAAAGCGGCGAAGAAGGACAAGAAGGAGGAGATCTCCTTCGAGAAGAGCCTGGAGGCGCTGGAGGAGATCGTGCGCCGTCTCGAGGGGGAGGATCTGGGCATCGAGGAGGCGATGGAAGCCTACGAGAAGGGGCTGAAGGCCCTGAAGCGGTGCCGGGCGGTTCTCGACCGGGCCGAGAAGAAGCTGGAGGTCCTGGTCGAGGAAGAGGAGGGCCGGGCGGTGACGAAACCCTTCGCGCCCGGGGAGGCGGAGAGCGGCGAGGGCCGGACGGGGCCCCGGTCCCGCAAGAAGAAGGAGCCCGAAGACGAGGAGGGGCCGAAGGACGGCTTTCTCTTCTGACGGTGCCGACATGGACGCGGACCTTTCCGACTTCATCGAGACGCACAGGCCTCTTGCGGAGAGGGAGCTGGAGGCGTTGCTTCCGGGCGGGGACGCCGTGCCCGACACGCTTCGCCGCGCGATGCGCCACGCCGCGCTGTCTCCCGGAAAACGGCTGAGGCCCCTGCTTTCCATGATGGCCTGCGAGGCGGTGGGGGCGCGTCCCGATAAGGCGCTTCGCTTCGGGTGCGCCGTGGAGTTCATTCACGCCTACTCGCTGGCGCACGACGATCTTCCGGCCATGGACGACGCGGATCTGAGGCGGGGGCGGCCGGCTTTGCACAAGGCGTTCGACGAGGCGACGGCGATCCTGGCGGGGGATGCGCTGCTCACGCTCGCGTTCGAGACGGCGGCGTGCGCGGGGAAGGGCGAGGTCGCGGGTCGGCTGGTGGCGGAACTGGCGCGGGGGGCCGGGGCCGCCGGCATGGTGGGGGGCCAGGTCCTGGACCTGGAGGGGGAGGGGAAGGCGATCGGCGAGAAGGCGCTGGAAACGCTGCACGGCCTCAAGACCGGGGCGCTCATGCGCGCAGCGCTGGTAGGGGGCGGCATCCTCGGGGGGGGCGACGAGGCATCCCTGGACATCCTGGCGGCGTACGGAAGCCTGGCGGGACTGGCCTTCCAGGTGGCCGACGATCTGCTGGACCTGGAATCCAGCGCGGCGGTGCTCGGCAAGGACACGGGAAACGACGCGGCGGCGGGGAAGGCGACCTACCCGTCGCTTCTCGGGGCGGAGGGCGCGCGGGCGCGCGCGCGGGATCTGGCGGATCGGGCCGAGGCGGAGGCCCGGCGGCTGGAGAAGGGCGGGCTTCTCGCGGCGCTGGCCCGGTACTTCGTGGAGAGGAAGACGTGACATCCGTAGCCATCGTCGGAAACGGAAGCAAGGCGAAGGTGCGCGAGGCGGCGGGAGAGGTCCGGGACTGGCTTTCCGGCCGGGCGGAGAATCCGCTCTTCGATCTCGAGGGGCGGGCCGACCTGTCGTCGCTCGAGGCGGACGTGCTTCTGGTCTTCGGGGGGGACGGGTCCATCCTGTCGGCGGCCCGGCGGCTGAACGGGCGCCCCGTTCCCGTGATGGGGGTGAACTTCGGCAAGGTCGGTTTCATCGCCGAGTACAACCTCGACGAGATCCGCGGGGCCCTCGAGAGCGTGTTTGCGGGGGAGGCCGTCGCGTCCTCCCGGATGATGCTCGAGATCGCCTCGCCGGCCGGAAGCGGGATGGCCGGGAGGGCGCTGAACGACGTCGTGATCCTGCGCGGCGCCAATCCGCGGATGATCTACATCGAGCTGACGCTCGACGGGGAGAGAAAGCTCCAGTACGCGGGGGACGGGCTGGTGGTGAGCACGCCCACGGGTTCGACGGCCCACTCCCTCACCGCGGGGGGCCCCATCCTCACGCCGGAGATGAAGGGGGTGGTCCTCACGCCCATCTGCGCCCAGGCGCTCACGACGCGCCCTTTGGTGATTCCGGCGGACACGCAGCTCGAGATCCGGGTGCAGATGGAGGGCCCGAGCGGCACCCTCACCCTGGACGGGCAGACGTGCTGCGAGATCGGGGACGGGGACGTGCTTCGCGTCGAGGCCCGGCCGGACGCCTTCCGTCTCCTGCGAGCGCCCGGGCGGGGCTTTCTGGGCATCCTGAAGGAGAAGTTGAGCTGGGGCGTCCTGCCCCTCTACCGGGAACGGTTCCGGGACGAGGGGGGAAGCGCGCCGGACTAGCGCGTGAGCGTTCATGGCATGGTCTTTTCCTGATCAAGAGGAGCAGGGCATGAAAAACCAGGCTCGAGGAATTTTGTGGGCGTCGGCGCTTCTGGCGATCGTCTTCGCCTCGGGATGCTGGGTGACGCCGAGTCGCCTGACGCGGGAGATGAACGAGTTCGACGAGTACCTGAAGAAGCGCGAGGCGCGCCGGAAGGCCGACGCCGAGGCGAGGCTGAAGCTCGTGGAGAAGGAGGTCGCTTCCGCCCGCCAGTCCATGAAGGACCTGGAGACGTCCATGCAGGAGATTCAGGACGACCTCGCGGATCTTCGCGGGAAGATGAGCCTGTCGCTGGAAGCGGCCAGGCGGGTGGCCGAGCTCCAGGAGAAGGTGGAACGGGCCCTGGACGAGGTGTATTCCATCGAGGGGAGGCTGAAGCGCAACTACGAGCAGGTCAGCGGGCGCGTGGACAAGACGCTCGAGAAGTACGAGGAGGTGCTTTTCGAGGAGAAGCGCATCCTCATGGAGCGTCTCCGGGCGCTCAACGAATCCCTGCGCGCGCTGAAGGCGAAGGAGGGCGGAGGGGAAGGGGAGGAAGAGGGAGGCGGGGGGGGTTGACGGATGAAGAGGGAAGGGGGATTTGTGGTTTCGTGGATTTGTGTATTTGCATGAGGGAGAGCGAGGAAGAAATTTTCGGGTGGAATCCGGAGGTCCCATGGTCCTCGCTTCATCGTTCGGCTACGTTGTTCTCTTCGCGATCATCATCGGGGGCGGTATCGGCATCCTCTTCGGCGCGACTCTTCTCTACCTGCTCTCCGATGAGAGCCGGTGGAACGCTTTCCTGGAAACGCTGTCCGGTCTACGAGTTTTGCGAATCGAGTGGCAAGCCCGTTCTCATGCAGTTCGCGGCGGACGCCGCGAAGCGCCAGGGCGAGCCCGAGCGGGGGCTCGCCATCCTCGAGCGCGCGGGCGATTTTCACCAGGCACTTTTTTTCGCGCGGGAGGCGGGACTGCACGAGCGAGTGGAGGAGATGCAGGAAAAACTGGAGGAAGACAAGAGGCGCCACGAGCGGGAGAAACTGCAGCGGCTCTGGTACGGGCCGCCGGCGGAAGAAAGTTCTGATGATGCGAAGGGGGAGGACCGGAGGGAGGGTCTGGCGGGGCCGGACGCATGAAGAGAAACAAGGCCATATGGACATATGCACATATGGCCATATGTGCATATGTCCATATGGCCTTGTTGGCGCGTGCTTGAAGGGATGGAAGTCCTTTGAAGGTCGATCTTTGCGGCATCCGGGCGCTGGTCACCGGGGCCAGCCGGGGCATCGGGCGGGCCGTGGCCCGACGGCTCGCCCTCTCGGGCGCCCGCGTGGGCGTCCACTACAAAAGCCACGAGGCCGAAGCACTCTCGCTCTGCCAGGAAATCGGCGAAGCGGCCTCGCCGCTTCGCGCTGATCTCGCCGACCCGAAGGCCTGCAGGACCCTCTTCGACGACGCGATCGAGACGCTGGGAGGGCTCGAGGTGCTGGTGAACAACGCCGGCGTGGCGATTCCCGCCCCCTTCGATCAGGACGACGAGCGCTGGCTCTCCGCCTGGCGCGCGACCCTCGCCGTGAACGCGTCCGCCACGGCGATCCTCAGCCGCCACGCCGTGCGACACTTCGCCCGGCGCGGCGGGGGCCGCATCGTCACCCTCACCTCGCGCGCCGCCTTCCGCGGCGACACCCCCGACTACCTCGCCTACGCCGCGTCCAAGGGCGCGCAGGCGGCGTTGACGCGCACGATCGCGCGGGGATTCGGCAAGCAGGGGGTGAAGGCGTTCCTGGTCGCGCCCGGCTTCACGCGCACGGCGATGGCGCAGCAGTTCATCGACGCCTACGGGGAAGCGCACGCGATCTCGGACATCGCGCTCGAGAGGATGACCGAACCGGACGACATCGCCCCGCTGGTCGCCTTTCTCGCCTCGGGACTCGCCGACCACGCCACCGGCGGCACCTTCGACGTGAACGCGGGGAGCTACGTCCACTAGCCGCCCGTGACGCCGGCCCGCAGGGATTGCAGCGTCATCCGGCGCCTCTCGTACTGGCCCTCGCAGGGCGGGCTGTTGACCAGTGTGTAGATCTCGGCTTCCCCCTCGGCGAGGCGCACGACCAGGGAACAGCAGGTCCGGTACTCGTGCCGGCCGCCGTGGCGGCAGACGCTCATGGCGCTGGGCCCGTGGGCGTGGTCGCGGAGCATGGCGAAGACGTCGGCCATCGTGGTCTCGTCGGACCGCCGGGAGAGCAGCTCCCGCACGCGCTGGTGGCGCAGGGCGGAACTGAGATGCAGGCTGTTCTCGTCGGAGGGGGGCCGGATGTGGCGCATGACCTGGAAGAAGTTGGTCCGCACCATGTAGTCGCGGTCGCCCGAGAACTCGATGCCCCAGCGGTTGAGCGTGTATTCCATGGCCACGGCCTGGCCCCGCTGCCCCACCAGGATGATGTCGCCGTCGCCGCCGACCTTCCGCCCCTCGTAGAAGTCCACGAGATGTCCGACCGCGCCGAGCAGCGAGTCCTGCGTCTCGAGCACCTCGCGGTAGGCCTCGAGCGAGGCGTCGAGGCTCGCGTACTGGTTGCCCACGTGGTTGAGCAGGCAGTTGCCGTCCGCGCCGAGCACCACCAGGCCCGCCTCGTTGACGCCGGCCCAGACGCCCGTGGATTCGGGCCGGAGGCTCGTGCCCAGGTGGAGGTAGTCGTAGGTCGTGCCCTTGCGGATCTCCGGCTCGGGAAAGGGGGCCCCGCCCACCTGGTCGAGGTTCTTGAAGAAGAGGGTGTCGCCATTCCTGCCAAAGACCGCGCCGATGGTGCACATGGTGTCGTTCTCGAAAAGACGCCGACCGGATCTGCGAAAAGGGGATTGTAGATTCGCGTCCGGAAAAGACAAGCCCCCCTGCGCCGGCGCAAACGGCTCAGAGCCTGTGGAATCCGCTCCCGCGCGGAGGAGGATCCATCTCTTGATCGCGATCCGCACCGGCGGCATCGCCGTGGTCCCGGGCCGAAAGCCTGCGTGGCCCGGGACACACGCCTCCCACAAGCAGCCAGCCCGCGGCTCCGCCTAGTCGTCCTTCAGCTGCTCGAGCACCAGATCCACCGCCTTTTGCAGCTGCGCGTCGATCCCCCTCGCGGCGTCCTCGGGATGGTTCTCCACGTAGACGTCCGGCTCCACGCCGAGGTTCTCCAGGTTCTCCCCCGTGTCCGTGTACCAGCCGACGTAGGGAAGGCGCAGCCACGCGCCATTGATCAGCGAGGTGCCGCCCGTGCCGATCACCCCGCCCCACGTGGGCACCCCCACCACCTTGCCGATGCCGAGCCGCTGGAAACCCCACGGGAAGATCTCCGCGTCGCTCGCCGACCGCTCGTTGATCAGCAGCACCACCGGCTTGAGCCAGGTGTGGTCGGGCTGGTGCTCGGGACTGGCCCCGCGGATGCGGAAGCGCCCCACCGGTTTTCGCTTGGAGAGCAGCTCCCACAGCTCGTTGTGGATGTAGCCGCCCGGGTTGCCGCGAACGTCCAGCACCAGGCCGTCCTTCGCCCGGACCTTGGACAGGTACGCCCGGCGGAACTTGCGGAACGACCCCCCGCTCATCCAGCGGATGTGGATGTAGCCGAGCCGACCCCGGCTGCGCTCCTCCACCTTCTCCCGGTTCCCCTTCACCCACGCCTCGTAGAGAAGCGAACCCACCCTTCCCGGGTCCACCGGCTTCAGCGTCACCGTCCGCGACACCGGCCCCGCCTCGGTTTCCGAAAGCCCCAGGTCCACCTTCTCGCCCACCGTGCCGTTGAACAACCTCGCCAGGTTGTCGCCGGCCGCCACCGGTTCGCGATTCACCGTCGCCAGGAACGCGCCGGCCTCCACCTTCGATTCCTCGCGGTCCGCGGGGCTGTCCTCGAGCACCCGCACCACCTCGTAGCGCTTCCCCTTCGGCCCGGGCTCGAGGAAAAGCCCCGTGAAACCCGTCTTCTCGGGCGACCGCCCGGAACCCGGCCCGTAGATCCCGAGGTGCGAGGCGTTCAGCTCCCCCAGCATCATGCGGAACACGTCGTTGAACGCCTCCGTCACCGCCGCTCCCGCGCAAAACGGCGCGTAGGCCTCGAAACAGCCCTCCCAGTCGGCCCCGTGCATCCCGGGATCGTAGAAGAAGTCCTTCAGCGCCCGCCAGCCCTCGCGGAAGGCCTCCATGCGCTCGGCCTCGAGGTCGATCTCCATCTCCGCCCGGTAGGGGATCGTCCCCCGCTTCCGGCCGTCCGCCGAAAGGGTGCGGATCGCGCCTCCCGTCCGGTAGACCAGCTCCTTCTCCTCCTCGCACCAGGCCATCTCTTCGGGGTTGCGCCGGCCCCGCGTGAGCCTCTCCAGCGAGGAGCCGTCCGCGGCCGCCTTCCAGATTTCGTAGTACCCCAGGCTGTCCGACTTGAAGAAGACCGTCTCACCGTCGCCGTCGAGCACCGGCATCGTGTCGTTTCCCCGCGTGGAGGTGATCCGCTCGGCCCGGTCCTCGATCTCCTCGAAGTCGATCTTCACCTCGACGGGCTTCCCGTCCCCGTTCTCGCCCTTCCCCTTTCCTTTCTTCTCGCCGTCCCCCTCCTGCTCCCCCTCCTCCTCGTCTTCCTCGTCGTCGTCCTCGTCGTCGTCCTCCTCGTCGTCCTCGTACTTCTGCGCCACCTTCAAGGTCAGCGGG
The DNA here is from genome assembly GCA_964508045.1 of uncultured Planctomycetia bacterium. Classification (GTDB taxonomy): domain Bacteria; phylum Planctomycetota; class JAKEIC01; order JAKEIC01; family CAZDSO01; genus CAZDSO01. Next base: position 16,765 of record CAZDSO010000040.1, on the reverse strand, counting down.
ACCCGGTAGAGGTTGTACCGGTCGCCGCCGCCCCGGCTGGACGCGAAGTAGAGGTACTCCCCCCCGGGGCCGAAGGCCGGCTGGATGTCGTCGTCCGGGTCGAGGGTCACGTTCACCGCCTCGCCCCCCGCGGACGCCACGACGTAGATCTCCTGGTTCCAGTCCTTCTCCGCCTTGCAGAAGGCGATCCAGCGGCCGTCGGGGGACCAGACCGGGTCCTCGATCATCGGCCCCTTCGCCAGGAGCCGCGACGGCGTCTCCGCTCCCGGATCGAGCGGGCGGACGTACAGGTTTCCCCCGCCCTCGAGATAGACGAAGCGCCCCCCGTCCGGCGAGACCACGGGTTTCTCCTCGCGCGTGGGTCCGGCGACCAGGCATTCCGTTTCGAAATAGCGCGCCTTGGACAGGCGCGGCGTCCCTTCCTCGTCGGAGCGGACGGCGTAGATGTCGTTGTTCCCCCGCCGGTCGGAGACGAAGAGCAGCGTCTTCCCGTCGGGCGTCCAGGCGGGAAACCTCTCGCGGAACGGGCCCTCGGTGAGCCGGCGGGCCCGGGCGTCCTTGCGGCCCACGGCGAACAGCGCGCCGCGCACGACGAAGGCGATCTCCTCGCCGTCCTTCGAGAGCGCCGCCTCGGAAGCCTTGTCGGTGAAGGTCTTCCGCAGGACGCGGTTTTCCTTGCGGTCCGTGACCACCTTCAGGGGCACGGGGTCGGATTTTCCGGTCTCGGCGTCGAAGAGGTGGATGCCGCCTTCGAGGCAGGCGTAGACGATCCATCGTCCGTCGGCGGAGAGGCGGGGCGAGACGACGGGGTGGCGCTCGTGGAAGGTGACCTGGGTCGCGCCGTCCGGCCGGTTGGGGTCCATCTTCCAGAGGTTTCCGATGCCCTTCCGGTCGGAGACGAAGTAGAGCAGCCCGTCGCTTCCCCACATCACGCCGTTGTCGTTGCCCTTCCAGCGGGTCACCCGCCGGGCCTTCCTTCCGTCCAGCATCTTCACCCAGATGTCGAAGTTCCCCGACCCCCGGTAGCCGCGGCGCCACCAGGCCATGGCGCCGAGGGCGAAGGCCACGGCATCGCCGCGGGGGGAGAAGGCGAGCTCGGAGGCGGGGGCGTCGATCAGGACGGCCGGCTCGCCGCCTTTCAGCGGGACGGAATAGATGCGGCTCCTTCGGGTGTCGCGCCGGGAGAGGAAGACGACGGCGTTTCCGAAGGGCGTGAAGCCGAGGACGCGGTCGCCGGCGCTGTGGAACGTGAGGCGTTTCGGCGTCCCGCCGCTTTCGGGGACGACGTAGACGTCCATCGCCCCCTCGCGGTCGGAGGAGAAGGCGAGGGTCCTCGAGGTCGGCGAGAAGACGGGACAGGTGTCGAAGGCCGTGTGGTCGGTGAGGCGCCGGACATTCGATCCGTCGGCGCCGGCGAGCCAGACGTCGCCGCGATGGCAGAAGGCGATGCGGGCCCCGTCGGCGCTCACCGCGGGGTCGTGGAAGTAGGGCTTCGGCTTGGAAGCCTCCGTCCCGCCGGCGCCGGCGCGGCCGGCCGCCGGGCCCAGGAGGGCGAGTGCGGTCAGGAGGAAAAGTGCGCGCTTGGCTTCCATGAGATTCGTCCTCAAGGGCGAGGGGGATTTCGATGACGGACGCGTGGCATCATACCATGGAGTCGTGGCGGGGAAGGCGAAAACGATTTTCCATTCCCCCCTCAACCGATACCCTTTACCATTGATCGAGAGAGGAGACGCCTTTGGAAACGGATTCCACCGTCTACGTGTGTCTCGTCTGCGGCTGGGAGTATCACCCCGAGCGCGGCGATCCGGATGGAGACGTGCTTCCGGGCACGCCCTTTTCCGCGCTTCCGGAAGCCTGGCACTGCCCGGTGTGCGGAGCCGAGAAATCGCACTTCGAGGCCCTGGACGCCCCGCGAGACGGGGCGACATGAACCGCTTCCGCCCCGTGGGGCGCTACAATGGACGTGTCGGAAACAGAGGGTTTTTCGTCTTTTTCGAGTCCTTGTCATGATCAAGGTATCCAAAACGACGTCGCTCGACATGGCGAGCGTCCTGGACCGGGCGTCCGCCTACTTCGGGGCAGAGGGGTTGGGCCTCGAGGAACAGGAGCGGGAGGATTGCCGGATCGTCTTCGAGGGCGGGGGAGGGCACGTGGCGCTCACCGTGCGGGACGGGGAGGAGGGCCGCGTCGTGGACATCGAATCCAGGGAATGGGATCATCCGGTCAAGGAATTCCTGGGCAAGCTGTGATGCCGGGTTTTCGACGATGCTTCCCTCGGCGATTGCCTCGCGGGGGGAAGGGCCGCCTCGGGGACCGAGGCCGTCCCCCCCCTCGATGGATGCCGCGTTGCACCGTGATCCTTCCCGGGTGCGGCTTCGCTGCTTTGTGGGCTTGCGGATAGCGGAATGGAGAGCGTGGAACAGGTCCTTCGGGACGACATGCAGCTGGTTTCCCGCGCGCGGGGGCGGGACGTCGAGGCGTTCCAGACCCTGGTCCTGCGCTACCAGGACCGCGTGTTCAATACGGCGTACCGCTTCACGGGCGACCGCGGACTGGCCGAGGACATCACGCAGGAAGCCTTCTTCAAGGCCTACAAGGGTCTGAAGAAGTTCAAGGGGAAGTCCTCCTTCTCGACCTGGCTCTACCGCATCACGGTCAATGCCTGCACGAGCGAATGGCGGAAGAGCGCGGCCCGCAAGCGGGGCAACGAGATCCCCTTTCCGGGTTCGGGGGGGGGCGAGCCCGGCCGGCCCTTCGACCCCCCGGCGGAAGAAAGCGATCCCGCGGACGCCGCGGAGCGCAAGGAGAAGAGCGCCCTGGTCCAGGAGGCGATCGCGTCGCTGGAGGACGACTTCCGGATCGTGGTGATCCTGCGGGACATCGAGGGCTTCTCCTACGAGGAGATCGCCGACATCCTCGACCGCCCCGTCGGTACGGTCCGGTCCCGTCTCCATCGCGCCCGGGGCGATCTGAAGGAGAAGCTCAAGGCCCTTTTTTGAGGAAAATCGGGGAACTTCCCCCCGCTTCCGGCGTCGAAACAGGTGAACAGGGCGGAACGTTCCGCCCGTGGACGGACTGATCTGGAATCGAACGATGGACTGCAAGGCGATCCAGGAACAGCTTTCGGAATATCTGGACGACCGTCTCCCCGAGGGGATGCGTCGCCGGATCGCGGCCCATCTCGACGCCTGCCCCGCCTGCCGCGAGGAGGCGGAAGCGCTTCAGAAGGTCATCGATCTGGTGAGGGAACTCCCCTACGAGACCGCCCCGGCGGGTTTTCACGAGACGATTCTCGATTCGAATCTCGCCAAGGCGCGGCGGGGGGCCGGCGGGGTCGCCATGCCCGGCCGGCTGAACCGGATGCTTCCCCTCATGAGGGGCGTGGCGGCGGCCGCCGTGATCTTCCTCTTCGCCTACCTGGGGCACGAGATCATCGACCAGCCCGCGACCGTATCCGAGCCGGCCTCCGGCGTGGGAGAGGAGGTTCGCTCCCCCGCGCCCGAGGATGCCGCCGGATCGGAGTCGCGGGACGTGGAAACCCTCGAGAAGAACCTGAAGCACCTTGCCCGGGTCGCGAGGCGGAGGTTGAAAGAGGGCCGGCTCGAGCAGGAAGAGAGGCCGTCGGCCGGGCGTTCCGAAGCCCTGGAACGCGGGACGCCGTCCGCGGCGGGAAAACCCGCCGAGAGGCCGGAAAAGACCGGTCGGGGCATCGAGAGCAAGGAGGAAGCGGAAAAGCCCCTGGAGGAGGAGGCGCCGGGGAGGGCCGGCGACCGGGCCGAGACGGATGGAGGGGCTCCCGCGAAGGCGAAGAAGGGGGAGCCGGAAAGAAAGTTCGACGAGGAATCCCCCGAAACGGCGCGGGACGTGCTCCGCCCGGAGAGCAAGCATCGGAAGCGCGGGGGATCGGAGACCCGCCGCGTGCCGAACACGCTGGTCATCCGATCGAGCGATGCGGCGGGAAGCCGTGCACGCGTCCTCGAGGCGTTCGAGAGCACGAGGCGGACGGAGCGAAGGAAGAGACTGGAAGGGAAGGCGGAGGAAGAGGGGAAGGGATACTTGGGAAGAGGGGCCCTGGACAAGCTCCGCGAGAAGCGAGAACAGGAGAAGAAAAAGGGCGAGGCGCCGGTCGACGCCCACGGCGAGGCGCGCGCCCCGGCGCCCGCGCCGGAGCCGGAGAGGGAAGGAGGCGGGCCCGCCGAGCCGCAGGGCGCCGCGGGACAAGCGGGCCGGGGGCCCGGGGCGTCGCCGCGAGCGGAAGGCGAAGCGGATCTGGTTCTGGAACTCACGCTGGAAGCCTACCGGGCCTTCAAGAAGAGACTGGGCAAGACGATGAGCCTGTTCGAGATCCCGTCCAACGCCTACCTCGCCCTGACGAGGAAGAGAAAGACACCGGAAGGGGCTCCCTCCGAGCGGAAGGACGCCGCGGGCCCCTCCCGGGAAGCGGATGTCTCCGGCCGGGACGCCGTTTCCGGCGATGACGAGCGGCCTGGGAACGCGCGGAAGGTCCTGATCCGGGTGCGGATCCGTTTCGAGGCTTCCCCGCCGGCCCCCGCGGCCGCCCCCGCTCCCTCGGGCGGGGAGGCGCCCCGCCCCGGCGCCCCGACGCAGGACGGGAAGGCCGACGGCGAGGAGGAAGAGCGATAGCGTCCGGACGGCGAACCTCTTCCGCCGGAAATCCCTCCTTCCCCCCTTGATCCCATCTGGTAGAATCCCCCGCCGTGAAAATCCTCCTGACGAACGACGACGGGATTCATGCTCCGGGCCTGACGACGCTCGCGAACATCCTGGCTCCGGACTTCGAGATCCGGGTGGTGGCGCCGGACCGGGAGCGCAGCGCCGTCAGCCACGCCGTGACGTTCCGGCAGTCGCTCCATCCCGAACGGTTGGAGGCTCCCTACCCGGCGTACGCGGTCGACGGCACGCCGGCGGACTGCGTGAAGCTCGGGGTGATGGCGCTTCTCGACGCCAGGCCTGATTTCCTGGTCTCGGGCATCAACCGCGGCATCAACGTGGGCAACGACGTCCTCTACTCGGGAACGGTGGCCGGGGCCCTGGAGGGCGTCCTGCAGGGCATCCCGTCCGTGGCCGTGTCGCTGGAATCGATCCTTCATCCGGTTTTCGAGGGTCCCGCCCGCTTCGTGAAGAACCTGCTGGCGTTTCTGGCCCACCATCCGCCGCCCCCCGGCGTGGCCCTGAACGTGAACCTGCCCGACGGGGATCCCCGGGACTACAAGGGCATCCGGTGGACGCGCCAGAAAGGCGCCTTGTTCAAGGACGCCTACCGGGAAGAGACCGGCCCTGACGGGAAGACGACCTACCTGCTCGACGGCATCCTCCAGGGAAGGGACGCGCTGGAGCCGGGGAGCGACGGGCTGGCGGTGCGTGAGGGGTACGTGAGCGTGACGCCGCTGGGTCTCGAGTTCTTCTGCCGGGAGGAGCCCGACGCACCCCTGGACGGGTTTCCGGACATCGCGGATCTCGTGGACTAGGGAGGAGGGGCTCGCCCTCCAAATCCAAGGCTTCCTCATCCCAACGTCTGGCGGGCGACGGCGAGGGCGACCACTCTCTTGGCGCCGGCGTCCTTGAGGACGCGTGCGCATTCCGACGCGGTGGCGGCGGATGTCATGACGTCGTCGACGAGGAGGATCGCCCGTCCGCGGATCCCGGCGCGGTGTGTCGGGGCGAACGCTCCGTGGGGATTGCGGAGGCGTTTTTCGCGCGGCAGGTTCACCTGGGGTTCGCGGCGTCCGGTTTTCCGCAGGGCTTCGAGGTGATCCAGGCGCAAGCCGGCGGCGAGGCGCCGGGAGAGCCGTTCCGACTGGTTGTATCCGCGCTGCAGGCGGCGTCGCCAGTGGACGGGGACGGGGACGGAAGCGTCCAGGCCTTCGAGAAGTGGATGTCCGGCCACGATGTCGAGCGCTCTCTCGGCGAGGGGGCGTGAAGCCGCTTCGAGCCCCTCGAACTTCAAGCGGTGGAGGAGCCGTTTGACCGGGCCTTCGTACAGGAAGACGCCGAGGGAAGCGTCGAAGTGGAGGGGTCTTCCGCGGCAGGAATCGCACCGGTCGTCGGGGGGCGCAAAGGGTCCGCGGGGAGTTCCGCATCGCGGGCAGGGATCGCTCACGGGCTGCATGCGGTCCCGGCACCGGGGGCAGAGGAAGGGATCGTCTTCCAGCGCGATGTCGGCGCGGCAGGCGAGGCAGTGGGGCGGGTAGACGAGATCCACGGCGGCGCGGGCGAGACGTCCCGCGGCGCGGGCGGCGGAGGTGGCGGACGTTCGGTGGACGTTCACGCCGGCTCATCCTCGAGATCGACGTCCAGTCGGTCCTCTTCGATGGAGGTGTGGATGACGCCCTTCCAGGCCTGGGGGGCGGCGTTGACCATGTGGATGGTGACGAAGTTCTGCTGGAAGGTATCGTTGAAGTCCTTGATGAGTTCGAGGAACAGGAGGCTTCTCTCCTCGTCGAAGGAGGAGATGGGTTCGTCGAGGAACAGGAACTGTTTCCGGTCCTCCCCCATCCGGGCCTGAAGAAGGGCCTGGGCGAGGGCGAGGCGGAGGCAGAGGAGGACCTGGTCGCGGGTGCCGCCGGAGATCTCCTCGAGGCCGGCGTAGTCGTTTCTTTCCCGCGAGAAGACCGAGATGTCGAGGTCGGCGGAGACCTGCACCTTGCCGTAGCGTTCCCGGGTGACGCGGGGAAGGATGGTGCCGACGAAGCGTCCGATGGCCGGCCCGAAGCGGTTCTTCACGTTCGTCACGGTCCCGGCGAAGAGGTCGATGAGGGCGCGGCGCACGGCGATGTCGTGTTCGAGGGGGCCCACCCGCGAGGAGAGCAGTTCCACCTTCTTTTCCAGCTCGCGGTGCTTTTCGAGTCTCGGTGCGAGACGTTTCGCCTCGCGTTCGAGCCCCTCGATCCTTGCGGACAGGGAGGCCTGCTTGGCGGTTTCCTGTTCCAGGTCGTAGAGGACCTTTTCCCGCCGCCGGACCATCTCCTCCTCGGCGGGAAAGGCGGAGCGGACGCGTCCGAACTCCTCCTCGAGCGCCGAGGAGAAGTCGCTGGGTAGCCTGCGCAGATCGATGTCCGACAGGAAGGTCTTCAGGCGGTCGAGATCGGGCGCGCCGAGATGACCCATCACCTGCTCGAGTTTCCCGCGGAGATCTCCGGAGAGGTTCTCGATGTCCTGCCAGAGGGGATCGAGCTCGTGCGTTTCACCGCGTTCCTTCTCGGCGGAGATCAGGAGGTTGCGGACTTCCTGGGCATGGTCCACGAGGGCGTCGATCTCGGTCTCGAGGGTTTCGACATCCTCCTGGGGGGGGAGAGGCTCGACGGCTTCGGCGCGGGCGAGGGTGTCGGGGCGTCCCTCGAACAGGTCCGCGGTTCGCCGCTCCAGCAACGAGGTCAGCTCGGCGCGGCGCCGTCTCCGGGCTTCCAGGGTTTCCACCTCGGCAACGGCTTCCCGTTTCTCGTCCAGCACGCGGGCGAGTTCCTCTTCGCCCGCCCCGGCGGAAATCCGGGAGGGGAACTCGTCGAGGAGGCGTTTCCCCTGTTGCTGGAGGTCCTCGTCGAGGAGGAAGGGGAGGGCGGACTTGAGGCCTCCGGCCCGGTTTTGCAGCAGATCCTTCAGGGCGCCGGCTTCGCGTTGCAGGGCCTTGACCTCGATCTCGAGCCGGTTGCGGAACCGGCGGTTGTGGTGAAGGGAGCGGCCCGTGACGAGAATGCGAACGAGGGCGAGCACGGCGAGGAGCAGGAAGAACCCTCCGCCGCCGAGGGCCGCCGGCATCCGCCACGTCTTCGCGAGGACCTCCGCCAGGGGGGCCATGAAGGCCGCGTCGGTGTGGAACCCCCAGGCCGCGACGCCTCCCAGGACGGCCACGGCGAGCGCGAGCAGGAACTGGATCGAGGCGGTCCATCGCTGGCGGCGGTCGGCCGCCAGACGGGCCCGGGCCTCTTGCAGTTCCTCGACGCGCGAGACGGCGTCTTCTTCGGCGCCCGCCCCTTCCGTGAGGTCCTGGCGGAGGCGGGCCGCGCGGCTCCGCGCCAGGTCCACCAGGCGCCCCAGCGCTTCGGCGAAGGAAGAGGCTTCCGCGAGGCGTTCCCGGGCGGCGACGCGCTGCGCCTCGATCTCGTCGCGTTCCTTCCGGCGCGCCTTCAGATGCCCCCCCAGGGTCTCGGCCAGGCTCTCCAGGGCTCCCTCCAGAAACCGGAAGCGGACCGCCCTCCGGAGGGCGGTCAGGGATTGGAGCAGCTGGACCAGGATCTTGTGCGCCTGCTCGTGGAGCCGGAGGCTCTCCTTCTCCTCCTCCACGAGTCGCATGCGCCCCTCCTCCTCCTCCTTCAGGCGGGTGATCTCCTCGTCCAGCGCCTCCGCCTCGGCGGGATCGAAGCCGGAGGATTCCAGAAGGGCCTGGCAGAGGCGGAGTTCCTGCCGATCCTCCCGGAAGCTCTTCTGGAGCGTTTCGAGTTCGGCCTTCACGCGCCGGGAGGCGCGCTGGAGAACGTCGATTCCCAGCATCTTGTAGATGACCCGCCGGGTTCCGCTCTCCTGGCCGACGTCGAGGATGTCGAGCTCGTTCTGGGCGAGATAGAAGGAGTAGCGGAACTCCTGGAACCGGAAGCCCAGGAGGTGGTAGAGCTCCTTGCCCACCTCGTCGAGGCCTTCCGCGATGACGACATCGGTCCCGGCGGCCTTCAGGCGGACGTGACGCCCCCCCTCGCGGTCCATTTCCCGCACCACCGTGTACCGTCCGCGGCCCGGAATCTGGAAGTTCAGTTCCACCCGGACCGAGGGCGCCCCCCAGCGAATCACGCGGTGGGCGCGCTCGACGGAGGCGCGGGGGGTCGCGCCGAACAGGGCGAAGCAGATCGCCTCGCCGATGGCCGACTTCCCCGATTCGTTCGGTCCCACCACGGCGACCGATCCGTGCAGGGGCAGGTTCCTCAGATCGAGGGATCTGAACCTCATGAAATCGCGCGCCTGGATCCGTTCGATGAGCACGTCGTTCCGCCCTTACGAAATCCGCTGGTTGCGCGGATACGCCGTCTGCGAGCCTGCGGCGCATCCGCCATCCACCGCTAGCCTTCTTCTTCTTCCGGCGCCGCCTCCTCGTCCGGCGTTTCCATTTCCTCCACCTCTTGTTCCACCTCCACTTCCGCTTCCTCGTCGGCGTCGTCCTCCGCTTCCTTTCCCGCGGGCGCTTTCCAGTGGCGGGTGAGCAACCCCTTCGCCTTCTCCCCCCCGGCGTCGTGGGTGTCGCCTTCCTCCTCTTCCTCCTCCTCGGCCGAGCCGGTCGCCGCCTCGACGGTTTCGACCGTCGCGTCCTCCCTTTCCCGCGCCTTTTCTTCCTCCCGCTCCCCGATGAGAACGTCCCGGTCGTCGGGCAGGGCCCATTCCTCCTCGGCTTTCTTTTCCGCGGCCTCCCCGTCCTCCGCGGTGTCCAGATCCTCGGTCTCCATCCCCACGTCCTCCTCCATCTCCTCCTCGTCCACCGCGGGCGATTCTTCGGGCTCCGGGGCCGGCTTGAACTCCACCTCGGTCAACTCGGCCTGTTCCGCCTCTTCGGCCTGGAGCTCCCGGATCGTTCGGTCGCCGAGTTCCAGGGCGTCCAGATAGACCTTCAGCTCCTCGACGTTCTTGAATCGCTCCAGAACGTCGATCTTGTGCTGCACGAAAGCCTTGAATTCCTCCACGACGGGCCGCACGTAGAGGGTTTCGCTCATCGATTCGTCCTTGGAATTCATGGATCCTCCCTGACGGATTCGGCGACATTCCCCGCCTCGCCTTGACGCGCCGTGATCCGTCCCGCTTCTTCGCACTACCATACCTTTCCCGGCGCCAAACGGGAAGGCCGCGCCTTCCAAACGGAAGGGGCGGAACCCTCAGGAGCCCGGGACGGGAAGGCATTCCGCGGTTTTCCGGTAGACGTCGAGCGTTGCCGCCGCCGTCTTCTCCCAGGAAAACGCCTCCAGGCGCTTCCGGCCGCGGTCGACCAGGTCTATTCGCATCGCCTCGTCCCGGGTCACTTTCGAGATGGCGTCCCGAAAGGCGGCGGGATCCCGGGGATCCACGAGCAGGGCGGCGTCGCCCAGGACCTCGGGAATGGAGGCGGCCCGGGACGCGACGACGGGCACGCCGCTGGCGAACGCTTCCAGGGGGGGAATGCCGAACCCCTCGTACAGAGAGGGAAAGACCAGAACGGCGGCTCCGGCATAGAGAGCCACGAGCTTCTCGTCGGGGACCTTGCCCGTGAAGATCACGTGCTTTCCAAGACCCAGCGCGGCGACCCTGGTTTCCACCGACGGCGTGTGTCGGTCCCTCTTGCCGGTGATCACCAGTTTCAGATCCAGGCCGTCTCGGCGCAGGAGATCGAGCGCCTCGAGAAGGGTCTTCAGGTTCTTGTGGGGCGAATGGTTCCCGGTGTAGAGAAGATACGGCCCATCCAGTCCCTCCAGGGAGGCCGTGCCGGGGGAGACGGCCCGGAAGTTGGGGGGGCCGAGCCAGCTGACCCGAATGCGGTCGGCGTCGACGTCGAGAAGCCTGACAAGATCCGCGCGCGTGTTTTCGGAGACGGACAGGATCATTTCCGCGCGGCGGACGGCGGAGCGGATCATCCGCTTGGCGGCCCAGAAAGCCAGGCGGGAGGGGGCGTCCTCGGGGAACAGGAGGTAGATGAGGTCGTGAATCGTGACGATGAAAGGGGGAGGAACGAGCCGGGGGACGTTGAAATGGGGAATGTGGACGAGATCCGCGCCGTGCCGGCCCAGCTCCCGGTGCAAGAACATCTGCTCCGAGAGGGAGTAGGGTTTCAGCGCGCGCCGGCAGAACACCTTTCGCACGTTGGGCAGGTCGGGACAGAAATCCGTGGCATCGCCGGGATTGAGAAGGACGATGTACTCGTCTTTTGGATCCATCCTGAAAAGAGTGGGCACGAGTCCGGTGATGTACCTGCCCACACCGGTCCACTGCGCCATTCTCGCATCGAAGAGGATCCGCATCCTGGGACTCGCAGAGCTTCGTTCCGGCATCGCCGGCAAGCCGTGCCGGCTCCATCGAAGAGGTAAGAAAACGGTTTCATGATGCACAAAGCGGAACGGGTCATCAACCTTTCAAAATCCCCCGCATCCACGAAGAGGATGCGGGGGATTTTGGAAAGCGGTGGTTTGAAAGATGAAATGGGGAAAAACCTCTCCCGCCCGGAATCGCCCGTGATGTACCATCAAACGACCGCGTCCCCATCGGCAGGATCTCCATGAACCGTGCGAACTTCCATCAAGGCCCGTGGCGGATGATCGCGCCGCTCCTTCTCGTCGCTCTCACGACGGCCGCCGCCGTCCTCTGGACGGTGAACGTCATCCTTGTTCCCGCCGAGATCCGCAGAAGCCTCGACGAGAACCTGGGCCGGTTCTTTCCCGGCGGATTGACGTTCGGCCGCGCCGAGAGGCTCGGGCCCCGGTGCTACCGGGTGGCGGATCTCGAAGCCCTCGACCCGGCGACCGACGCGCCCTGGTTCACGGCACGATCCCTGGAGGTCGAGATGTCCGGGGACGGCGCCTCCCTCTCCCGCCTCCGCCTCTGGCGCCCCACGCTCCGGCTGAAGAAAGGACCCGCCTTCCTCCCCCCCGACGCCTTCCGCGTGCCGCCGGGAAGCGGGAAACTTCCCCGCGTGGAAGTGATGCAGGGAGACATCGCCGGCCTCCTGCCCGGCGGGGACGGCGTGCTCGTCGTCTGGGCGCAGCAGGTGAACTTCGTCATGGATCCGGGGGAGGGATCCACGGCCCGGGGAACCTTCGAGACGCCCCTGGGGCGCTTTTCCGTGAGGGGCGTCGTGAACCCCTCCGGAACATCCCATCTGCGGGCGAAAGCCGAATCCGTGGATCTCGAAGGGCTGGGCGGCGCCCTCGGATCGGCCGGTCCGCCGGTTCTTCACGGAAAGGCCGCCGGCGCCTTTTCTTTCGCCTTCGGCGGCGGCGCCTCTCCCCTCCTGGCCGGTTCCCTGGCCCTGGAGTCGGTCGAGCTGGCCGGGGCCGGCGTGTTCCTCGACGCCGTACGTCTCGTCGTGAAGGGTTCCTCGTCGGGGCCTTCGTGGAACACGCGCCTTCACGTCCTCGCGAAACAGGCCCGGTGGGACCGCATCGTCCTGGAAAACGTCGAACTCGTGCTGCCCCCGGATGCTGGCGGGCGAGCCCATGGATCCGCCGAGCTGTGGAGCGGGACCCTTGAGATCGAGGGGGCCGCGAATCCCGCCTACGAGGGGCGGGGAACGCTGCGGGACGCCGATCTCTCCCGGGTCCCGCCGGGGCTTCTCGGGTCGGCCACGCCCACGGGGGGCACGCTGGACGCGGAATTCACGCTCGGGAACGGCCGGCTGGCCGGAACGTTCCGGGCGCGGGACGCGGCGCTCTGGGGCATCCGGTTCCTGTCCGGGATCCGCGACAAGGTCCCCGTCTTCGGGCGGTCCCAGAACGTCTTTTCTTCCGTGGAGGGACGCATCGTCCATCTCGGCCGCTCTACGCTGGTCCCCGAGTTGTCTCTCCTGGGCTCCGGCTTCCGGCTCGACCTCTTGAAGACCGGCCGGATCGGTCCCGCGCGGGCCCTGGACCTTCTGTTCGAGCTCCGGCTTCACCGGCAAAGGCCCCGCGGCCTTCCACCCCTTCGAACGGTTTTCGAGGCGTTCGAGAAGGCCCTCTGGAAGGGGCTGGGCAAGTATTTCCTGTTGAAAATCCACGTGAAAGGGACCCTGGACGCCCCCGTGAACAGGCTACTGCCGCCGGGATCGGTCGGGGAGGGGAAGTAGGTCCGAGGGCTTCGGCGGGGTTCTTGGGGAGAAAAGGGGCGGGGCCAGAGTCCTTGGCGATCTCGGCCCCGCCCGGGGAGAGGGTGAGGGTTTTTCCTTCGATTCGCACTCAGACGGAGCCGTTGGCGGGGGCCCGTTTCTTCTGGCTTTTTCCCCGCACGGGACGGAATCCCAGGCGCGGCCCGAGTTCCCGTTCGCTTTTCGGGATCGTGAGTTTCAGAATCCCGTCCTCGATGCCGGCGGAGACCCGGTCCCGGTCCACGTCGTGAGAGAGGCGGAAGAGCCTGAAGAAGTCCCCCAGGACGCACTGGCGGAACCTCGGCTCCGATCCTTCTCCGAAGTCGATGCGGCCGGAGAGGTTCAGGACGCCGCGGTCCACCGAGAGAGCGAGCGGGTCTTCGTTTTCGCCCGGCATGTCGGCCATCAGGGTGACGTTTTGGTCCGTCTCGATGACTTCGAGATAGGTGATCCTGAACTTCCCGTTCTCGTGGGACCCGTTTTTCCCGTTGGAGCCGTTTTTGCTGGCCATCGCCTGTTTCTCCTAAGCGTGGAACACCGTTGTTTTCCGGGGCGTTGCCCGGATTCAAGTCGACAAGTCGCAATTTTCGTGCCTTTGGCCGGAGAGGTCGGCGGGAGATTGCCGTTTTTAAGTCCTTGTCCTTCAATGCATTAAGAATATCGCGTTGCTGCGTTTCCGGGTGCTTTCCCGGGAGTCTGTCGGATCGCTATGGCGAATTCGGTCGGCCGTACATTTCGGCTTCGCTCCCGCGCCTTCTTGGGGGGGGTGGAGGGAAGGGGGTTTCCCGTCCGGGGAGGGGAATGATAGACTGGAGGATGAAATCCCACCGGGGACGGGCGGGCTGGACGCGAGCCGGGTCAGGGGAATTCCATGGACGATCCGAAGCCATCCGAGAAGAAGTACAACACCCAGGAACTTCTGAGCCTGAACATGGACAGGCTGAAGGACTACATGGCCCGCCTATCCAAGAAAGCCGAGGACACGTCGAATCCTCCCATGTTCGAGGTGCCTTCGCCTCCCAAGGCGAAGTCGGGCACGCGAATCGGGAAGGTTCCCTCCTCCTGCCGCGTCCTCGCGTTGTACGAGGATCCCCATGAATTCGTCGGTCTCGTCTCGGCGAACGACCAGCGTCCGAAATCCCAGCGTTACGGTCTGGATCGGACGGCCGATTTCGGCGACGCCGTCGCCCGGATGACGCGCCACCGCTACGACATCCTGGTCGCCTCGACGATGCACGCGGAGATCGAGGAGGTGGAGGAGCCCTTCACCACGCTGGACTGGGTCTTCCTTCTTCGTGGAAAGATGCACTCCCCCGACGTCTACTTTCTCGCCAAGAAACGCTGGTTCGTCATGAACCTCATCGGGGGGGAGACCAACCAGGAGAAGGTGGACAACTTCCGGGATCTCAAGGAGGCGTACGGGAACGTCCCCCTTTTGTACCTGCAGGAACGTCCGGACGAGAGGGAGAAGACCCTGCTGGAGTCGATGCGCAAGGTCCGCGTCATCCCGTTCCGGACGGGGGGCGTTTCGGCTCTTTTCCAGCACCTCGACGCCTTGACCTTCGCCTAGCAGCCCGTTGGAAAGCACGATTCCCTGCGCTCGGCTGCAGTCGTCGCCGGTTCCGTTCTCACCCCGAAACGTCCTCAACGTGACTTCCATCGACGCTCGTACGCGTTTCGGGTTTCCCGGATTTTGGGGACGGCCGCTGGGAGGCGCCCGGGGGAAGGGGTTCCAGGCTCGTGAAGGAAGTCGTGTCCGGATTCCCGGCGAGCGTCTCGAGGGGCTTTTTGAAAAAGGTCCGGATGTGTTGACGGTAGAAGAAGAGGAAGAAGAGGGCAATGGCGAGGGTCACGCAGACCGGGAAGAAGACGCAGAGGGCCAGGACGCTTGCGTAGAAGAGGAGGGTCCTGAGGGCGGAGGAGGCGTAGCAGGCGCGGTGCAGGCGCAGGGCTTTTGGGGGCGGGGCAGGAGGGTCCGTCGAGGCTTGGGTGGCGGTTTCGTTCACGGGGCTGGTTTCTCCTCGCTGACGCGTCGGATCAGGCTGTCGTACACATGGCCGGGGAAGAGGAAATGGAACAGGATGCTCTCCCCGATGCCGATGCGGTCTCCCGATCTCAGGGTGAGGGGGACATGAGGGGCGAGGGGATGTCCGTTCACGAAGGTGCCGTTGGTGGAATTGGCGTCCGCGATCTGGAAGAGGTCGTCCTCCCGAAGGAAGTAGCAATGTTGTTTGGAGACGGAGCCGTCGTCGATCCAGAGGTCGTTTTCGGTTCCCCGGCCCAGGGAGATGGAGGGGTCCAGGGCGGTGGTGTCCTTTTTCTCGAGGGGAACGATCCAGGCGCCGGGGAAGAGGCCTTGGTCCCGCTGGCCGGGCCCGGGCGGGGGGGAGGCGAGGAACGGATAGGGGCAGGCGGCGAGAAAAGCGGCCTTGGACATCCCGGCGTGTCGCCGCAAGAATCCTTTGAGGGATTCCATGGTCCACACCTCCCCGGTTTTCCGTCGCGTCGTTCAAGCCTGTTTCGAGACGTTCAGGAGGAAGACGACGAAGATGATGGAGTAGACGATCTGGACGAAGAAGAGGGCGACGATTCCGAATCGTTCGACGAATCCCAGGTACCGACGCGTGCCGGGTCCTTGCCAGGGATAGGTGAGGTGGTTCCAGAAGGGGGGCCACGTGACCGCCCAGAACCAGCAGGCGACCGACAGGAGGAACAGGACGGTGAAGGAGGTCCACCCCAATTGTTCGGCGCTTGCGAGAAACAGGTATCCGATGTAGTCGACCATGCAGACGGCGGCCAGGATTTTCAGCGCCGTGCTTTCCTTCACGCGCCGGACCGTGCATTTCCACATCGTTCGAGCAAGCATGGCGGCCTTGTCGGGGAGACCGAAGATCAGGAGGCATCCTTCTCGATGTCTTCGCCTTCCTCCACGATCTCGTCGAGCGTTTTCAAGAGTTCCTTTTCGAACGCGAATTCCTTGTTGCACTCGAAGCAGACCATCCGGTCGCGGTCGATCTTCTCCTTTTCCACGATGCTGTACGATTGGCAGTGGGGACAGAAGGCGTAGAAGATCTTTTCCATGGTCTTCTCCTTGGCGGATCCTTCTCATGGTAGCCCCTTTGCGGGGCACCGTCAACGCGACGACAAGGTCACCGAGAAGGAGGGCATTGACCTCGTCGTCAGGCACGAAACGAAGTGGAGTGCCGGCCGGCTTGCGCGGACCCAGAGTTTCCTGGCTCGCCCTCTAATCCGAACCGATCCGTTTCGGTGTGGTGCACTCATCGTAGCAGCCCACAGCATAAACAGGTTACTGGTTACTGGTTACCGATGACGCATTCGTCTCTTTGAAAAAGCATTCAAGTGCGGCCGCGGCCGGGGCGATACAGGGAAGGAGAGGGGATGCCGAACGGCTCCCTTTTTTCCTGGAGGTATGCATGAGTGCATCCGCCCGGCTGTCTGTGTCCAAGGCGGACGAACAGGCCCCGACCTGCGAGACGAAGACCGAACCCCGTTTGCCGGCGCCTCCCCCGGCGAAGAAGGCGCCGAAGAAGGCCCCCTCCAAAGCCGGCAAAGGGTTCACCTACCGCGGCATCTGCATCACCTGCGGCGAAAAGATCGTCATCACGGCCGACAAGATGGATATCCGCTACTTCGCATTCTGCAACGCCGAGTGCAAGGCGCGCTTCGAGGCCGAGATGAACGAGGATATCGATTGACGGCGAGGGAACCGGGACGACCCTCCCCTTGTCCCCCTGCCCTTTCTTCACGCCCCATGAGCCATTCGCGCTGTGGCTGTCATCCCTGGGCGCGGGCCGACGTTCGTCGTGAGCCACGCAACGCAGTGGAGTGGCGCAGCCGCGCAAGCCGACGTGTGGATAGGCTCCCGGCCCTTAAGCCCGATTGAACCCTAGCCCGGATTATTCATGAAAACTACTGCGGTCGCCGCAAGCACATGATCTG
>CAZDSO010000039.1:0-29959 GCA_964508045.1 uncultured Planctomycetia bacterium | reverse complement strand
ATTCCGGCGGGAGGGCCGGCGTGATGCCCAGGGGCTCCCCCTCCGGGGTCCCGATCAGGTAGTTCTGGGACTGCTCGGCAGCGCAGTAGACCTCCCGGGAGAACGGCGCCCACGTGGGATCCAGGAGCTTGAACGTCCCGTCGGGCTTCTTCCAGGCGGTGAAGCAGTGATCGAACTGGTCGGCCGGGATCTCCTCCACCTTCTTCCCGGCCTGGGTCATGACGGGATAGGCATCGAGGCCCGCGGCCCGCAGCAGCGAGACCAGCACCCCGCCGTATTCCTTGCACACGCCCCCCCGCTCGTGGAACGTCATGGGTCCCGGGTGGATGGTGAACCCCTCGTTCTTCCCCATGGAAAAGCCGATGTACCGGATCTCCTGGGCCGCCCAGTGCAGCAGCGCCTCCGCCCGTTGCTCGTCCGTCGTGCAGCCTTCCGTGACCTCCTTCACCTTCTCCTCGATGGCCTCGTCCCATCCGAACTGGTCCTTGTTCGCCTCCCAGAACCAGCGCGACTTCTCCTCCCACGTCTTCAGCGTCGCCAGGACCAGCTTCGTCTTCACGTCCGTCTCGAAGGCCATCCGCGCCTCGGGCTTCAGCGGCGGAAGGTCCTCCTTCGACCACGTGTACCGCACCGTCTCCCCGTCGTACCCCGTGCCCACGCCCACGGTCCCGTGGTAGACGTCCGAGCGGATCGGCTTGTCCTTCGGCAGCACCAGCGTGTAGCGCTTCTCCTGGACGGGAATGGCCTCCTCGAACAGAACGATGTCGTAGAAGTGCCCCGGCATCGGCGGCGTGATCTCCTCCTCCCCGCCCCCGGGGGACGCGCCGAGGTAGGCGACCTGGAAGCCCTTGCGGTAGGTCCGGATCTCCACCGCGTCCCCCACCTCGAGCCGGGGAAGCCGGTAGACGTACATCCGGGGGCCCCAGAACATCCCGCGGGCCGGCTGGGGGACGTCCTCGAAATTCTTCGCGTCCTCCACCTCCACCGTCTCGACCCCGCCCGCCTTGCGGAAGACCCGGAGCCCCTTGACGCTCATGACCATGGATTTCGGGTCGTAGTCGAACCGCAGGACGCCGGTGTCCGCCGCCCCCTTGTCCGTCAGGATCTTCACCACCCGCTGGTTGTTGACGTGACCCAGCCCCCCCTCCTCGACGTCCACCCACGTGTGGTCAAACACCACGGCGGTGTCCATGCCCTCGTGGTCCTTCGGCCCCCCGGTCTTCTCGATGCGGCTTCGAATCGCCTCCACGTCGTCGATCTGTTCCGCGGTGATCTTGAAATCCATGCTGTTCGTCACCTCCACGGTCGCTCGTTGCAAAGAAACGGTAACTGTATCCGGCTTCCTCCGCCTTTTCAAGACGGGAGAGAGGGGAGCCGTTCGCGCTGTCGGCAAGTCGTGGTCTTCCCTTTCTTTCCGCGCCCGCCTCCATGGAAATACCCCGGGGTGATCCTGGAATTCCACGTCCTTTGAGGGGTCCCTGGTTTTTTCGAGAAATTCCACTCCAGGCTGTGACACAAACGCCTCTCTCTCCTTTCTCCCCCCGGCATTCGTTTCCATGCTGCGGGCTGGAAGCCCGCGATCCGCGCTGCAACCATCAAAGGGATGCAAGAAGCCCTGAAGCAGACCGCTCACCAGGACCGCCGGCTTCCAGCCGGCGCACGTCAGGTCGGATCGCGGACATCCTGTCCCAGCACTTCGGCGACACGGTTCGTAACACAGAGAACAAAGAGAGAACAGGAAACGCTACAATGGGAGTGGAACCGCCGGAGCAACCCATGAGCACCTCCCCCCGAAAAACCCCGCGACGGATCGAGGACGCCGAGATGGAGATCGCCCGCGCCGCCCTGCGCCGCGGTCTCGTGGAACCCGACGTCCTCCGAAACACCCTCGCCCGCGTGCGGAACCTCCGGGAAGGCGGCGTCCACCTCCCCCTGGACGAAGCCATGGAGGAGGACGCCGTCCCCACCCGGGAGCTGGGCAGGATCCGCAAGGCCCTTCGACCCACCCGCCGGCGCCCCCAGATCAAGGGCTACCGGATCCTCGGCGTGGCCGGACGCGGAGCCCTCGGCGTCGTCTACAAGGCCCGGCAGGTCTCCATGAACCGCATCGTCGCCCTGAAGGTCCTCCCCAAGGTCCTGGTCGAGAACCGACGCGACGTCGACCGGTTCCTCCGCGAGGCCCGGCTCGCGGCCAACCTCAACCACCCCCACGTCGTCCGCGTGTTCGAGGTGGGACGCCTCAAGGACCGCTACTTCATCTCCATGGAATTCGTCCCCGGCGCCACCCTGGCCGAGAGGGTCGCCCGCCGGGGCGTCCTCCCCACCGGCCGGTCCCTGGCCATGGCCCGGGACGTCGCCCGGGGCCTGCAGCACGCCCACGCGCGGGGCGTGATCCACCGCGACCTGAAACCCGGCAACGTCATGCTCCGCGACGACGGACCGGTGAAAATCGTCGACCTCGGTCTCGCCCGGGGCATCTCCACCATCCCCGCCGAGCGGATCACGGAGATCGGCGTGCTGCTGGGCACCCCCGAATTCATGGCGCCGGAACAGGCCCGGGACCCCACTGCCGTGGACGCGCGGGCGGATCTCTACTCGCTCGGCGCCACGCTCTACTTCGCCCTCGCGGGCCGGCCCCCCGTGGAAGGACGGACCAGCCTGGAGGTCCTCGCCAGGCTGTTCGGACGCGAATCCGTCCCCCTGGAAACGCAGCGACCGGACCTGCCGGAGCCGGTGCACGCCTGGGTCCGCCGCGCCACGGCCTACCGGCCCGGGGACCGCTTCCCCGACGCAGGCTCGGCCGGCGCGGCGCTGGAGGAGATCCTCGAGACGCTTCCCGAGGTCGGTCGGTCCTGGCACGAGAAGTTCGACGACACCCGGCTTTCCGACCGGCGGCCCGCCCGGGACCAGGCCGCGCGAGGCCGTCTCCGGCTCTGGCTCCCGCTGGCCCTCTGCGCGGCTTCCGGCGTCGCGGCCGGCGCCTCCCTTCTCGTCCTCCTCCCGGAATGCGGGAAGCCGACCCCTCCCGACGCCGCCGCGCCCCCGGCCGAAGCGCCGGTCCTGGAATCGTCCAAGGCGCTGGCCGTGGAGCGGGACGCGCGGGCCCAGGCGCTTCTCGCCGAGGCCGAGGCCTACCTCGAGGCGCACCCCGAAGGAAGGCAGGAAGCCGCGCGGCGTCTTCGGGAGGTCATCGATCGCTACCCGGGGACGCTGGCGGCGTTCAAGGCGAAAGACCGGCTCGAGGCGCTGGAGGGGGGGGAGTAGGGGGGAGAGGTGTTTCACCGTCCTTCCAGTGCGGCGAGATCGGGCCCTGTCGTGTCCCAGCCAAGGTGGGATGGCAATCTCAAAAAGAGTGGGATACGACCGGTGACCCAGGACCCGTGACCCAGGCTCCCCCACTCCCGGGTGCGGGCGAAAAACCGTTATACTTCCGCAGGGTATCGTGGATCGTATGGGCTCCTTTTGAGGGTTGCTTCGATCTCCGATCGGAAATCCGGAATCCCAGCCTTGAAGTCGCGGACAAGCGCCGCATGCCGGGAAGAGGGGTGAAGGACCATGCCCCAGCTCATCCAGTTCGCCGGCGGCCGCTCCATCGTTTTCGAGCTGAGACGCAAGAGCGTCACGGTGGGGCGCTCCACCAAGGCCGGTCTCCGCATCCGGGACCGGGCCGCCTCGCGGTTCCACTTCCGCATCGAGCGCACGGACGCCGGGTACAAGATCGCGGATCTCGACTCCCAGAACGGCACGTTCGTCAACGGCGTCCAGGTGCGCGAGGAGAGGCCGCTTCGCGTGGGGGACCGGATCGACGTGGGCATGACCACCTTTTTCTTCGGCAAGGTGGTCAAGCCGGCGGGCGCGGAAGGGGCGCCGTCCGGAGGCGGGGACCGCTACAAGACCCAGCGGTTTCTCCGGCCGGTCGACCGGAGTCGCAAGAAGGTGGAGGTCCGCAAGCTGCTCAAGGAACGGGAGCAGCTTCTGCAGATCCAGCGGATCAACCGGGACCTGAACAGCGAGATGGAGCTCGCGCCGCTTCTGAACGGGATCATGGACGCCGTGCTCGAGCTCACGGGCGCCGAGCGCGGCTTCTTGATCCTCTCGGAAGAGGGACAACCGGGAGACGAACGGGCAGGGCCGGGAGGGCAAGGAGGGGAGGCGGACCCGCTCGCCTTCGCCGTGGCGCGGAACCTGAAAAAGGAGGAGGTGGAGAGCCCGGAATTCCAGATCAGCCGGTCCATCGCCCGCGAGGTTCTCGCCCAGGGGCGGGCGGTACTGACCCAGAACGCCGAGGACGACGAGCGCTTCCGGGAGATCGCGAGCGTGAAGGACCAGAAGCTTCGCTCCATCCTGTGCCTTCCCCTCCGGCTCCGGGGAGAGACGCTCGGCGTGATCTACATCGACAATCCCTACCAGAAGGGCATCTTCACCGAGGACGATCTGGAAGCGATGAAGGGTTTCGCGGACCAGGCCGCCGTGGCCATCCAGAACGCCAGGCTTTTCGAGGCGGCGGTCCGCGACGGCTGCACGGGCCTCTTCGGTCACGCCTATTTCGAGAAGCGGCTGTCGGAAGGGCTGAAGGCGGAGCCGTCCTCCGCGTCGGTGGCGATCCTGGATCTGGACCGGTTCAAGGCCGTGAACGACCTGTACGGGCACGAGGCGGGGAACCGGATCCTCGCGGAAACGGCCGCGCTCGTGAGGGAGGCGGCGTCGGAAAGAGAGGGCGCAGTGGAAGCCCGGTTCGGAGGGGACGAATTCGAGGTCTTCCTGCCGGGCGCCGGGCGCGACGAGGCGCTGGCCTTCGCCGAGGCGCTGAGGCGTTGCGTCGAGGAGACGCCCTTTTGCGTCGAGGCCTCGACGCTGCACTTGACGATCTCGGCCGGCGTCGCCTCGTATCCCTCGGACGCGACGGACGGGGACGCCCTGCTCCGCCGGGCGGACGAGGCGCTCTACCGCGCCAAGCGGCTCGGACGCAACCGGACCGAGGCCTGCTCCCGGGGAAACCGGCGGGCGCTGGGGGGCATCACGGGGAGGCCGGAGATCGACCGTCTGGCGTTCAGCCGGGACGGGTTGATGATGATGGGTTGCATCGCGCGCCTGCTGGAGGCCGACCTCTCGTTCGAGGGGATGGTGGACGTCCTGTTGCGGTCCGCGCTGGAAGGGCTGGACGCCGGGACGGCGTCGCTGTCGCTCCGCCGGGAGGGCGCGGGGGGCCGCTTCCACCGGCGCCGGGCGGGGGGCGGGGTGGAGGAAGGGCTTCCGCCGGGGGCGCCGGCGGAGGCGGTGGAGCGTCTCGAAGAGAAGGGGGGCGCCGGGCGCGTCCGCCTCCCGCGCCATCTTCTGGGGTGCGTGCTGGCGGGGCGGCGGGACGAACCGCTGGGCGTGCTGGTGCTCGGGCGCCCGCCGGACCGTCCGTTCATCGAGGAGGACGCGGAGCTCCTCAGCCTGTTCGCCTCCAAGGCGGGCCGTCCGCTGGAGAACGCCCTGCAGTTCCGCAAGGCGCAGGAGGAGCTGTTGCGGGCGAGCCGTGCGCTGCAGGACGGGGTGGGGCGGATGCAGGAGGCGTTCTCGTACGGGGGGATCGTGGGGGCGAGCGCGGGCATGCGGGAGGTTTTCGGGATCCTGGAGAAGATCCGGGACACCGAGCTGCCGGTGCTGATTTTGGGGGAGAGCGGCACGGGAAAGGAGCTGGCGGCGCGGGCGATCCACTTCCGCTCCCCTCGCCGGGACAAGGTGTTCCTTTCGGAGAACTGCGCGGCGATCCCGGACGCGCTGCTCGAGTCGGAGCTGTTCGGGCACCGGCGGGGGGCCTTCACGGGGGCGGACCGCGACCGCAAGGGCCTGTTCGAGATGGCGGAGGGGGGCACGCTGTTCCTGGACGAGGTGGGGGACATGAGCCTGCCGATGCAGGCGCGGCTTCTGCGCGTGCTGGAGGCGGGGGAGGTCCGGCCCGTGGGCGCGGACGGGACGCACCGGGTGGACGTGCGCATCCTGGCGGCGACGAACCAGGATTTGGAGAAGGGGGTGGAGGGAGGGACGTTCCGGCGCGATTTGTACCACCGCCTGAATGTGGTGTCGCTGAAGCTGCCCCCGCTTCGGGACCGGGCGGAGGACGTGCGGTTGCTGGCGGAGTACTTCCTGGCGCGAACGGCCGAGGAAGGGGAGGCGCGCAAGACCTTCTCCCCGGAAGCGCTCGAGCGCCTGGCGGGATACGCCTGGCCGGGGAACGTGCGGGAGCTGATGAACGAGGTGTCCCGGGCGTCGGTGCTCTGTCCTCACGCGGTGATCGACGAGGCCTGGCTCTCGCCGGCGGTGCGGGGCGAGGGGGAGCCCGGCGCGGGGGACAAGGACGAGATCCCCCCCCTGAAACCGGCGGTGGAGGAGGTGGAGAAGACGCTGATCCGCCGGGCGCTGGCCGCGACCGACGGCAACAAGACGCACGCCGCGAGGATGCTCAAGCTGAGCTGGCTGGGGCTGCAGAAGAAGATGGAGCGCTACGGGCTGAAGTGAGCGGGGGGAGCACGGGGGCGCATCGCCAGCGGCACCTGCTGAAATCTCCGATCTGAAATCTGAAATCCCTCCCAGGCTTGCGGGAATCGCCGTGGCCCCGGGCCGAAAGCCCGCATGGCCATGACCAGCGATTTCTTCCCCCCGCTACTTCTCCCCCTCCGCCTCGACGCGGGTGCCGAAGGTCCGGGTACGGGGATCGACCTTGCGCTCGAGGCGGCCGGGGTCGCGGAAGACGTAGGGGAGGGTCTCGAGGGCTTCGGGAAGATCGACCTCGCGCGCGGGGGGCCTGAGGATCTCGATCTCCTCCTCGCGGAAGAGTTCCTTCTGGTTTCCGCCGAGCTTTTCGCGGATCAGGGCAAGGAAGTCCTCGTTGATCTCGTACCCGACGGAATGGCGTCCGGCGCGGGCCGCCGCCAGCGCCGTAGTGCCGCTGCCCAGGAACGGGTCGAGGACGGTGTCCGCGACGAAGCTGAACATGCGGATGAGGCGTCTGGGCAGCTCCTCGGGGAACATGGCGAGGTGGCCCTCTTGCCGGGCGCCCGGGAAGTTCCAGTGGCCGTAGAAGAAGCGGTTCCACTCCTCCGTGGTCAGGGCGGATTTTTCCTTGGTCTCCTTGTCCACCCTCGGGGCCTTGCCGGGCTTCTTGAAGATCAGGATGAACTCGTAGTCGAGTTTCACGATGCCGTTTCTCGGGTAGGGAAACGAGCCCATCACGGAGGCGCCGCCGGTGGTCTTGCACGTGGTCACCTTTTGCCAGATGATCGCGCCCATGTAGTCGAGGCCGGACGCTTCGAGGAACTTGATGATCTCGGTGCGGATGGGCATGACCTTGTACCGCCCGTACCAGGCGGCGCGCGCGAACTGGTCTCCGACGTTGACGCAGAGCCGGCAACCGGGGTGGAGGACGCGGAGGCACTCGCGCCAGACGAGGTTCAGGTTGTTGATGTAGTCCTCGTAGCTGTCGTCGAAACCGATCTGGCCTTTCGGCCCGTAGTCCTTGAGCTGCCAGTAGGGGGGCGACGTGACGACGAGGTGGACGGAGGCGTCGTCCATCTCGTCCATCCGGCGGGCGTCGGCGAGGATGACGCGGTGACGGGTTTTCATCGTCTTCATGATGCAAAAATCCTCCAGGTTTTTGCATCATGAGAGTCGAAATCCATCAAAAACCCGTGTTTTTTTCGGGGAGGGACTCATGAACGTTTCTCGCACGGTTCCAGGCCTCCTTCTCGTTCTCGTCCTGGCCGGCCCGGCGCTGGCCCTCGACGCCGGCCAGGCGCACGAGGAGGCGATGCAATGCCTGAAGGAAAAGCGCTACGAGGACGCGATCCGCGCCTACGCCCCGCTTCTGAGGGAGAACCCCCACGATCCCGTCGCCAACTACAACGTGGCGTGCGCCTGCTCCCTGCTGGGCAAGACCGAACGGGCGATGGCCTTTCTCGAGCGGGCCGTGGAGGGCGGGTATCTCGATTTCGAACACATGAAGCGCGACCCCGACCTCGCCCCGCTCAAGGCTCTGCCGGCCTTCGAGCGGATCCTGGCCGACCGCGAGGGATGGTTGCGGCGCGCCGACGCGAAGACCGAAGCGCGGTACCGGAACAAGCTCGGCGACGCCTACGCCTATCTCCGGGACGACGACTACAAGATCCTCCTCATCACCAACGTCGACGACCGCACGCGCGAAAAGCTGCTTCGCCTGCTGCGCGCCTGGGCCGAGGCCCTGTGGCGGGACTTCTTCGAGCACCGTCCGACGAGGACGATCGTCGTGCTGGTCCCGGCGAGCTGGAAGGACTACGCGACGAAGTTCGGCGGCCGGCGCGGGGCGGCGGGGTTCTACAACCACGGCACGCGGACGCTGACGGTGAACCTGGAGACCGGCGCGGGGACGATGATCCACGAGTTCACCCACGCCCTCCACTACGCCGACCAGGAAGGCCTGAAACAGCGCCATCCCATCTGGATCGTGGAGGGCTTCGGAAGCCTGTTCGAGCAGTGCCGCATCCTGCCCGACGGGAAGCCCGTCGGCCTTCCGAACTGGCGCCTGACCCGTCACTTGAGACCCGCCCTCCGCTCGAACCCCGAGGCCTATCTCCCCTGGAAGAAGGTGATGGACCCGGCCTCCGGCGTGTTCCGGAACAAGGAGACCGTGGGCATGGCGTACGCCGTCGCCCGCTACATCTTCTACTTCCTGCAGGAGAAGGGGAAGCTGAGGACCTTCTATCGCCGGTACCGGAAACAGGGCGCACAGGACCCCACCGGCGCCGGCCTCATCGAGGAGATCTTCGACAAGCCGCTTTCGGAACTGGAAGCGGAATGGAAGACGTGGGTGCTGTCCATCCAGTACGGGGGAGCACCCGCGCCGCGCGTCCGTCTGGGCGTGCACCTGGAGGCGGCCGAGGGCGGGGTGGAGGTCACCCAGGTGGTGGAGGGCTCCTGCGCGAAGAAGGCGGGGGTGAGGGCGGGGGATGTGATCACGTCGCTGGACGGCCACGCGGTCGCCTCGATCCAGGCGGTTCTCGGCGTCCTGCGGGGCGCGAAGCCCGGCGACCGCATCCGGATCGAGGTCCGGCGGGGGGCAGAGACGCTCGTGCTGGAAGGGACGCTGCAGAAGCGGTGAGGGGGGTGTTGGTCATGGGTCATGGGTCAGCTGTGAAGGGTGTACCGTCCTCCCTATTTTTCCTGATGCACCGCGCCCGTTTTCCTACGCGTCCTCGCTCCCGTCCTCTTGCCCCCCTGGGGAGGCGTCCGGGGACGCCTCCTCGCGATCTTCCCGTTCCTTGGCGAGCCCGTCGAGGATCTTGGAGATGCGGATGGACCGCTCGATCGACTCGTCGAGCTGGAAATGGAGGACGGGGGCGAAGCGGAGCTGGAGCCGGCCCGCCACGAGTCCCTGGATGAAGCCCTTGGCGCGGCGGATGCCGTGCATGGTTTCTTCCTTGTCCTTCTCGTTTCCATAGACGGAGACGAAGACGCGCGCGTCCCTGAGGTCGGAGGAGATCTTCACGCGCACGACCGAGGCCATGCCGATGCGCGGGTCCTTGAGCTCGGTGTGGAGGATGCCGGCCACTTCCTGCTTGATTCTCTCGGCGACCTTCTTCTGTCGGACGGAGGAGGCCATCATCTCATCTCGATCGCGTAGTCCACCAGGACGGCCTGGGGATGGAGGCGGACGAAATCGACGACGCGGTTGAGCACGCTTCCGAGCGTGCGCCCGTCGGTCCCCACGACGACGACGCCCAGCACGACGGTCTGACGTTTGTCCTGGGCGTCCACTTCCGCCACGGCGACCTCGAACCGCGAGCGCAGGCGATCCTTGAGCCCCTTGACCACACGCCGTTTGTCCTTGAGGGAGAGGGCTTCTCGAACGGCGAGTTTCAGTTCCAGGACGCCGACGGTCATCCCTGTTCCGAAAGGCTGAGTTTCCGCGGCACCAGCTTGATGACGAAGGATTCGATG
This sequence comes from uncultured Planctomycetia bacterium, assembly GCA_964508045.1. GTDB lineage: Bacteria > Planctomycetota > JAKEIC01 > JAKEIC01 > CAZDSO01 > CAZDSO01. The sequence continues at coordinate 20,002 of CAZDSO010000039.1, read as the reverse complement.
ACGTCCCCGACCTTGACATCGTCGTAGCCGGCGATCTTGATGCCGCACTCGAATCCTTCCTTGACTTCCTTGACGTCGTCCTTGTGACGCTTCAAAGAGTCGATCCGCGCCTCGTCGAGGACGACGACGTCATTGCGGATGAGGCGGATCTTGTCGTTGCGCTCGATCCGCCCGTCCCGAACGAAGCAACCGGCGATGTTCCCGATCCGGGAGATGCGGAAGACCTGGCGAACCTCCACGTGGCCCTTGACCTCTTCCACCTTCTCCGGCTCGAGCGTTCCTTCCAGGGCGGACCGGACGTCGTCGATCAGCTGGTAGATGACGTTGAACAGCCGGATGTCGACGCCCTGGTCCCGGCCCAGGAGGCGGGCCTTCTCGGACGGAACGACGTGGAATCCGGCGATGATGGCGTCGGAGGCGTGCGCGAGGAGGACGTCCGACTCGTTGATCCCGCCGACCCCGGCGTGCAGGATCCGCACCTTCACCTCCGGTGTGGAAAGCCCCAGGAGCTGTTCCTGCAGGGCGGCCAGCGAGCCCTGGCCGTCGGCTTTCAGCACCAGCCGGACCTCCTTGACCTCCCCTTCCTCGAGGCGCGTGAAGAGGTTGTCCAGCGTCACGTGCTTGCGGACGGTCGTGGAGCGATCGCGCCGCTCCCGCTCCTCCGCCACCGCCCTCGCCGAGACTTCCTCATCCATCACGACCAGCCTGTCGCCCGTGCCGGGGAGCTCGTTGAACCCGGCGATCTCGAGGGGTTCCGACGGCGCTCCCGTTTCCACGGATCGGCCGCGATCGTCGTAGAGCGCACGAACCCGCCCGAAGGTCGAGCCGGCCAGCATGACATCCCCGATGTGGAGCGTCCCCTGCGTGATGATGACCGTGGCCAGGGGGCCCCGCCCCTCGTGGACATTGGCTTCGAGCACCGTCCCCTGGGCGGGCAGCGTCGGATCGGCCTTGAAATCCTGGAGCTCCGCCACCAAATTCAGCATCTCGAGAAGTTCCGAGAGGCCCTGTCCCGTGACGGCGGAGGTCTCCACCACCACGGTATCGCCCCCCCACTCCTCCGGATTCAGCCCCAGACCCGCCAGCTGCTGCTTGGCGCGCATGGGGTTGGCGTCGGGCTTGTCCACCTTGTTGAGGGCCACGATGATGGGCACCTCGGCGGCGCGGGCGTGGTTGATGGCCTCTTCGGTCTGGGGCATCACGCCGTCGTCCGCCGCCACCACCAGCACCACGATGTCCGTCACCTGGGCGCCCCGGGCGCGCATGTCGGTGAACGCCTCGTGGCCGGGCGTGTCCAGGAAAGTCACGGGCTTGCCCTGGTGCTCGAGGCGGTAGGCGGACATGTGCTGCGTGATGCCGCCGGCTTCCCCCTCGGCCACCTTGGTCTTGCGGATCCGGTCCAGCAGCGAGGTCTTCCCGTGGTCCACGTGCCCCAAAAAGGTGACCACGGGCGCGCGGGGGATGAGGTTCTCCTCCTTCCCCGTCGCCTCGACCTTCGCCTGCACGAGATCCTCCACGTCCTTGGGCTTGCGGACCTGGACCTGCCGATCGAACTCCATGGCCACGAGTTCGATGAGATCCTCCGACAGGGGATCGTTCAGCTTCAGCATGGCCCCGTCTTCCATGAGCCGCTTCTGGATCATGTTGGCCTTGATCCCGATGGCCTTGGACAGATCCTTCACCGTCACGGGCAGCTGGACCTCGACCTCCCGGTCGGCCTGCGCCGGGGCCTGCAAGGGCTTGGAACTCCGGCGGGACGGACCGCGCGAGATGCGGCGGCCCCGGCCCGCCCGCGGGCGGACGGGCCGACGGCCCGGCGTCACCAGGCCCTTCATCGCGTCGGACAGGAAACGTCCCTTGAGCTCCTCGAGGATTTCCGCGCTGTCCATCGGCTTGCCTTCCTCGCGGATCCGCTTCTTCTTCCGGGTGGCGCTTTTCTCCTTGATCTTCTCCTCGAGGACGGCCTTTTCCTTTTCTTGCGGCGGGGGGACCGTCGGCTTCTCCCGTTTTTCCTCGCGCTCCTTCTCCTCCGCCTCGGCGGCCGGAGGCGCTTCCTTCGGAGGCGCTTCCTGGACCACGGGGGCCGGCTCCACCACCTCCCCCGGCATCATAACCGGCGGCTCCTCCTCCGCCGGAACCTCCGGCACCTCGACGTGCATGGCCTTCTCCGGATCCTCCAAGAACTCCTCTTTCAGGCGGTCCACCGCCCCCCGGAGCCTCTGCTCCTCCTCCGCCTCGATCGGACTCATGTGGTTCTTGATGGAGACCCCCGCCCGCGCGGCGATCCCCATGAGGATCTTCATCCCGATCCCCTTCTCGAACGCGATGTGGTATGCCCGTGACGTCAAGATATCGGTCCTCTAGATGTCTTCCTCTTCCGGTTCGCGCGCCCGGGGTTCCGCTTCCTCCGGCGCGCCCGCCGGCGATGGTCGTGTCTCGTTCTCCTCCCCCGCCTCGCCCGCGCCCTCCGCGGCGGGAGCCTCTTCTTCCGCTCCGGCGGCTTCCGGCGTCTCCCCCGCCTCGCCCGCGCCCTCCGCGGCGGGAGCCTCTTCTCCGCCTTCGGCGGCTTCCATGCGGGCCCGGATGGATTCCCGGGCGAAGTCGTTGATGGCCTCGATGAGTTCCTCGGCTCTCTCGTCCTCGATGCCGGCGATGGACTTGAGGGTTTCCAGTCCACGTTCGGCGATTTCGGCGAGCGAGTTGTATCCGGCCTCGTAGAGGATCTGGGCCTCGGCTTCTGAGAGGCTCTCGACGAGGCGGAATTCCTCGAGGACCCTGTTTTTCCGATCCTCGACCTCCTCCTCGGTCATGATGTCGATTTCCCACTTCGCGAGGCGGGAGGCGAGGCGGACGTTTTGCCCGCGTTTCCCGATGGCGAGGGAGAGCTGGTCCTCGTCGACGATGACAGTGGCCCGTTCGTTCATGTCGTCAAGGTCGATCCGGCGGACCTGGGCGGGCTTCAGGGCGTTGGAGATCAGGGTGTCCGGGGCGTCGTTCCACCGGATGATGTCGATCTTCTCGCCGCCGAGTTCGTCGATGATGCTCTTGATCCTGGCGCCGCGCACGCCGACGCAGGCGCCGACGCTGTCTACCTTCGGGTCCTGGGACGTCACGGCGATCTTGGTCCGGTAGCCGGCCTCGCGGACGAGGTTCCGGATCTCGATGATGCCGTCGGCGATTTCAGGGACCTCGATCTCGAACAGGCGGCGGATGAGTTCGGGATGGGAACGGGAGACGATGATCTTGACCTTCTGGCCGATCTTCTTGACGTCCACGACGAAGAGGCGCAGGCGGTCGCCAACGTTGTAGGGTTCGTCCGGGATCTGTTCCTTCTTGGGGAGGATGCCCTCGGCCTTGCCGAGATTGATGATGACGTTGGGTCCTTCGACGCGTGTGACGGTCCCGTGGAGGATGTCCTTCCGCCGAGTCTCGTAATCGGTGAAGATGACGTCTCGTTCGGCCTCGCGGATCTTCTGGATGATCACCTGCTTGGCGGTCTGGGCGGCGATTCTCCCGAGCTCGTTCGGGTCGACCTCCCGGCCTTCGGCCGTGGCCCGGATGGCGCCCGAATCGCGGTCGATGGTGATGATGAGGTCCTCCTCCTGGCCGAACCGTTTCCGGGCGGCGGACAAGAGAGCCTGTTCGAGGCCCGTGAAGATGACCTCCTTGTCGATGTCCTTGTCCCGGTGGATCGCGTCGACGATTCTGAGCAATTCGCCGTTCATGCCGCGCCCTCAGACAACCTTTTGAACCATGCACGCATCGCCCCCGTCCCCGGCGCGCCGGAGAAAATAAAAAAGTGGGACGCGTCCCACCTCTCGCGGAGCCCCCCCTGCATTCTGCAAATTTTATAGTTTCCTCTCGGAAGGGCCTTTTGTCAAGGTATTTTTCAGCGGCGGCAACCTCGTACCCACCCGACCAGGAGCCCCTCTTCGTCCTCGGCGTTCCCGGCGGTGAGAGTCCTCCCGCGGTGGTTGCGGCTTGACAGGCGGCCGGGGGGGGGTACAATGGCGTCGAAATCGTGCCGGAGGGGCCGGAAGTGTTGGCGTACCTTCCTTTCCGGCTTGCGTTGAGGCCCGAAAATCGAGTCCTCACCCCGACCGGCGCGAGTCCATCCCGGCCATTCTTCCCGGCCGACCGGGAGTGTCGGATGACAAGCCGGACGAACCTGAACATCCTGGACTTGCCGAACATCTTCCAGAGTCTCGCCGACAACCGGCGTACGGGGGTGCTCCGCGTCAAGTCGAAGGGCCAGGAGAAGCTCGTCCTGTTCCGGGACGGGAACATCAATCTCGTCCACACGCCGATGAAGGCCACGATGATGGGGGAGGCCCTCCTCAAGACCAAGGTGATCGACGAGGGGACGCTGAAGGAGGCGATGGCCCGGCAGAAAGCGGAAGGGGAGAAACTGGGGGGGATGCTTTTGAAGATGAAGCGGATCTCGACCGACGACCTGGTGAAGGCGCTGACCTTCCAGGTCACCGAGGAGATCTGCGAGCTGTTCACATGGGAGGACGTCTTCTGCGAGTTCACGGCGGGCGAGCCGCCGGCGGGGACCTTTTCCCTCGACGAGAACTCGAAGAAGGTCAGCCTGAACGCGGGCGCGCTGGTCATGGAGGCGGCCCGCCGGATCGACGAGTGGGAGAACATCAAGAAGATCCTTCCCTCGATGAAGGACGTCCTGGTCCTGAAGAAGAAGCCCGATCCGGAATTCCGCAGGACCCTGAAGGAGGAACTGCTGCGCTGGGTGGACGGACTGCGGGACGTGGAGGAGGTGATCGACCGCGCCCGGATGAGCAGTTTCAACGCCCTGAAGATCATGAAGGACCTCATCGACGAGGGGTACCTGCGCTCCCGCAACGCCCGGGAGCTGATCGAGGCGGCGAAGCTGGTGACGGCCAAGGGGCGGGGGAACCGGGAGGCGGGCATCTCGAAGATCATCAAGCTCTACGAGCGCGCCGAGGAACTGGGGATCAACAATCCCAAGATCAGCCTCTGGCTGGCGCAGGCCTACGAGAGGCTGAAGAAGCAGAAGGAATCGGTGACGCGGTACAAGACGCTGGGCAAGGTCTCGCTGGAAAGCGGGAAGACGAAGGAGGCGACGGCCCACTACAAGAAGATCGTCGCCATGAACCCGGAGGACCTGGAAGCCCACGAGCAGCTTCTGGAGACGTTGTTCCAACTGGGGGCGGACGAGGAGATTCGCCGGGAAGGTCTCTCCCTCATCTCCAAGTACCGTTTTTCGGGCCGCGCCTCCGACGCCATTCCCCTGGCCGTCAAGCTCGAGCAAAAGGCCGGGGAAGACCCGAAGCTCCTGGGCGCGCTGGCGGAACTCTACCTCGAGGCGGGGGACGACATCCAGGGGCTGATCCTCTACGAATCGCTGGCCGAGATCTGCGAGCGCGACGAGGACCCCGGGGAAGCCATCGCCACCTACCGGCGGATGCTCGAGATCGACAACGAGAACATCGACGCCCATTTCCGGCTCGCCGGCGCCCTCACCAAGATGGGCCGGACGCAGGAAGCCGTGCAGCGGTACAAGACCCTCGCCGACATCCTCACCTCCTCCGGCGTCCTGGAGAACTCCATCAACTGGCAGTTCCTCATCAATGTCTACGAGCATCTCGTGGCCATCGAACCGGGCAACCTCCTGGCCCGCGAGTGGCTCGCCGACGCCTACCTCTCCAAGCGCGACGAGAAGAAGGCCGTCGAGAACCTGAGGGCGCTGATCGACAACTTCAACGAGAAAGACCCCCCCGAGCAGAAGATCGGACCCCTCCGCAAACTGGTCGATCTGGTGCCGGCGGACCTCGACGCCCGGGAGCAGCTCGCCGACACGCTGCAGCGCGGCGGCGAAAACGAGGAGGCCATCAGCGAGTTCGCGGAACTCGGCAACATCGCCTTCGACCAGAAAAACCTCGACCTCTCCCAGCGCGCCTTCCAGAAAGCCATCGAACTCGACCCCTTCGACCCGAGCGTCCGGAACGGGCTGGGGAAGGTCTTCATGAAGACGGGACGCGCGCACGAGGCCGCCACCGCCTTCCGAGACGCCGCCGTCCTCTACCGCTCGGTGAACAAGCTGGAGAAGGCCGCGGCCCTCCTGAAACAGTCCGTCGAGGCCGACCCGGAACGCCTCGACCCCCTCTTCGACGTCTCCTCCCTCCAGAAGAAACGGGGCGACATCCCCGCTTCCCAGGCCACGCTCCGCGAGCTCGTCCAGAAGAGCTTCAACCGGAGAAACTTCGGCGACGCCCGGAAAGCCTGCCAACGCCTGCTCGCGCTCAACCGGAGCGACCCCTGGGCCCTGGACATGATGCGAAAGCTCGACCGCGAGCAGGAGCGCGCGTGAAGACGGCCTCGATCCCCGACAGGGGAAGGACAAGGCGACATGGAATGGACATTCGACCAGGTCCGCAACGTTCACCTCTTCCAGGACGCCGGCACCCAGCTCGCCAAGATCTTCCTTAGACGGAGCGAGAAAGGAAAAAAGAAGTTCCGGGTGAAGACCCTCGTCTCCTTCCTCTACTTCTCCTCCCGCCGGCAGAAGCAGCTCGAACGCTCCCGCAAGGAATGGGCGACCACCAACCGCGCGTTCGACTCGCGGGAAGACGCCCAGCGCTACATCGACCGCAAGAAAAAGGACGTCGCGCGCTTCATCCAGCAGCGGGAGGGATGATCTACACGGGAATGTCCCCGCCCTCCGTGTCATCCGTGGCCACTCCATCCGGGCCATCCGTGTAATCCGTGGCTCCTCCACACACCGGAATCTTGTAGAATCCGTGTCGGAGACGACCATGGCGACGCGCAAGATCCCCAAGAAGGAAACCCTCGGACGCTTCCGGATCCTCCGGGAAATCGGACGCGGCGGATCCGGCGTCGTCTACGAAGGCTGGGATCCCCGGGAAAGACGGAAGGTCGCGCTCAAGGTCCTCCCCGCCATCCGCGCCCTGGATTCCGACCGCGTCCGCCGCTTCCTGCGGGAAGCCGAGACCGCGCGGAACCTCCATCACGAGCGCATCGTCTCCCTCTATGAAATCGGCGAGGAGCGAGGCACCTACTTCATCGCCATGCAGTACATCGAGGGACGACCCCTCGACCTCTTCTGGAAGGAAGAGCTCATCGACTTCCGGACCTCGGTGAACGTCGTCATCCAGTGTCTCGACGCCCTCGAATACGCCCACGACAAGGGCCTCGTCCACCTCGACGTGAAACCCCAGAACATCCTCGTCGACGACGACGGCAGGGCCTACCTCGCGGATTTCGGGCTGGCCCGCGGCGTGACGGGCCTCCGGCAGACCGGCGCCCTCGCCGGGACCCCCAAGTACATGTCGCCCGAACAGGCCGCCGGACGCCCCGCCGTGGATGTCCGATCCGATATCTATTCCCTCGGCCTCACCCTGTACAACCTCCTCACCTACACCCATCCCTTCGAGGGCGAGGACGTCCATCTCGTCCTCAAGAACGTCATCAGCGGAGACTTCCCGAGACCCCGGGACATCAACAACCGCATCCCCGCGCGACTCGAGGCCGTCGTCCTCAAGGCCATGGAACGAAAACCCTCCCGGCGGTACGCCACGGCCGCGGAATTCCGCGCCGACCTCCAGAGCGTCCTCAAGGGTGAATCCGTCACCGCCAGCGTCCCCATGCTCAAGCGACGCGGGCTTCGACTCCTCGGCGCCCGCCGGCTTCTCTACGGCATCCTCTTCCTCGCCCTCGCCTCCGTCGGCGCCCTGCTCGCACGACAGGCCCTCCTCCGCGATGCCGCCCCCCCCGCGTCCGCGGACACCGAACGCCACGACCGACGCCGCGGCCGCGAACTCTCCGCCGAGGGAGACCGCCACTTCCAGGCCGGCAACTTCGACAAGGCCTTCGACGCCTACAACCGCGCCCTCGACCTGATCCCGGAAGACCCCATCACCCTCACCAAACGCGGCGAAATCCACTTCCGCCGCGGGCATCTCGAACAGGCGGACGCCGACTTCACCGCCGCGCTGAGGTTCGACCCCCTCCTCGACCTCGCCCTGCTACGCCGCGGCGAGGTCCGGATGCGAAGTGGCGCCAAGGAAAACGCGCGCGAGGACCTGGAAACCGCCCGCCGGCTCCTCGCCTCCCGGCTTCCGGATCCCGAGGCCGAGAAACGGTACGCCGACGCGCTCACCGGACTCGGCCAGCTGGCCCTCAAGCAGGAACGCTTTCCCCGCGCCCTGCAACTCCTGAAGGAAGCCCTCCGGCACCATCCCGACAACCCGCGCGTCCATCTCTTCCTCGGCCTCACCCATCTCCGGGAAGGCCGCCTCGCCGAGGCCCGAAAAGAAATCCGTTGCGTCTCCGAACTCGAACCCACCGATCCCCGCGAACGCGAGCAGCTGCTCCAGCTCAAACGGGACCACGAAGAGGCCGGAAGGCACCTCCAGTACAACCTGATGTGGGCCTCCACCTACCTCGAACAGGGACGATTCCCCAAGGCCCTCGAATCCTGCCGCAAGGCCCTGGACATCGAGCCCGCCCATCCGGAAACCCTCCTCCTGTGCGCCCGGGCCAGAATCGGCATGGGCGAACCCGATAAGGCCCTGGCGGACCTCGAGGCCGCACGCCGGTTCGGCGCGGAAGAAAACGACGTGGAGACCTGGAAGGCCCGGGCCTTTCGAGCCCTGGACCGCTTCGAGGAGGCCGCGGACCGGGCGCGCGTTGCCCTCCAGAACGCCCCCGCTTCCTTCGAGGCGCTCCGCGAGCTCGGACTCGCCCTCGCCGCGAGCCGGAGCCCCGACGCCGCCGACGTCCTCGAAAAAGCACGCCGCCTCTCTCCCCGGGATCGCGAAACCCTCGAACGGCTGGCCGGCCTCTACCTGGAAGCCGGCGAGAACCAAAAGGCCGTGGAAGCCGCCGGGGACCTGCGGGACCTCGTCCCCCATCACCTCCGCGCACTCGAAATCATGGCCCTGGGGCATCTTCGGCTCGGGCAGGAGGAAGAGGCCCTGCGGGACGCCGCGCGGGGCCTCGCCCTCGATCCCGGCCTGCCGGGCGCCAATCTCGTCCGCGCCAGCCGCCTTCTCGACGAAAACAAAGCCGAGGAAGCCCTCGCCCACGCCCGCCTCGCTTCCACCTCCCCTACCCTGCGGCTTCACGCCCGGCGCCTGGAAGCACGCGCCCTGCACCGTTTGCGCCGGCACGAAGCCCTGCGCGCCGTGGCGGACGACATCCTCCGCCTCCGACCGGGGGATGCGGACGCGCTACTCTACCGCGCCCGAGCCCAGCTCGCCTTGCAGGACCTTCCCGGAGCGGAAAGGGACTTCCAGCGCCTGGTGGATCAAACGCCGGACCATCCAGCCGGCCTCCTGGGGCTGGCCCGCGTGTCCCGCGCGCTCTCGCGGCCCGAGCCGGCCCTGGCCTGGGCCCGAAAAGCCGACGCCGCAGACCCCGGCCCCGCCGTCTGGTCGATCATGGGGTGGGCCCTGTTCGAGCTCGGGGCCTATGCACGCGCTTTGAAGGCCCTGGATCGGACCCTGGAAGCCGTCGACCCCGAATTCCCGGAACGCCCGCGTCTCCGCCTCCTCTCCGCGGCGACGCTTCGATGTCTCGGCCGCTTTGCGGAGGCGCTGGCCCGCCTGCAAGGCGGCTCCCTGCTCGAGGGGGGGGCGGCGCGGCTTCTGGAGATCGATCTGTTGCTCGATCTCGACCGGGTGGCAGAGGTCCGGAAACGTCTCGGGGAGGCCGGTTTCCCGGCGGAGGATCCGGCGCGGCGCTGGGTGGAAGCGCGGCGGCTCCTGGCCGAAGGCCGGCATGAAGCGTGCCTCGCAACGCTGGACGGCCTGGAAGAAGCGCCGGTGCTGGTCCCCGCGAGGCTCCCGGTGCTTCACGCGTCCGCGTTGCGCGGCCTGGGACGCGTGCGCGAAGCGAAGGCCCTCCTGGACGAGGCCGTGGAGAAACGGCCCGGGTTGTGGGAAGCGCGGTGGGAGAGGGCGCTGACCCTTCAAAGGACCGGGGCGACGCGCGCGATGCTCGCCGATCTGGACCGCGTGGTGGCGTGGCACGCCGGACACGGTCGCGCCCGGCTCCTGCGCGCGGAAGCGCTCCTGGAGGTCGCCGAGAGGGCGGGGGAGGCGCTGGCCGACCTCGACGCGGCCGCAGGGCTCTTGCCCGAGGAGCCCCGGGTCTTCCGGCTCCGGTCCCGCCTTAGGATCGAGCGGGGGGAACTCGACAAGGCGCTGTCGGACCTGGCGAGGCTTTCGGCGCTGGTTCCGGACAGCTGGGAAGTGGAAGCGCGCCGCGCCGAGACGGCGGAAGCCCTTTTCCGGTTCCAGGAGGCGGCGCGATCCTGGGAGCGCGCCCTGTCGCGGAAAGGCGCGCCGGATGCCGGGATGGAGATCCGGCGGCTGGAAGCGATGCACCTTTCCGGCCGCAACGAGGCCTGCCTGTCGGCGCTGGAAGCGGCGGGAGGCGCGTCGACGTTCGGGGGGCGGGGCTTCCTGCTTCGGGGCCGCGCGGAACTGGCCCTGAAACGGTACGCGGAAGCGGTGGAGACGGCGGGCGAGGCGATCGCCCTCGCGCCCTCGCTCGATCTGGAAGCGAAGTGTCTCCGGGCCCGCGCCTATCTCCTTCGCGGCGCCTCGATGGCCGGGGGGGGGGAAGGCAACGAGGATTTCGTGAAGGCCTACTTCGACATCCAGGCCCACTATCCGCGGGCGCTCCGGGAGGAAGGCCTGGAGGGCCCCGAGCGGGGACGCGTGTTCACCGTGATGGGCCTGTACCAGTGGATGGCGGAAAACAACCGGAAGCGCGCGGTGGAGGACTTCCGGCGGGCGGTGAACGCGTGGCCCCAGGCGCGCGGGGCCCATCGAATGCTGGGCCGGATCGCGGCGTCGCATCCGGAGACCCTGTCCCGGGAGGAGGGATTGCGCCACCTGGAAAGAGCCTTGCTTCTTTCCCATCCCGAGACGGGGGCCATTCACGAGGACCGCGGCCGTTGCCTCGAGGGTCTCGGCCGGGTGGAAGAGGCGACCGGCGCCTACCGCAAGGCGCTGAAGGCCGACCCCACCCTCGAAGGGGCCAGGAAAAGACTGGCCGCGCTCGCGGGGGCGCGGAAGGGGGGGAAGTAGTCAGGCACGAAACGAGGCGAGTCGTCTCTGGTTCAGGGAAGGCAAAGGATCTTGGGGTTGGGTGGCCAGGAATCTAGGGGGTTGGGTCGTTGGGTGATTGAGTGGTTGAGTGGGTGGGTAGGAGATAGCTGCCGCTACAATCTATTCCGAAAATTCGGGAAAATCATGATCGATGACCGCCTTGGAGGGCGAGGGTCCTCCCGAGCCCATACCATGGCTCGCCAGGAGTGGTTCGATGGTTCGACCTGGCTCACCATCGCCCTGAGTCACGTCGAAGGGCGACAGGCTCACCACAACCCTGCGCGAAGTCGAAGGGGCTCGCCCTCCAAATTTTCATGGTTTCCGGGAGAGCCGAAGGCTCATGGCTGACTACCATCCCTACTTCCTAAAGCAGCAGAGCCGCGCCACAGCGGGCACGTCTTCGACACAGAGAACGCAGAGAGAAGAAGTCCAAGGTCCAAGGTCCATGTGCTTTCGCCTTTCGCCCTTCGACCCTCTCTGATTCCTCTGATCCCTCTGTGTTCCATGACTTGCGTGACTTGCCTGGAAAGGGTTCTCGCGAAAACAACATTGCAAGGCGGTCATCGACCAGGGTTTCTAGGTGCCCATGAACTGGAGGACGATCTCGCGGGCGCGGGCGGGGGGATCGAAATCCACGAAGATGATCTGCTGCCAGGTGCCGAGGATCATCTGTCCGGCGGAGAAGGGGACGGTGAGGCCGGGACCCAGGAGGCTGGCGCGGACGTGCGCATGGCCGTTGCCGTCCCCCCAGCGGGCGTTGTGCCCGTATTCCTGATGCCGGGGGGCGACCTTCTCGAAGGCCTCTTCCAGGTCCGAGACGAGACCGGGCTCGTATTCCACAGTGGTGACGGCGCCGGTGGCGCCGGGCACGAAGACGGTGACGGTTCCGTCGGAGAGTTTCGACGCTTTCAGTCGCTCTTCGACCTTCCCGGTGATGTCCTCGATCTGCATCTCCCGGCCGGTCTTCAGGCGGATCGTATCGGTAACGACGCGGAACATGGCTCCTCTTTCGGCTTTGAACCTTCGGCCTTCGACTGGGGACCCTTCCGGCCCCCGCGGGGGTCAGACCGGTGTTCCCAGCACGCCCAGAACGCGGCTCATGCCCTTTTCCATGGCTTCCTTGGTCTTGCCTTCGAGGTTGAGCCGGAGCATGGGCTCGGTGTTGGACTTGCGGACGTTGAACCACCAGTCCTCGTACTCGGCGGTGACGCCGTCGAGAAAATCGATCTTCGCGTCCGCGAAGACCTCCGCGAGTTCCTTGATCTTGGCGTCCTTGTCCTCGACGCGGAAGTTCACCTCCCCGGACAGGAAATACCGCTGCAAGGGCGCCACGAGGGCGGAGAGGGGTTCCTCGGCGTTGGACACGATGTTGATCATCTTGACGAGGGCCAACTCTCCGCAGTCGGCGAAGGAATGGTCGCGGAAGTAGTAGTGCCCCGAGAGTTCGCCGGCGAAGGGAGCGTCGTGCTTGCGCATGGTGCTCTTGATGAAGGAATGCCCCACGCGCTCCCTCACGGGCGTGCCGCCCCGTTCAGCAATCTCCTCCGGGACGGCATGCGTGGACCGGAGGTCGTAGACGACGGCCGCGGGGCCTTCTTCCTCGAGGATCCGGGAGGCGATCAGGCCGGTGACGACGTCGCCGGGAACGGGGACGCCCGACTCGTCCACGAAAACGCAACGGTCGGCGTCGCCGTCGAGGCAGGCGCCGAAATCCGCCTTCGTGCGCCTCACCGCCCGGATCACGTCCTGCAGGTTCTCCTTCTTCAAGGGGTTGGCCTCGTGGTGGGGAAAGGAGCCGTCCGGCTCGAAATAGAGGGGCTCGAGACGGGCTTTCAGGCGCGAGAAGATGCCGCCGAGCGTCAGGCCGGCCATCCCGTTGCTGTTGTCCACGACGACGTCGATGGGGCGCCCCTCCTTCGCGAAGGAGGCGACGTGTTCCTCGTACGCCTCGCGGACGTCGCGTTCCTCCACGGTTCCGGGTTTCTCCGCGTCCGCCACGCCTTCCTCGCTGAAGCGCTTGACGTCGAGCAGGCCGGAGGTCTCGCTCATGGGGATGGCCCTCTCCCGGCACATCTTGAACCCGTTGTAGCGGGACGGATTGTGGGAAGCCGTCACGACCACGCCGGCGGCGGCTTCCAGGTGGCTCACGGCGAAGTAGAGCATGGGCGTCGAGATCATACCCACGTCCCACACGTCGACCCCGACCGCCGCGAGACCGGCCACGAGGGCGTCCCGCATGGACGGCGAAGAGAGACGCATGTCCCGTCCCACCACGATGGGTCCTGCGCCGATGACGGCGCCGAAGGCCCGCCCGATGGACGCGGCCTTCTTCTCGTCCAGCTCGGACGGGTAGACGCCCCGTATGTCATAGGCTTTGAAAATCGCCATGCTTCGATCCTCCGATCCGGCAAAAGATGATGCGTTTTTCCCTGTCCGTAAAGTATACTCCGGGGATTTTGTCCGGTCGAGAACGAGGGATAGCCCGACTTCATTCCGTCGAAGGTCGAAATGGCCAAGAAGAAGCCGGTGAAGATCCCGGGATTCAAGGCGGTCGCGGTCCTGGGCAAGGGGGCCCAGGGCGTCGTCTACAAGGGAATCCATCTCGCCTCGAAGGCCCCCGTGGCCATCAAGGTCCTCTCCCCCAAGATGGCCCGGATTCCCGAGTTCAAGACGCGCTTCCTCCGGGAATCCTCCGCCGCCCTCTCCCTCTCCCATCCCAACATCGTCAAGGCGCTGAAGGCGGGCGAAGAGGGCGGACTCCTCTACTACGTCATGGAGTTCGCCGAGGGCAAGGCCTTGAGCGACGTCGGCTCCAGCCCCCTCGAAGAAAAACGGATCATCCATCTGGGCATCCAGGCCGCGGACGCCCTGGCCTACGCCCACGAAAGAGGCCTCGTCCACCGGGACGTGAAACCGGGGAACTTCATCCTTTCCTCCCGGGGGACCCTCAAGCTCCTCGATCTCGGTCTGGCCAAGCAGCAGCAATCAGGGGAGGAGCTCACGGTGGCGGGCTCCGTCTTCGGAACCCCGAACTACATTTCCCCCGAAGGCGTCCACGACTCCAAGGCCGTCGACGCGCGCTCGGACATCTTTTCCCTGGGCGCCACCCTCTACCGCCTCGCGGCGGGAAAGCCTCCCTTCACGGGCGTCAATGCCGTCATGATCATGGATCAGGTCTGCAACCATCCCCCCGCACCCCTCCGCGATCTGAACCCCGGGAGTTCCGAGGGCCTGGAAGAGGTGATCCTGAAGGCCATGGCCAAGCAACCCGACCAGCGATATGCGAATTGCCTCGACTTGAAGACCGACCTGGTGCGGCTGAAGGAAGGCAAACCTCCCCTCCGCGCCGGCATGCGGCCCAGAGGAAAGCGGAAGGCGAGCGGACGAAGCAGGGCCGCCGGTTCCGGACGGCGGTCCTCGCGAAGAACCGCCCGCCGGGGGTTCCTGTCGAGAATGTTGGGTTGGTTTTCCCGAAAATGACGAAGAAAGAACAGAGACTGGAAATTCTCGAGCGCCGGGACGCGCTGTCGGCGGAAGAAAGGGAGACACGAAGCCGGGCGATCCGGGAACACTTGTTTTCCCTCCGGCAATGGCCGGGGCGGGGGCCGGTTCTTTTCTTCCACACGATGAAAACCGAGGTGAACACGATTCCCATGATGGAGGAGGCCATCTCCCAGGAAATCCCCGTGGCCCTTCCCCGCATGGCCGGTCCGGGAAGGCTGACGCTCCATGCAGTCGAGAACTTGCACAACTCTCTGGAGCCCAACGATCTTGGAATCATGGAACCCGTGGAAACCTGTTCCTCGGTCGAGGCCACCGACCTCGGCATCATCATCGTTCCCGGTGTGGCTTTCGGGCCCCTGGGATACAGAATCGGTTACGGCGGAGGGTTTTACGACAGACTCCTGGTGTCCGCGCCACGGGCGCTTCGCGTGGGCGTCGCGTTCGACCTCCAGCGGGTCGAATCCTTACTCCGTAAATCCCATGATGTTCCAGTCGACATCCTGATCACGGAATCCGGGCCCCTGACCTTCCATCGCCGGCTGGTGGCCGTGGATTTTCCTTGACGAAACGTCGGAAAAACGCTTCCATTTGTATATCGGCGAGCGGAATTCCCTTGTGATGAAGAAAGACTGGGTGAATCATGGACAATGAACAACTTGGTCTGGCCAAGGAACTTCTGCAACGAAAAAAGGCGATTCTGGAAAAAGCCCTCAGCGGGAAAAAGATGCCGAAGGAGGAAATGCCTTCCTGGCTCCTTCGCACGGTGCCCAAGGACCGCAAGCAAATGCTCAAGGATGTGGATCAGGCCCTGGAAAGAATGGCCTCGGACAATTTCGGGTTTTGCCAGTCCTGTTTTCAGGAGATTCCCTGGGCGGAAATCGCAAGGTTCCCGGAACGCGAGCTTTGCGAGACCTGCATCGCACGGGAGCAGATCCTCTCCAGCATGATCAAATCCAGAAAGAAGAAAACGAGGAAGAAGAAAACCGCCAAGAAGAAAAAACCCGCGAAAAAGAAGAAAGCCGCCAAGAAGAAGCCCGCCAAGAAGAAAAAGGCCGTCAAAAAGAAGAAAGCCGCCAAGAAGAAGCCCGCCAAGAAGAAAAAGGCGACCCAGAAGAAAAAGGCCGTGAAAAAGAAAAAGGCCGCCAGAAAGAAATGAATCCGGCCCGGTCCAGGGGCGTTCCTCTTCCCTGCGTCATCGCCCTCCGCAAGAGGCGGCCGCTTGGTTTTTCACAAAGTGAAAAACCAGGGAATCAATCCTCATCGTATTCCGGATAGTCCACGATTCCCGATCGCAGAGAGGGGTCCCGATCCGCCTTCCCGGCCGAAATGGCCAGCTCGGCGCGGAGCACACCCCGGACATAGGCGTGGGTCTCCTTCTCAAGTCTCGATCTCAAAAGGGATTCCACTGAGAAGGAGGAGGGGAACGACGCCGCGAGCTTCGCCGCTTCCGCCCGGATCCGCCAATCTTCATGATCCATCCAGCACTCGACGTGGGCGAAGAGGGAAGCGTCCTTGCATGCCGGTTCCGTCAGACGAAGCGCCTGGAGCGCATGGACCTTTTCGCGGACGGACGCGTCCGAAGCCTGCAGGCGGTCCACGAGCGGGTCCACGGCGTCGCGCCCGAACCGGGAAGCAGCGCGGACGGCCGCAAACCTCACCGGGAACGCCTCCTCCGTGAAACGCTTCATCACCGCCGGAAGCGAGGAGGGGTCCGCGATCCTGCCCAGCGCACGCAACGCGGAAAGAGCCGCCGAGGCGTCGGGCCCCTCGTCGAGCCAGGCCACGAGAACGGGAACGGCCTCCTCCAGACCGAGCTCGCCGACCGGCCCCACGGCATAGCCCCGCCAGGCGGGGTCCTTCAGGTGCTGCAACAGGATGGGAGAGGCTTCCCGGAGCGCCAGCTTGCCGGCAAGCCGGAACGCGTTGGCCCGCGTGATGGAATCGGGACTCCCCAGGGAGCGAAGCACGAGTTCCCGGACTTCCTCGCCGTGATCCTCGGCGATCCCGCAAAGGACGCCGTCCAGCGCATAAAAGTGCAACCCTCCCCAGCGGCCCATCATGCGCTCCAGGTGGGGAAGGGCCCGCTCCCCCCACGCGATGAGCTCTCCCCGGGCCGCGGCCACCCGCGGACGGTCCACGCCGACGTCCCAAAGCGACGCCACGGCGAACAATTCGTCGAATCGCTCCTTCGTGTACGCATATCCCTCGGGCAGGTCCGTCTCCCCGGGTTCCACGGGGCGTCTCTCCCAACCCTTGCCCGAGCCGCGTTCGCTTCCCTGCCCGAGATCCACGCCGCAGCCGAACGCGCCGAGGTGCCAGACCTCCCCGTCTCCCCGAAGGCCCGGCACCACGCCCGGCGGTCCGGAGGCGTAGGCGTCCCGCCCGGAAAGATCGACGAACAACCCGATGCTGCCATACCCCCTCTGCGCCCTTCCACCGCCCTGGAAAAGGCCTGCGCCGGCCGCGTAGACGTCGTTCCCCGCCCGCTCGAGCAGAATCCCCACGCCGTTGGTGAGCCCGACCCCCTGGGAAGCGCCCCGGCACAGGTACCGGTCCATCCCGCCGCGGTCCGACAGCACGCCCACGGCGAGGTCGTGCCCCGCGCCCTGGCCCATGCCGTCGTCCAGCACGTAGCTGTCGTCCCCCCCCTCGTCGATCAGGATGCCCGCAGACGAGTGCACGGCGCCCCCCTGGCCGTTGAACGTCAGGGAATAACGATCGCAGCCCGAGCGGTCGACGAGCATGCCGAGCCCGTACCAGCACGCCGCTCCCTGGCCGTGGACCTCGCCGGCGTAGACGTCGTTCCCCGCCTCGTCCAGCAACAGGGCGATCCCGCCCGCCGCCCCGTGCTCCCGGACCCCGATGGCGAACCCCTGGGAATGGCAGAAGTGGCGATCCTCGTAGAGCGGGAGATAGGGTGTCCGCCCGCCGGCACGATAGCTGTCATGGCCGGCCCGGTCGTGGAGGCAAGCGGCACCGAGCGTCCGGGCGAACGCCTGGGCGAACTCGCCGGCGAGGTAGCGGTCCTTCCCCCCCTTGTCGGCCAGGAGCGCGACGCCGAAGGAGGCCGCCCCCTGGCAGAAGGCGCCCGCCCGGTAGTCGTCGTCACCGCTTTCGTCGACGAACGTGGCCGCGCCGAACAGGGCCGCTCCCTGGCACAGGTCCCCGCCCCGGTAGACGTCATTCCCCGAGACGTCCAGGAAGGCGGACGCGCCGAGAAAGGCGCTTCCCGGCCCTCCCCAGGCCCCCGTCACGTGGACGTCGTCGCCGCCCAGGTCCACCAGCAGGGAGAGAGGCCGGCCGGGGTCCCCCCGGGCGCCGCCGCTTACCGCCTCGGGGTAGACGTCGTCGCCGCCGAGATCGATCAGGAACGTCGCGCCGGCGTTCTGGGTGCGCGTGAACCTTCCCGCCCGGATCCACAACAGGCCGAAGCGCGTCTCCATGCGGAAATAGGTCGCGGCGCCGAGTCTCCCCGCCACGCCGGCCATCTCCGCAAGCCCTCGGGCCAGCCGCCCGGCCAGCGCCGCGAGAAGGGCTCCCGCCTCGGCCAGGCTTGCGACCTCCACCTTGCGGCCCGCTTCCAGAACGCGTTTCAGGGGGGGGACGCCGGGCTGCATCGCCCGCAAGGCGGAAGCGCGCTCGGGATCCGGGGGCGTGAAGTCCTTGCGGAAGGCGTCGTTGGCGATGGTGAGCAACCGTCCCCACTGGCGGAGGACGTCTTTTTCCTCCGGCGAGAGGGCGGCAAAGCCCCGGCGGACGCGATCATGGGCCCGCGGCAGGGTTTCGGCGATATCCGCCAGCGCCGCCTGGAGGGGGGCGGGAAGCCCGGCGGCCGTGGAGGCGGCCTTTTCGGCGCTGTCCTCATCGGTCGCGAGAGGGGCCAGGGCCTTTCTCCAGGCGTCGACCCCGGAGGGCGTCCCGGCGGGGGGGCCGGGAAGCGTCCCGGGGACGTCGGCAAGCAGGCTTCCGAGGCGAAGCAGGGTGGAGGCGGGGTCGGCGGCCGCGATATCTCCGGCGAGCGCGTCGGTTCTCGCGACCCCGGAGAGGGGGTCGTCGAGGACGCTCCGGACGGCGGGGAGGATGTCATCGGAAGGGGCGACGTCCTTTTTGAAATGCAGGTCTTCGAGGTCCATGTTGAGGCTTTGGAGGGCGAGGGCGAGGGCTTCCCGTTCCGCGGGGCTCACGGATGGCGCCTCCTCGTTCCCCTTCGGCGGCTCCTGGGAATAGGCGGGCGAGGACGCGCAGCTGCCCGCCGCAAGAAGGAGAACGAGGACGAGGGCCGATCGAAGCATGGACGTCTCCTCGAGGATGCCGGGGCGAAAGGGGCGCCCTTCCCTCGTCATGGTACGAGGTGACCGCGAACGTGGCAACGCGCCATGCCCTGGAAGTCCCGCTGGGCCTTCGAGGGGGCGAAGGGCTCAAAGTTGGGCGCGGAGCCGCACCATGTAGCGCTGGAGGTGCTCGCCGGGGCAACGGGTGGGTTTGAGCTCGCGGTGGGTGAAGACGCGCCGCACGGGGACGCGGAAGCCGTTCATCGTCTTCAGCAGGAACAGGCGCAGGGCCTTGAGCTGCCGTTTCGCGGGGCGCTGGATGTCGAAGTTCCCGAGCAGCATGATGCCGAGGTTCTCGCGGTTCGCCTCGCCGCCGGCGTGGGCCCCGCGGTACCTCGCCGGACGCCCTTCCCAGATGCGTCCCGCGCGGTCGATGACGTAGTGGTAGCCGATGTCTCCGGCGTTCATGTCCCGGAGATGGACGCGGCGGATGTCCTGGAGGTCGGCTGCCACCTCGTCGAAGCCGAGATGCGTGGCGGCGGTTCCGGACCCCTCGTGGTGGACGGTGATCCGGCTGACGCGTCCGATGGACTGGAGGCGGCCGCGGATGGGCGCGGCGGGGGCCCAGAGGGCCCGCGGAACGGGGTCGAGATCGGGCATCCAGCCGTCGTCGGGGTCGCCGGTGTAGACGGGGTCCTTCCGGGAGAGATGGAGGGGATTGGCGTTCTTCTCCGGGCCTTCCTCCGCCTTCTCGGGGGGGCGCCCGATGACGTGTCCCCCGCCCCCCAGGTAGAACCCTTTCGCGCACCCTCCGGCAACGAAGGCGAGAGCGGCCAGGACGAACGAGCGGCGGCTCACTTCCTCCATCGATGCCTCCTTCTCTTGGAAAATCCGAAACGTTCTCCGAGTTACATCGGCCGATCCGGGGCGGAGCTTGAGCGGTTTCCGGGAGGCGCGGGGCTCCCTGCGAGACGGGCAGGGGACGGAGGACACCGCGTAGGGATTTCAGATAGTAGTAAACCATGAGCCTTCGGCTCTCCCGGAAACCATGAAAACTTGGAGGGCGAGCCTCCTGGCGAGCCGGCTGTGTTTTGGCTCGGGAGGACCCTC
>CAZDSO010000038.1:25962-30267 GCA_964508045.1 uncultured Planctomycetia bacterium | reverse complement strand
GCAGATCATGTGCTTGCGGCGACCGCAGTAGTTTTCATGAATAATCCGGGCTAGCGCTCCAGCCGGTAGACCTGCCCGTTCTCCCCCGACAGGAGCATCAGCGAGCCCGAGGCGGCCGCCCCGTACAGTTCCGCATTGCTCTGGAAGGTCAGCGCCTTCCACGCCGTTCCGTCGTACCGGAACACCGTCATGCCCTTGCCCACGATGCAGACGTCGGAGGCGGACGTCCCGCAGACGTCCATCAGGTCCACGGAAGGCGAGCCGAGCTGGGAAGCCATGTCCGTCCACGAGGAGCCGTCGTAGTGGAAAGCCTGGCCCCCGTTTCCCACCAGGTAGACGTCCGAAGCGCTCGATCCCCACATCCCGTTGAAGCCTTTGAAGGGGCCCGCCCCGAGCTGGTTGGTGATGTCCGACCAGGCCTGGGACCCCTGGTACGCATAGAGGTTTCCGGTGTTCGAGGCGGCGTAGACCACGCTCGGGGAGAAGCCAAAGATCGCGTAGACGCGCTCCGAGGCGCCGCCTGCGAATCCCGTGTGCTGGGCCGACCAGCCCGACCCGTTGAAGTCCCAGACGCCGGCGCCGCTCGCCGAGGCGTCCTCGCCCCCCACGAAGAGGTTCGAGGCCGCGCTTCCCCAGACGACGTAGAGCGCGTTCGGCGATGCGGTGAAGGCGGGCGTCATGGGCGCCCAGGCGCCCCCGGCGCGCTGCAGCACCGTTCCGTTGTACCCCACCGCGAAGACGTCCGTCGTGGATCCCGCCATGGCGAACACGTCCCGAAGCCCCGTCGCCAGCGTGTGCTCCGTCGTCCAGGTCGAGCCGTTGTAGATCTGGATCGTCCCCTGGGTGCCCGCGGAATCGGTCCCCGCCTTCCAGGCGTCCGCCGTCGTGGAGGCCGTGATCCCCCAGGACTCGTCGTAGGTCGACGGCGGGACCACCGTCGACCACCCGCTTCCGTTGTAGTGAAGAACCACGCCCTTGGCGCCGGACGCCCACACGTCCGAGGCGCTCTGGGCCCAGACCGAGAAGAGGCTCTCGCTGACGCCCGCGTTCTGCGGGGTCCACACGGAGCCGTCCGAGGAATGGACGATCCCGCCGGAGACGCCCACGGCCCAGATGTCCAGCGTGCCCGTAGCCCGGTGGCCATGCAGGTCGTAGAACTCCGTCGACGCGGTGTTGTGCACCTGGGACCAGGTCATGGCGCCCGCCGCGCCGGTCCCCTGGTAGATCTCGCCCGTGTCGCCCGTGGCGTAGCCGACGGCGCCGCCCGTGGCGCTGGCTGCGTACCAGGTCCCCTGCCCGTCCTCCCAGACGCCGAAGAAGTCGTCCGCCGCCGCGGACACGCTTTCCGCGTTCCAGCTCGTCCCGTCCCACCGGTAGATCGTGTTGTTGTTGCCCACGATCGTCACGTCCGAGGCGGTGGTCCCCCACACCGCATGGAAGGAGCCGGTGACGGTCGTGTCCTGGGTCCAGCTCGCCCCGTTGTACCGGTAGAGGTTGTTGCTCGAGCCCACGGCGAAGAGGGTGTTCGCGTCGGGGCCCCACAGGTCCCTGAAGTCGTTGCTGCTGCTCGCGTCGATCCGGGAGAAGTTCCAGGCGCCCGAGGCGAAGTCGCTCAAGGCGGCGTACTGGCCGATCGTGTAGAGCTCGCCCGTCGGGAGCCCGAAGGCCCCGATCTGCTTCTGCTGCGATACCGTGTTCTTCAGGTTCACCATCCGGAACGCCGTGCCGTCCCCGTGGAACCCGACCGCCTGTACGCCGGCCGCGATCACGTCCGTGCTCGAGGCCGCCGCGATCCCGTACAGGAAGTTGGTCATCTCCAGGCGGAGTCGAAGCACGGTCAAGGGGATGGTGCCGTTGCTCGTCGCCGCGTGGACGTCCTGCGCGGTCACCGGCAGGGAATGGGTTCCCGGCCCGACGTGGGCCGACAGCGTCAGCCGGCACGTGTAGACGTCGTCGTTCGCGGCCGTGTCGGGGGCGACGCCGTCGTCGAGCATCGCGACGGAGGTTCCGCCGCCCAGCGCGCTCAAATCGACCGTCACCGAGGAGACGCCCTGGGTGTCCACCGCCTGGATTCTGAAATCCACCGTGTCCTCCCCCGTCGCCTGGGTGACCATCGAGGGCGCGGCGGACAGGGTGGGTCCGGGGTTGGGCGCCAGGGTGAAGTGTACGGCCCCCGTTCCCGTGGCGGCATCGCCGTCGGTCGCCGTCACGGTCAGGCTCTTCGCGCCCGTCGCCGTCGCCACGGGGATCAGGTGCTGGCAGGTCCACGTTCCGTCATCGGCCGTGGCATCCCCGCCGTTCGAGCCGTCGTCGTACATGGTTTCTCCGGCCGCCCCCCCCACACCGGTCAGGTCGATCGTCACCGACGCCACCGACACGTCGTCCGAGACGTCGGCCTTCAGCGTGACCGTGTCGCCCTGGGCGGGCGAGGAGGGGGACACCTGCTCGTTCGAGACGGCGGGAGGCACGTTGGGCACGACCCAGAGGTCGACCTGCGTGGAGGACGCGTCTCCCGCGTCGTCCGTCGCCGTGAGGGTGAGGGTGTAGTTCCCGTCGGTCTGGCTTCCGGGAAGCGTGAAATCGAGCGTCCAGGTTCCGTCTCCCGCGATCGCGTCCCCGTGGGTCCCGTCGTCGTACAGCGCCTCGGTCGCCGTGGCCCCCATCGGCGAGAGGTCGATCGTCACCGACGCGACCATCCCGTCGTCGGAGGCTTCCACGGTGAAGGTGACCGTGCGTCCCGCCCGCGTGGACGCCGGCGTCGCGGCAGCGTTCGCCAGGACGGGCACGATGTTGCTCTTGACCGTCAGCGGAAGGTTCGCCGAGGACGCGGCGCCCTCGTTGTCCGTTGCGGTCACGACCACGTCGACATCGCCGGGGGCCGCGGTGGTGATCACCTTCGCGCGAAGGGTCCAGGTCCCGTCGTTCGGATCCGCGTCCCCGTTCGAGCCGTCGTCGTACATGGGATGGTTCGAGAATCCGCCGACGGACGTCAGGTCCGCCGTCACCGAGTCGAGGGAGCCGTCCGCGTCGTTCGCCTCGATCGTGATCAGGATGTACGCGCCCCGGGCCACGGGATCGGGCGTGACGGTCCCGTTTTGAAGGACGGGGGGCCGGTTGGTGAGTTCGTCCTTCTTCGAGCAGCCGGAAGCGGCGATCCAGAGCGAGACGAACACGACGGGGAGGAGGTCGCGAAGCATGGCTCTTCCTCTTCGTTGCAAGAGATCCGCGGGGGCCGGATCGTCACGGTTCCACTGTAGTCCGCCGGGGGAAAAATTGGAACCCGTCAGGAAAATGCGATTTCCAATGCAGGTCGTAATTCCTGAATCCCTCGATTTCCCATCCCCCCTCGGCGTGTCGGAGGCTCTGAATTGGGTGGTGTATGAGATTCGCAGGGAAGGGGTCAGTCCTTCGTTTTTAGTCCTTGTTCTCTTCGCGAGGACGGGTTTCCTCTCGCAACGAAGGACGAAAAACGAAGGACTGACCCCATTCCTGTTGACGTGAGCGAATCTCAGACACCACCCTGAATGGCGCCGGCTTGCATCCACGCACCGCGCGGGCTACGGTGGAGGTGTAGACCGTTTCCCTTTTCAGGAGGTTCCATGCTCTTCGTATCCGTCGATGTCGAGGCGTCCGGCCCGATTCCCTCGGTGCACAATCTCGTATCGCTCGGGGCGGTTCCCGTGAAGGAGGAGGCCATGAGCTTCCAGATCGTGGAGGGGGCGTCCTTCTACGAGGAACTGCGGCCGGCCTTCCCCGGGTTCGTCGAGGACGCCATGAAGGTCCACGGCATCACGCGGGAGCAGCTCGTGAAGAGCGGCAAGGACCCGCGCGAGGCCATGGAGCGCTTCCGGACCTGGGTGCTCGAACAGGCCTCCGGCGAGGAGAAGGCCCCCGTCTTCGTGGGCCACAACGCCGCGTTCGACTGGGCGTACGTGAACTTCTACTTTCACCACACCGGCGTCGAGAACCCCTTCGACATCTTTCCCCTCGACACCAAGAGCCTGGCCTTCGGGCGCTACACGCTTCGCTGGCACAAGGCGCGCAAGTCGGTCTTCCAGGAGATGTTCGCGGACCTGCCGAAGCTCGACGAGGCGCAGCGCCACCGCGCCGACTACGACGCCGCCTTCCAGGCGAAGATGCTCTGCGAGCTGATGAACAAGGAGCCGGGCCCGCAGTTCGCGGAGCACCGGTGAGCGGGGTCATTGGTCACGGGTCATTCCCCTTGCCTTCTCTTCGAGCACCCGTATCACCCTGTGGGAGGCGCGAGCCCGCCGCAGCTCGGGGCGCGGGCGTCCCGCCCGCAGC
>CAZDSO010000038.1:0-25862 GCA_964508045.1 uncultured Planctomycetia bacterium | reverse complement strand
AAACGGGGCGCGGGCGTCCCGCCCGCAGCAAACGGGGCGCGGGCGTCCCGCCCGCAGCAAACGGGGCGCGGGCGTCCCGCCCGCGCGCTTTGCATGTAGAGGGGCGACCCCGTGTGGTGGCCCCCTTGGCGGCAACAGTGGGGCGGGTACACGGGCCCGCCCCTACCCGTCTCCATCGCAAGTCGAACGCCGTCGTCCCGCAACCCGCAGGAAATAGCAGATCGGCAGGAGCGACAGCACGGAAGGAGCCAGCCGCAGGAAGAGCTCGATGAAGATCCCCGCCCAGGGCGGCGCAAAAGCCCGGAAGTCATGCTGCGACCAGGCGAGCGCGTTCGCCAGGTGGAGGAGGAAGAAGGGAACGACGTACAGCGGGACCGCCGAAAGGATCAGCCCGGCCCGCCGGCGGAACAGCGAAGGTCGGAAACGTCTCTACATGATTTCAGCAGGGATTCATGGAGGGTCCATACGAGATACCCGGGAGCGGCCTCGGACGGTCTGAAAAACGCCCACCAGAAGAAACCAGGATGGTCGTCCCCCGTTGAAAACAAGATACACGGGCCGAGGTTGTAGGTCGCGATCTTCCAGACCGCGAAACCCGCGGGCACGGCGATCCAGGGCCCCAGCCTCCTCACGTCCAGCAAAACCGCCATGAATAGGATCCGCGCCCGTTTCGAGGGGACGATGAGATGCATCAGAAACCGCCAGATTCTCCGCGAGGCTTCGGGCCTTTTCATTCGAAAGAGGAGGATCATCATCCCGGGGATGACGAAGGCGATGATGATGAAGAAGAGCCACTCCTCGCCTTCCATGCGGGGTCTCCTCCCAAAGGGCGGCGTGCGGGGGCAGTACGATCCTGGAATCCAGCATAGGATCGGTTGCCAGGGTTTACAAGGGGCCTCGCACCCGAAAGGTCAAGGCGGGGATTCGACGTCCCTCGGCTCGTCGCGCGCAGGATTCCCTGAGGATCCAGACGCTATATTACTTGCATGTAGTAGTACTATATGCAATTATCATTTCGTATGGTTACCCGGAGAAAGTACTGGCTGAACGTGCTGGAAAAGGCGTGGCGATCGAAATCCGTGGTCTGGCTTTCGGGGGTTCGCCGGGTCGGGAAGACGGTGCTGTCGCAGACGCTTCCACGCGTCGAATATTTCGACTGCGAACTCCCCCGGACCCGCCGGTCGATGGAGGATCCCGAAGCGTTCCTCTCGAAGTTCAAGGGCAAGAGGATCGTCCTGGACGAGATCCACCGGCTCGGGAATCCTTCCGAGATGCTGAAGATCGCGGCCGACCACTACCCCACGGTCAAGGTCCTCGCCACGGGATCCTCCACCCTGGAGGCTTCCTCGAGATTCCGGGACACGCTCTCAGGGCGGAAGGCCCTCGTGTGGCTCACGCCCATGATGTCGAGGGACCTCGACGATTTCGGGGAGACCGACCTGTCCCGGCGTTTCCTCCGGGGCGGTCTTCCGCCCTTCTTCCTGGCGTCCGGATTCCCGGAGGCCGATTTCCAGGAATGGATGGATTCCTTCTGGGCGAAGGACATCCAGGCGCTGTTCCGGCTCGAGCGCCGCTGGTCCTTCCAGCGGTTCATGGAGCTTCTGTTCGCGCAGAGCGGGGGCATCTTCGAGGCCACCCGGTTCGCAGCGCCCTGCGAGATCAGCCGCCCGACGGTGTCGAACTACCTCGCCGTGCTGGAATCGACCTGGGTTGCGCATGTGATCCGCCCCTTCTCGACGCGCCGTTCCGTGGAGATCGTCTCCGCGCCGAAGGTTTACGCCTTCGACACGGGATTCGTGTGCACGTTCCGGGGCTGGGACCGATTGCGGGAGGACGACCTGGGCCTGTTGTGGGAACACTGGGTCCTCAACGAGCTGCACGCCCGCCTCCAGGCCCCGGTTCTTCGCTACTGGAGGGACAAGAAGGGGCACGAGGTCGATTTCGTGCTTCCGGGCCGGGGCCGTTCTCCCGTTGCGATCGAGTGCAAGTGGAAGGCCGGCGGCTTCCATCCTTCCGGAATGCTCTCGTTTCGCCGGCAGTACCGGAAAGGAAAGAACTGGATCGTATGCAGCGACGTCGACCGTTCCTACAAGAAGAGGATCCGCTCGGTCGCGTTCGAGTTCATGGGCCTTCAGGGCCTGATCCGGCGTCTGCAACGCGGCCCCTTCCGTCGTTGATGTCCGACTCCGTGCCGTTCGGCGCCTGTACGCGCCGTGGCGCCCGTGTGCCCTTCCAGCCTCCACCGTATTCTGTATACTGTCTCGTTGGGATTTGGGGTTTGGGATTTCATTGGGATTTTAATTTTGGGATCTGGGATTTCGCGAAGCGGGGCGTAGCGCAGCCTGGTTAGCGCGCGTGCCTTGGGAGCACGAGGTCGCCGGTTCGAATCCGGCCGCCCCGATTTTTTCGGCGGACGCGGTCCGCCGAAAAAATCGTCATCCAAAGGGCCGCCATCGGCGGCCCTTTTCCATGTTCCAGGCGTTCTTCCCGGGAGGGGCTCATGTCCCAAAATGCCGACATCGTCGTGGACTGTTTCGAGAAGGCGCCGGAGATCGTCGAATGCCTCGAAAAGGAACACGGGCTCCGGTGCTCCGAGGAGAGGCTTGCGGCCGGGGATTACCTCGTCAAGAAAAAGATTCTCGTCGAGCGGAAACGGGGAAAAGATTTCGAGACCTCGATGATTTCGGGAAGGCTCTTCGAGCAGGCGAGCCGGCTGGCTTCCAGTCCGTACAGGCCGATTCTGCTTCTCGAAGACGTGCCGGGATGGACGCAGGTTTCGACGAACGCACTGCAGGGGGCCGTTCTTTCGCTGATCCTGGATTTCGGGGTTCCCGTAGTGCATGCCTCGACGAAGCGCGAGTCCGCCTTCCTGCTGGCCGACATGCTCAGGAGGTGCGAAATGGGGTCGAGCGCGTCGGTGCGCCAGGGCTACCGCCCGAGAAGGCTCCGCAATCGCGCTCTCTTCGTGATGACCTCCCTGCCCGGCCTCGGAAGAACCCTGGGCGAGAACGCACTCCATCACTTCGGCACCTTGAAGGCCGCCTTCGAGGCCGATGCGAAGTCATGGCGCGCGGTCCCCGGGATCGGAAAAACCAAGGCCGTACGCATCGATGCGCTCCTCAACGTCCAATTCGACGAGGGGGGAGGAAATGCCAGCGATGCGCGGTGAAGGCATTGGGACCCGTACACGGCCCGTCGATGCCCGGTGCGCGGAGAGAACGTACGGATGACTTGCAAGCGCCCTCATCGCCAGCGCTCCCGGATCTCCTTGACGGAGCGTTCCAGCTGCTCGGCCTTCTTCCCGCGGAGGACGCCGCGGAGCTTCGAGGCCCGCACGACGGTCTTCTTCCGCCTGGCTTCCGCGTCCAGGTACATCTCCAGCGCCTCCTGGACGAGGGCGGAGAAGCCCTTGACGCCGCGCTCGTTCGCCAGGCGGATGAGCCGCACCCGCTGCTCGTCCAGCCGGGACCGTTTGTCGTAGATCTCGAACAGCGTGAGCTCGAACCCGAGCTGGATCCGGAAAAGCTGTTCGGGAAAGAGGACCAGGCGCGATTCCAGCTCGAACGCATACACGTGCGTTCGATCCCTGTCAAACTACGGAAAGCCGATCCGAATCTCGTACACCCGCTCCATGTCGAAAAACGCCCCGATGCTGCGAATCATGGCGACCAGGGAACGCTGCACGTAGGCCTCGAACTTCACCGTCCCGTTCACCTTCACCGTCACCTTCTTCTTGATGTCGAACATCGCCCGGGGGGCGAGGTAGACGGCGAAGCCCGTGTCGCCTCCCTTCGTCTGCACCGAGATCTCGTTCGACTTCCGGTCATATTCCGCGCAGATCCAGCTCACGCCGCTTCCCGCGGGAACCTCGACCCAGGCGAAGAGACGCTTGGTCGCGCGGCTCGGCTCGAAGATCACCTTGGCCGGGTACGGGTCGCGCTTGTGCTCGAGCAGGTACTCCAGGATCGGCCTCACGCCCGTGGGCGGCATGCCGTGGCCGATGTCGTCGTACTCCTTGTAGACGTGCTCGTAGCCGCCGGGATGCTCCTCCCTGAGCCTGGCGAGTTCCTTCGCGGCCCGCTGGTCGGTCGCTGCAGGCACCTGGGGGTCGTCGGTGCTGTGGAAGAAGTAGACCGGCGTGTTGTAGAGGTTGGGCAGGATCCCGGAAGCGAGCCGCAACGTGCTTCCGCGCACGGCGAAGATCCCCCCCGCGTTCGGGGAGATCGCCGCGAAGAGGTCGGCGTGATGGGCGCCGATGGACCAGGTGCCGAACCCGCCCATGGAGTGTCCGACGAGGTAGATCCGGTTCGTGTCGACCCGGGTGGAGCGCTTCACGGCCTCGATGATCTCCAGGACGTAGCGCTCCTCCCGCTCCTTGTTCCAGGCCGAGTCCTCCTTCTTCAGCACCGTGGGAAAGACACAGATGCATCCCTTGCCCGTCGCGGACTGCCATTTCTGCCGGCTCGTCGCGCCGTCCCCCGTCCCCGCCCCGCCTCCGTGCAGGCCGATGAGCAGGGGTTGCGCTCTCCCACGCTTGACGCCGGAGACCAGGATCTGTCCCGTCCCCTGGGCGGTTTCCAGGCGGGTCCGGCTTTCGAGCTTCCGCTTCGGGCCCGCATAGGCGCACCGGAAGGCATACGCCTTGAGGGTCCGGGCCGAGCGCCGGGAGATCGGGTCGAATCCCTTCATCGTCTCGAGCAGCGCGGCCTTCTCCCCCGCCTCCGTTGCCTCGAAGTAGGCCTTGATGAGCTTCCTGGCCTCGGCCCGCTCCTTGGAGCCCATGCGCGGCTCCTTGGGCGGGCGGTCGGGCATCTCCCCCCCGAGAAGGCCCATCGGGGAAGCGAGGCAGAGCAGAACCGCCGCCAGGATCCGGAACGCGGTCTTCACGACGCGGGCGCCTCAAGGAAGGGGGAACACGGTTCATGATAGGCAAGGCGCGACGCGTTGTCCATGGCCATGGGTTGGAGATTGGAGATTTCAGTCGTTGCCGACGCCGGGAGCGCGGGCTTCCAGCCCGCAGCACCCCGGCTATCATCCGTGCCGCCTTGGAGGGCGAGGGTCCCCCCGAGCCAAAACGTCCCCGGCTCGCCGGGAGGCTCGCCCTCCAAGGCGGTCCATGGTCCTGATCCTCCTGACTCATCGCCGTGCTCTATATTCTCGGCGGTAACCGTCTTTCAGCCTCTCTTTGAATCCGGATGATCAGGATTTGAGCTTTCCCGAAGGGCCCCTCTCTCTTGACCCCCTCGAAGAGATCGGGTTCAATGGTCGCCGCATTCGTCTTGAGGTCCGCTCCATGGAATCGAAAGACCTCGCCCTTGCCGAGGACAAGCTCTTCTGCGCCGTGGTCGCCCAGTGGGGATGGGTGGAGAAGGGCACGCTCCAGGAGTGTCTCTCCAGGGCGAAGCAGGCTTCCGGACAGGGGAAGACCGCCCGCGTGGCCGACGTGATCCGCGAATCCGGTCATCTCACTCCCGAGCGCATCCAGAGCGCCTGGGACACGCTGGGCCAGTCCTACGTCGTCTGCCGCGCCTGCGGCAAGGCCCTCCCCCACTTCAACGCCCCCGCTCCCGGCGCCTGCACCGGATGCGGGTCCACCGACCTCGGACCCGCCGGCCAGGCCGTCCCCGGCGAGGAGGAAGAGGCCGCAAAGGGCGAAGGCGTGTTGCTCGAGGACACGGGCGAGACGCTGCTGCAGACGGACGGGTCCGGAAGCGGCATCCTGCCGCCGGAAGGAGACGCTCCGCAAGCCGGCGAGAAGACCCTCGACGAGTCCCCCGCCATGATGGAGGAGCAGGCCCAGACCCTCCTGCATACGGACGGATCGGGAAGCTCGGTCCTGCCGCCGGAGCAGGCCGCCCCGGGAGGCCAGGCGGCGACCCTCGACGAGTCCCCCGCCGACATGGAGGGCGACGCGCAGACCCTTCTCAAGGTCTCCTCGTCCGAAAAGGTCGGGAAGAAGGAAGCCCCGGCCGGCGGTGCGCCGCCGGGGAAGCCCTCCTCCGAGACGGACATGGGCGGCAAGACCGGCGCCACGTGGCCTGCCGAGAAGGGCAAGCCCAAGGAAACGGCCGTTCGGACGGAGGGGGGCAAGCAGTTCTTCGGGAATTACGAGATCGTCAAGGAGCTCAGCCGTGGCGGCATGGGGATCGTCTACATCGCCAAGCAGCGGGGCCTGAGCCGGGAGGTGGCCCTCAAGGTCCTGATCGCCGGCGAGGGGGCCACGGAGGACCAGATCAAGCGTTTCCACCGCGAGGCGGAGTCCTCCGCCAAGATGTCCCACCCCAACATCGTGCCGATCTTCGACGTGGGGGTGGTGGGCAACCAGCACTACTTCACCATGGAGTTCGTGAAGGGCAAGCCCCTGGACGCGTTGATCAAGGAGCAGGCCGTCGAGCAGGAAGAGGCGCTCCGCATCATCGCCAAGACCGCGCGCGCCCTGCATTACGCCCACGAGCAGGACATCATCCACCGCGACATCAAGCCGGGCAACATCCTTCTGACGGAGGAGGGCGAGCCCAAGCTCACCGACTTCGGCCTGGCCAAGGACGTGGGGGGCGGCGAGGGGCAGACGCTCACGGTCTCCGGCGCGGTCATGGGCACGCCCCGCTACATGTCCCCCGAGCAGGCCGAGGGCCGGACCAGCGAGATCGACAGCCGTTCCGATCTCTTCTCCCTCGGGTCCATCTTCTATGAGCTGCTCACCGACCAGACCCCCTTCACGGGCAACACGATCGTCGAGCTCCTGAAGAAGGTCTCCCAGGAGGATCCCCCGCCCCCGCGCCGGCTGAACAAGCACATCCACAAGGACGTGGAGACCATCTGCCTGAAGTGCCTCGAAAAGGACGTTTCCAAGCGCTACCAGAACGGGGACGCCCTGGCCGACGACATCGACCGGTTCATCGCCGGCGATCCGATCCTGGCCAAGCCTGTCGGCCTGACCACGAAGGTCTACAAGAAGGCCCGCAAGTACCGCGGCATCGTCATCACCGGCCTGATCGCGCTGGTGCTCCTTCTGGGGGCCGGGGGCGTATTCCTCTTCCTCCAGATGCAGAAGGAGGGCAAGCGCAAGGAGCAGTTCCAGACCGCCATGAAAGACGGGAAGGAGGCCTTCGAGAAGGGGAGCTTCAAGGCCGCCGAGGAGTTCTTCCTCACAGCGGTGAACCTGGAGGAGGGGAACGCGGAAGCGAAGGACTGGCACGAAAAAGCCGCCGAGGCCCTCCAGAAGAAGCTCGACGCGGAAAAGAAGGCCGAGGCGCAACGCGCCCGCAAGGAGGAGGCGGAACGGCTCTGGAGGGAGAAGTTCGAGAAGTTCAAGGCCAAGATCCTGGAAGCCCGCGAGGCGGCCGACGCGAAGGATTTTGACAAGGCCGAGAAAGCCATCGAGGTCGCCTTCGGACTGGACCCTCCCGACCCCGAGGACCGCGAGAAGGTCGAAGCCTTGAAGGAAACCATCCGCAAGGAAAAGGAAGCGTGGCAAGAGCAGGAGAGGAAGCGCCACATCGCCGAGCGGCTGGAAACCGCACGGGAACTCGAGGCGGATGCCGAGGCGGTCCTCGAGACGGGTGATCTGGAAGCCGCCACCGTCGCCTTCGAGAAGGCCGGGGACGCCTTCGGGGAAGTGCTCGATGCCGACCCCGGCAACGAGGAGGCCGAGCGGAGCATCCGGGAGATCTCCGTCGAGAAGATCGGCCGTTCCTACCTGAACCTCGAGAAGTTCGACCTCGCCAGAAAGGCCGTCCAGGACCTTCCCGGAGACCTTCCGGCCGTGAAGGCCTTTCTGGAGGAAGTGGACCGAAAGAAGAGGACGGCCGGCGTCTTCCGGGACCTCCTCAAGAAGGCGCGGGAAGCCATCGCAAGCAAGGAATGGGATGCCGCCCTGAGCTTGCTGAACCAGGCCTCGCAGAGGGCCCGCACGCCCGAGCTCGAGACGCTTCTCGTCCAGGCCCGCGTGGGCGCCTTCGAGAAGGAGGCCGGGGAAGCCCGCGCCGCGCACCGGTGGGAGGAGGCCGTCGGGATCCTCGAAAAGGCGCTCGCGATCGCCCCCGAGGGCGCGAAGAAGCGCCTCGAAACAACGCTTTCGGCCGTGCGCAGGGAGGGGCACGACGACCTCCTGGAACAAGCCGGCGCGAGGTTCCGCGGAGGGAAGCTCCGGGAGGCGAGGCCCCTGGCCGAGAGGGCCGTCGCGCTGTCGCCTACCGAGCCGGCGAAGACCCTGCTCGAGCAGATCGATCTCGCCCTCGACAAGCCGGAAGGCATGGTCTTCATCAAGGGCGCCTCGTTCCCGGTGGGCTCCACCGTCGCCGAAGAATCCAACCCCGCCCGCACCGTCCGGCTCGACAGCTTCTACATCGACGTCGACGAGGTGACCAACCGCGAGTTCCTCGAATTCATCGAGGCCGGCGGATACGAGAAGGAGTCGTACTGGGACCCGGAGGGATGGAAGATCATCGGCCGCTTCAAGACCCAGGCCGGAGGCTCCGGCGGAGCCTCCGCCCCGGGCCCCGCCTCCTGGGTCGGCGGCAAGCCCAAGGAACTCGAAATCGACAACCCCGTCACCGGCGTCTCCTGGTACGAGGCCCGCGCCTACGCGCGATACCGGGGAAAGCGGCTTCCCACCGCGGCGGAATGGGAAATCGCAGCCTCGTACGACCCCGCCTCCGGAGAACGCCGGAAGTACCCGTGGGGGGACCGGTTCGACAAGGACAACCCGATGCTCTTCGGCAACCTGCAAAGCCGGGGTCCCTGGACCGCGAAGATCTCCGCCCGGAAGGACGTCAGCCCGGTGGGCTGCCGGGAGATGGCGGGCAACGTGATGGAATGGACCGTCTGGAAGGAGGGGAAGAAGGAACGAGGGGCGATCAAGGGCGGCTGCTTCCGCTCCTCCGCCCCCGAGTTCGACGCCCGGGCCACCACGGCGCGCAAGCCCGGCAACGTCGCCATCCGCCCCGCCTTCCTCGGATTCCGCCTCGCCCAGACCGCCGGCGGCTAGCGTTTGATCCTTGCACCAGGAAAGGCTGTTTCCAAGAGAACATTTTGAGTGTTCGCTGTTTGTGTTGTAGGCGATCTGGTTGCGGCTCTGCTGCTTCGGATTTTCGACCTTGGGCTTGCGACTTGCGGCTTCCGGCTTCCGACTCCCGATATAGATTGACCTCGTCTCCCCCCGAGATCCGGATCTTTTTTCAGGCATGTTGACCATGAAGACACGAACGCTCCTATCCGCCCTCCTCGCGCTCTCCTTCGCCCTGGCGCTGACCGGCTGCGCCTGGTTTTTACTCGGCGGGGCGGGGGGCATCGCCTACACCGTAACGCAGCAGGAGGACGACGAACCGGTGAACAGGCCTCCCAGCGTCTCGATCGCCTCCCCCGCCGCCAGCGACCTCGTCTCCGACCGCGTCCAGGTCCGCTACAGCCTGATGGATGCCGAAGGGGAGCCCTGCGATTTGCGCGTGCGGTACTCCGTGGACGGGGGCGTCACCTGGAATCCCGCCACGGAGGTGAACGCCTTCCCCAGCGAGGGCGTCGAGGGCCTCACCGCCACGCCTGCGGGAAGCGCCCACGTCTTCGTGTGGAACTCGTTTCTCGACCTGGGCAACGCCAACTTCCCCGACGCGGCCAGCGGCAACGTCTCGATGCGCCTGGCGATCCAGGCCACCGATGCGGTGGGCGAAAAGGGGCCTGAAGTCCAGACCGGCGATTTCCGCCTCTACAACGGCTACGTCTCCACTTTCTTCGGGGGAGAGGCGATCGGTTCCCTGGGCTTTCCCACGTCGGTGGCCCTTCGTTCCGCCGGCGGCGCGACGCCGGACCGCCTGGCCGTGGGCGACGAGTTCCAGAGCCGCATCCTGGATTTCCGGCTCGACGACGGGGGGCAAATCCTGCTCGCGGGGACCGGCAATCCGGGCTACAACGGCGACAACATCCCCGCCGACACCGCCGGCCTGACGATGCCGGGGAAGTTCTGCGAGGACGCGGCGGGGAACGTCTACATCGCCGACGCCAGCGCCCACCGCATCCGCCGGATCGACGTCGACTCCGGCTTCATCACCACGATCGTGGGGACGGGCGAACGCGGGTACGCGGGCGACGGCGGAGCGCCGGGCGCCGCGCTGCTCGACACGCCGAAGGCGGTGGCCTTCGACGAGAACCAGTCCATCCTCTACATCGGGGACACCGGGAACGAGGCCGTCCGGGCGGTGAACCTGGGTTCCTCGCCGGTCTCGGTGGCCGGCATCAACGTCGACCCCGGCATCATCGTCACCCTGATCGGCGACCCCTCGGTGGAATGGTCCCAGGAGAAGGACGGCCCGGTCGGGGTGCCGGGCAGCATCGGCAGCTACGCCTCCTTGACGGCGGACGGGGTCGGCACGCTGCACGCCGCCTACTACGACGAGAAGAACGGCGACCTCAAGTACGCCGTCCTGGAGGGCAACCGCTGGTCCATCGAGGTCGTGGACGTCTCCGGCGACGTGGGCTCCCACTGCGATCTCGCCGTCGACGCCTCCGGAACCGTCCACATCAGCTACTACGACGCCGACAACGGCGCCCTGAAGTACGCGCTGCAGACCCCCGGCGGATGGAACACCCTCACCCTCGACGACAGCGGCGACACCGGCCAGTACACCTCCATCGGCGTGGACGCCGCGACCGTCCCCTCCATCTTCATCAGCTACGCCGCCGACGAGGGGAACCAGGTGCGCGTGGCCCGCTGGAACGGGACCCTGTGGCAGTTCACCGAGATCGGCCTGTACGGCGGCCAGGACACCTCCCTCGCCGTGGACGGGAACGGCGATCCTCACGTGGCCTGGTACCACCATTTTTCCGGCGAGTTGATGTACAAGCGGTACACCGGCACCGGGGGATGGAGCGCCGGGGACTTCACCGCGCTCGGCGGGTCCTCGCCCCCGCGGGTCCCCACCGCGGGATCGGACTGCGGGCAGTACTGCTCGCTGGCCCTCGACGCGAACGACCGTCCCCGCATCGCCTTCTACGTCGCCTCGAGCGGCGACCTCAACTACACCTGGTGGGACGGGAGCCAGTGGCCGGCCATTCCCACCTCGGTGGACATCGGGGGCTCGATGGGCGCCGACGACGTCGGCTCCTACTGCTCGCTGGCCCTCAACGACCTCGACCACGCCTGCATCGCCTACTACGACGCCACGAACGAGGAGCTGCTCTACGCCGAGGACGGGAACGGCGACCACGACTTCGGTGACACGGGCGATGGGGCGGGCGTCGAGGTCGACGGCCACCAGACGGGCTTCGACGACACTGTGGGCCCGTGGTGTTCTCTGGCCGTGATCAACAATCGTCCGAAGATCATCTACGTGTGGAGGGAGTGGGGCGACCAGGGCGAGGTGGACCGACTCCGCTTCGCCACCTTCTCCCCCCTCCCCGCCCCGGGATCCTGGAACCTCCGCCTCGCCGACGGCGGCTTCACCGTCGGAGGCGACCGGATCACCGATCTCGAGGTCGACGGAGACGGCAACCTCTTCTTCTGCTCTCACGACAAGATCCGTGTCCTCAACACCGGGGATACGGTGCGCTCCCCGCTCGGCATCAAGGTCCCCCCCCACGAGGTCCGCACGCTCGCGGGACTCCCCTCCCCCCAGACGGACCTCGTCTGGGACGAGGCCGGCTCGACGTACCACGTCGTCTATTCCGACCCGACCGACGGGACGCTGCGGTACGCCTCGGGCGCCGGCACGAACTGGGCCCGGGAGACGATTCCCGATCCTTCCGCCTCCTTCGGGAGTTTCCCGTCCATCGCACGCGGCGCGTCCGGGACGATCTACGTCGCCTACCACGACGAGGAGGCGGACAACCTGAAGGTCGCCATCAAGAGCGGCGGGAATTGGACGATCGAGACGCCGGAAGGCGCGACGGCCTCAGGCGTCGGCGAGTACGCCTCCCTGGCCCTCGACGGCGGCGGCAACCCCGCCGTCGCCTACCACGACAGCGCGAACGGCACCCTGAAGTACGCGGTCAAGAACGGCGCAAGCTGGAGCGTCGAGACGATCCCCGGCTCCGTGAACACCGTCGGCCGGTTCGCCTCCCTCGCGTTCGACGGCACCGGCCATCCCGGCATCGCCTACTACGACGACGACGGCAAGGCCCTCTGTTACGTTCATTACGATGGAAACGACTGGACTCCGTCCCTCGCGGAGAACCGCGTGCGCGACGACTCCGAGCCGTGCGGCATGTGGACCGCCCTCGACTTCGACGCCATGGGCTACCCCCACATCAGCCACTACGGACACCTCCGGAACGTCCTGAAGTACACGCACCAGGATTCCACCGGGTGGTCGACGGAGGTGGTGGACGCGTTCGGCGACGTGGGCAAGCACTCGACCCTCGCGGTCGACGCCAACGACAAGTCGGCCTGGATCGCCTACGTCGACACGGGCCGGAACAAGGGCTGGATGGCCCACAAGCCCGGCACCCACTGGGAACGCTGGGAGTTCGGCTGGAACGGGGCCGCCTTCCCCGCCCTCGACCTGACGCCCGCGACGGGCACGGGGGAAAGGCCCGACCTGCGCATCTCCTTCTCCTCCCCCTGGGACAACGGGCGCGTCATGATCCAGGAGACGCTCAACCACTTCTCCGACTGGACCGAGTGCATCGTCTACTCCCCCGATTTCGGCGAGAGCTACGGCGGCGACGGACGCTCCGCCCATGCCGCCCTCTTCTCCGAGATCGGCGGCATCGACCTCGCGCGCTACGGCGTCTACACCGGCACGCCTCCCGCCTACGACGCCCTCCTCGTGGCCGATTCCCAGAACAGCCGCCTGCGCGTGATCAACCTCCACGACCCCCGCGGATCTACCGCCGCCCCCTTCACCGTCGCCAACGCCACCGTGGAGCCCGGCACCGTCCAGACCCTGCTCGGCGACGGAGACTTCGGCTACGACCCCGCCGACGACGGCGCCGTCGTCGACAACGCCGCCAGTACCGTCGAGGTCGCCATGCCCAACGACGTCACCGTCGACGCGAACGGGAACATCTACCTCGCCGATTCCGTCAACCAGCGCATCCGCCTGCTCAACACCGGCGCCTCCCCCCTGGACCGGTGCGGCGTCTCCATCCCCGCCGGCGCCATCGACACCGTCGCCGGCGGCGATCTCCAGGTGGACGTCACGGCCTCCACCTTCTATCCCGCCGGTGTGGACGTCGACCCCTCGACGGACGACGTCTTCGTGAGCGACTACATCGGCGTGGTCTTTCGCGTCGACCCGGAGACCCGCGTCGCCGAGGTCGTGGCCGGATCCGGCGCCTTCGGGTACGCCGGAGACGGCGGCGACGCCCTCGACGCCCTGTTCTGGGCCCCCGCGGACGTCGTCGTCGACCGCGCCGGCAACCTCTACATCCTCGACCAGGGGAACTTCCGGGTCCGCGCCGTCAACCTGGCCAACGGGAACGGCTATGAGATCTGCGGGAGGACCGTCGACCAGGGGAACATCGACACCGTCTTTGGCACCGGCACCGCCACCGGATCGATCGACGGCGAGGGCGGGGATCCGGCCGACGACTACAACGAGGGCGGGAACAGCTACGAGGCCAGCGTCACCCAGCTCGCCGCCCTCGCCGTGGACCGCCGTGCCTCCATAGGCGGCGCCCCCAACCCCCGCGGCATCCTCTACGTGAGCGACACCCAGATGCGGCGCGTGCGTGCCGTCAACCTCAACCCCTCGGGCACCCTCACCCTCGGGCCCGGCCCCGGCATCGATCTCCCCGCCGGCAAAGCCGTGACCGTCTTCGGCAACGGCACGGCCTTCGACAGCATCGACGGGCCCGGCGGCGATCCGAAGGACGACTTTCTGCCGGGATCCGGCTCCCTCGACGTGCCTCTCTCCCGATCCGGACCCATCGCCGTCGACGCGGCGGGCGTGCTCTACGTCATGGACCGCGACAAGAACGTCCTGTACGCCTTCAACACCGACGACGACACCGCCCTCAACGCCGCCGGCATGATCATAAACGCCGGCACCGTCGAGAGGATCGCCGGCGGCTTCTTCAACGGCCGCGCGTTCAACGGCGACGGGATCCCCGCCCGCTCCGCCCAGTTCGCCGAGCCCTCCTTCCTGGGCGCCTGGCGGAACACCACCACCGGCGATCACGAGATCTACATCTCCGATCGGTTGCACCTGCGGATCCGCCGGATCGACCGGTACGGCATCATCGACACCTGGGTGGGCACGGGGGAGGCCGGCTTCAACGGCGACGGCGTCCCGCCGGCCAACGTCCTGGTGAACGAGCCCGCCGGCATCGCGATCCACGAGAGCGGCGGAAAGCAATACCTCTACTTCGTCGATTCCCGGGGCCGGCGCGTGCGGCGGCAGGTGAAGTGACGAGACGAAGGTCAAAATGATTTCAGTTCCCCTTCAGCGTTTTCAGTGTCGAAAGACTTGCCAACTCCGGCTGTTTGCCCGTTTTGGCTGCGGCCTGGCTGCTCTGGGCCTTGCCCGCGCTGTTGGTCGCCAGAAAGATGATTGCATCCTCCGGAAAGGGTGCGATAGAGTATCCGGTTGATTTCGAGATCTCAGGATTTCGAGGGAGGGATCCGATGAACAGACGCTTCGCTTCGGGGCTTTTCATGCTGGCTCTTGCTTCCGCCCTCGCGGCGGGCTGCGCGTGGAACGAACCGGTCGTGTTCGACCAGCACCCCACGATCCAGAAGGTCCGCCAGGCCATGCCCGCGCCGCACCCCTACACCCTGGCCGTGGCTCCCGTCCACTTCACACAGAACCTGGAGAGGGAGGACCAGGACGGCCACTTCAATCCGGCGATCCCCCCGGAGGAGGTCACGGAACGCTTCGTGGAAGGCATCCGCAAGCTCGGCCTCTTCCAGAACGTCCTGGTCGTCGGCGAACGGGGCGGGGACCTCGACAGCCTCCTGGCCGAGGCCTGGGAAGCGAAGGCCGACCTCCTCCTCGACCTCGACATCACCCGCTACGAGTACTACTGGATCGGCACCAACGGCCTCTTCATCCCCAACATCATCTGGTGGTCCTTCGCGTGGGCCATCTCCGGCTACGTGGACGACGAGACCTTCGGCGGCGGCATCGACGTGAACGCCAGCCTCTACAGCGTCCACTCCAACCGGAAGATCAAGACCTGGACACTGCGCGAAGACATCGAGATGGACCTCAACGATTTCGAGCGCGGGTGGATGCTCCTGGGATGGCTCCGCGTGCCGGGCGCCCTGGACGAGGAGAACTGGCGCAAGATCGGCGAGATCCTCGCCCCGAGAACCGAGCTCGAGGTCCAGGCCGCCCTCGGCGAAACGTTCTCGGAGGACTTCAAGGCGGTCGCCGGAACCCCCGACTTCGCCCGCAAGATGAGCAAACGGCTGACCCTCGTGATCGGCATCGACAAGTGGGACGACTACCGCCTCAACTGGGTCCGCTTCACCGCCGGAGACGCCGAGGCCCTCGAGAAGGCCCTTACCGATCCGGAAACCGGCATCGCCATCCCCGAAAAGAACATGAAGGTCCTGATCAACGAGCAGGCCAGCCTCGACGGCATCCAGGACGCCGTCGAGAACTTCCTCGCCGAGCGCGCCACCTCCCAGGACCTCGTCCTCATCTACTACGCCGGCTACGGCGCCGCGTCCCGGGACGGCAAGAAGGGCTACCTCCTCGCCTTCGATTCCAAGATCGACCAGCTCGACAAGACCGCCCTGCCCCTGCACGAGTTCAAGGCGATGCTCGAATCCATCGACGCCAAGAACGTCGCCGTCGTCCTCGACACCGCCTTCAACGGCGATGAATCCGTCCGCTCCGCCACCAAGACCGCCCTCCAGGGCGCCTCCGTCTCCCTCGACGAGTCCGTCCTCTACAGCCTCGGCGCCGAAGGCAGGATCGTCCTCACCGCCTCCGGCCTGGGACAGGGCGCCCAGGCCTTCAAGATCAACAAGCACGGCATGTTCACATACCACCTCCTGTCGGGCCTCGATCCCAATGCCCGCCCCGCCGACGAGGACAAGGATTCGGCAATCACCCTCATGGAACTCTTCCACTACGCCAAGAAGAAAGTCTCCGAAGATACCATGATGGAAGAGGAAATACAGACGCCAAGGACCTTCGGAACCCCGCGCGGCAAGATCGCCCTCGTGGGAGAACTCGAACCCGCAACGCCGCCCCCGGCCGAGGAAGCCGGACCCGAAAGGGAACCCGGGGAGGGAGGAACCGCGGAAGAAGCCCCCGCAGAGGAATCGATTCCCGATGACGCGCCGGCGGACAAGGCGCCCGCCGAGGACCTCCCCGCGGAGGAAACGCCCGCGGACGAGCCCCTGCCCCCGGAAGACGACACCGAACCCGGAGGAGCGTCGGACTGAGGGGGGGGCCGGCTTGGGATCCTGGCCTGCAACCGCGTTTAGATTCCAGTCGTCAGATTTCAGCGGTTGCCATCGGTACCATGCTGAAATCTACAATCCTCCGTCATCGCCGCCACAGACCCCGCCGCGCCCTCTTCGCCTCCTTCTCGGCCTCGCGGAACGCCTCCGCGAACCGCCCCTCGCCGAACCGCGTCCAGAACGGCGTCCACCCCAGCCGCACCATCTCCACGTTCACGTTCTTCCCGTCCGCGAACACGTAGGCCAGCACGCGCCCGTAGTTGCCCCGCTCGAACCGGCCCCCCGCCTCGCCCTCCAGACGCACGCGCTTGTCCTCCACCATCCGCGCGAGCGCCCGCGTCGCCTCCCGGTACCCTCGCTCCTCCCTCTCCGGCGTGTCGATCCTGAGCATCCGGACGCGCTCCCGGACGCGCTTCCCGCGGGCGTCTTCCGCCTCCACGTCCAGCGTGTCGCCGTCGACGACCTTCACCACCTCCGCCTCCACCCCGGAAAAGAAGGGGACCGGCGTCTCCCGGGACGGCCGCGTCCCGCCCTGCGGATCCAGAACCCGGGACGCCAGGATCAACACGACCAGAAGGAGCAGGAACAGCGCGGCGCCCGCCGCGACCCTTTTGGACGAACCTCTTTTCATCGCCTCCTCTTACCGCAAGGGCTGCAAAAAGGAGAGGATTTTTTGCATCATGGAAGCGGACTTTTCCAGGCCGACCATGGACGACCACACGCTACGCGTTCTCGAATTCGACAAGATCCTCGAGACGATCGCCTCCTACGCGCTTTCGGCGCCCGGCCGGGAAGCCGTCCTCGCTTCCCGGCCGCTCACGGACGCCTCCGCGATCCGCCGCGAGGAAACGCTGGTGACCGAGGTCAAGGACGCCCTCGTCTCCACGGGCCGCTTCCCCCTCGAGGGTTTCCGGGACATCCGCGAGGAACTTCGTCGCGTGCGGCCCGACGGGTCCCGCCTCCCGGGGGAGGCCCTCCGGCAGATCGTCTCCTTCCTCGCCGGCAACCGCACCTTCCGGAACTTCGTCGCCGGACTCGAAACCCGACCGCCCCGGCTTCTCGACCTGGCTTCCGAGTTGCGTCTCTTTCCCGAGGTCGAGAAACGCATTCGCACCGCCGTCGACGAGGACGGTGAAATCCTCGACGCCGCGACGCCCGCGCTCCTGTCCATCCGCCGGGAGATGCGCTCACTCGACGAGCGGATCCGTTCCCTGCTCGAGGAATACATCCACGCCCCCGACATGGAGGAAAGGCTCCAGGAAAAATTCGTCACGCTGCGCGACGGGCGCCACGTCCTGCCCGTGAAGGCCGACCGCAAGAAGGAGGTGCCCGGCATCCTGCACGGGCGGTCCGACACGGGGAACACCATCTTCGTCGAACCCGCCCCCGCCGTCGAGCTCGGCAACGAGCGACGGGATCTCGCCGGCCAGGAGGAGGCGGAGGTTCGCCGGATCCTCGCTTCCCTCTCCGGGGACGTCCGCGCCGTCCTGCCCGAGCTGGCGCACAATCTCGGCGTCTTCGCGCAGGCCGACGCCGCGAGGGCGAAGGCCTCCCTCTCCATCGCCCATGACATGAAGCCCGCACGGGTGACCGACGAGGGCCTCCTGGAGATCCTGCAGGGGCGCCATCCGCTGATCGTCTTCGGCGGAAGCGAAGCCGTCCCCCTGGACCTCTCCCTTTCCGCCCCGCGCCGCATGATCGTCATCTCCGGCCCGAACACCGGCGGCAAGACCGTGGCCCTCAAGACCGTGGGGCTTCTCTGCCTGATGGCCCAGGCCGGGTTCCACGTGCCGGCGGGCGAGCGATCCCGCTTTCCCGTCTTCCGGAAGATCCTCGCCGACATCGGCGACGAACAGTCCATCGAGGCGAGCCTCTCCACCTTCTCGTCCCACCTGTCCAGGCTCGTCGAGGTCCTGGACACCGTGGAGGCGGGCTCTCTGGTCCTGCTCGACGAGATGGGCGCCGCCACGGATCCCGTCGAAGGCGGGGCGCTCGCCGCGGCCATTCTCGAAAGCCTCCTCGACACGGGCGCGTTCTGCCTGGCGACCACGCACATCACCGCGGTGAAAGCCGTCGCCCACGACCGGGAGGGCGCCGGGAACGCCGCCATGGAGTTCGACGAGGCCACGGGCCGGCCCACCTACCGGCTGAAAACCGGCGTGCCGGGCTCGAGCCATGCGCTCGCCACCGCCCGCGCCCTGGGTCTCGCCCCGGCCGTCGTGGAAAAGGCCGAGCGCCTGCTCGGGGAGGACCGCGCGGCCATGGAACGGCTCCTCGAGGACCTTCGCGAACGGACGGAGGAAGCGCGGCGCGACCGCGACGAGGCGGACGCGCTCCGCGAGGCTGCAGAGGCGGACCGCCGGCGCGTGGAAGCGAGGCTCGCCGGGGTGGAGAAGGAAAAGAAGGAGATCCTGAAGAAGGCCCACCTGGAAGCCGGGGAGATCCTGCAGGCCTTCCGCGTCGAGGGCGAGCGGGTCCTGGACCGGATCAAGGAGATCCGAAAGGCCCGTCCCGCGCCCGGCGCCAAGGAGAAGGCGCGGGTGGAACAGCGCCGCCTCTCCGAGCTGGGGCGCCGGGCCCGCGCGGAAGCCAAGCGGCTGGCCCCCGCGCCGCAGGAGGCCTCGGGAGAACCCGTGAAGGAGGGGCAGACGGTGGCGCTGAAGAGCATGCAGGGGTTCGGCACCGTGCGGCGCCTGGACGGGAAGAAGGGGCGTGCGGAGGTGGCGCTTGGCGGCCTGACGTTCGACGTGAAGCTGGAGGACCTGATTCCCGTGAAGAAGGAGGAGGTCCGGCGCGCCTCTTCCCGCCGGCGCGAGGCGGATCTCGACCTCCGGCCCCCTCCTTCCCGCGAGCTCAACCTTCTCGGCATGCGCGTGGAGCCGGCGCTGGAGGCGGTGGAGCGTTTCCTGGACGAGGCGGTGCTCGCCGACCTCGAAGAGGTCCGGATCGTCCACGGGTTCGGCACGGGCGCCCTGCAGAAGGCGGTGTCGGAGCGCCTGCGGGGCCACCCTTCCGTCGCCTCCCATCGCCCCGGCGGCAAGGGCGAGGGCGGCGAAGGCGCGACCGTGGTCACCCTGCGCTAGGATCCGGGTCCGGGTTCGATCGGGCCCGGCCCCATCGCCCCCTCGCCCGCAAATGTGGTAGGATCTGACCGTTTCGACCCCGCGAATCCCGCGGAAAACCGCTGATCGGGATGACGGGCATGGACACGCAGGACAGCCGTAACCGACGGCCGGCCGGCGACGACGAGGGACACCGGCTGCTCGAACGGTTCCAGAGGATCTCCCACCGGATTCTCCGGT
This sequence comes from uncultured Planctomycetia bacterium, assembly GCA_964508045.1. GTDB lineage: Bacteria > Planctomycetota > JAKEIC01 > JAKEIC01 > CAZDSO01 > CAZDSO01. The sequence continues at coordinate 6,209 of CAZDSO010000038.1, read as the reverse complement.
CCGGAAACCGGGCCGAGTCCATCCCCTCCTTCGTCTCGGAGATCCTGAAGATCTTCCTCGAATCCTTTCCCGTCGACGTGGCGGAACTCGAAATCAAGGACGGGAAGCGCAGGTCCCGCTGGCGCGGCAGCTGGCGCGACCGCCGTTTTTTCCACTTCGAGATCCTGCCCCGTCCGGGCCCGAGACGGGACGACCCGAGGGGCGCCACCGGCCTTCGTCGCATCGAGGACGAGATGCTCAGCCAGCCGCTGGCGCCGGCCCTGCCCTACGTCACGGCCATGGGGAGTTTCTGGACCGGCGACGCGGAGAATCTCGTCCTTTTCTCCGGTCCGGGGGGCCGGGGCAAACGAAGGGAACACGCCTTGCGGGTCGAAGGAGACTTCAAGACCCTCGCCGTTTTGCCCCTGAAGGCCGGCGAGGGGACGGTGGGCCTTCTCACCCTGAAGGCCCGGGCGCGCGACGCCTTCGCCCGCGAGGACATCGAGTTCCTCGAAAACGTGGCCCAGTCCGTGGGCATCCTGCTCGCCAACCAGAAGGCGCATGCCGCGCTCAAGGAGCGTTTGAAGGAGCTGACGTGCCTCTACGGCATCGCGAGCGACGTCCAGCGTCCGGGCTCGACGCTCGAGAAGATTCTCCAGGGCGTCGTGGAACGCCTGCCCCCGGCCTGGCAGTATCCCGACATCACGTCCGCCCGCATCCTTCTCGACGGTCGCGCGTTCACGACGGACGCCTTCTCCGGGGACGGGGCCCGCCTGAAGAGCCCGATCGAGGTGGGAGGCGTCGTCCGGGGCGGCATCGAGGTCGTCTACGAGGAACGAAGGCCCGAATGGGACGAGGGGCCCTTTCTCAAGGAGGAGCGGGACCTGCTCGACACGGTGGCGCGACAGGTGGCGCTCATCATCGAACGGCGCCAGGCGGAGGAGGACAAGCTGGTCCTGCAGGACCAGCTGCGACACGCCGATCGCCTCGCGACCATCGGCCAGCTCGCCGCGAGCATCGCCCACGAGCTGAACGAGCCCCTGAGCAACGTACTCGGCTTCGGCCAGCTGAGCCTCAAGGATCCCGGCCTGCCCGAGCAGGCTTCCCGGGACGTCGAGAAGATCATCGACGCCTCTCTCCACGCCCGGGAAATCGTGAGGAAGCTCCTCGTCTTCACGCGCCAGGTGCCCCACAAGAAGGCGGACCTCTCCCTCAACGACGTGGTGGAGGACGCCGTGTCGCTTCTCGAAGGGCGCCTTCGGAAATCCGGCATCGAGCTCGACCTCGACCTCGCGACGGACCTCCCCCGCCTCAACGCCGATCCCGTCCAGATGAACCAGGTGCTCGTCAACCTCGTGGTCAACGCCCTCCACGCCATGCCGGAGGGGGGCCATCTGCGCCTCTCGACCGTTTTCGATAACGACGCCGTGCTCCTCAGCGTGGAGGACGACGGCGTCGGCATGGAAGAGGCGGTCCGCGAAAGAATCTTCGAGCCCTTCTTCACCACGAAGGAGGTGAACGAGGGCACGGGGCTGGGCCTGCTCGTCGTCCAGGACATCGTGCGGGGGTATGGTGGATTCATCGACGTCTGGAGCGAACCCGGGCGCGGATGCCGGTTCGACATCCGCTTCCCCACGGGAGAAGACGCTCCCCAGGACCCCGTCCCCTTCTCCGCCCCTGGAGGCTCGCCCGCATGACGCCGGAGACGGGAAAAAAGGAAGCGATCCTCGTCGTCGACGACGCCCCGGACACGCTCGAAGTGCTGCGGCGGAACCTCACCCTCGAGGGCTATACCGTCTACACCGCCTCCGCCGTCGAGCCCGCCCTGCGCCTTCTTCAGGACACGCCCGTCGATCTCGTCATCACGGACCTCAAGATGCCCGGCGCGGACGGCCTGGCCCTCGTGAAACACGTCCGGGAGAACCTCCCCGCCACCGAGGTCATGATGATCACCGGATACGCCTCCATCGAGGGCGCGGTCGAGGCCGTCAAGACCGGCGCGGAAGAGTACCTCGCCAAGCCCTTCACCGGCGAAGAACTGCTCGAGGCCGTCCGGAAGGCGCTGGACAAGCTCCGGAAGAACCGCAACGCCAACACGCGGCTCGCCAAACCCCTCGAAGCCCGCTACGGCCTCCTCGGCGAGTCCCGGCGCATGCTCGAGGTCTTCCACGCCGTCGCCAAGGCCGCCGAGACACCCGCCACCGTCCTCATCACCGGCGAGAGCGGCACCGGCAAGGAACTCGTCGCCCGCGCCATCCATTACAACAGCCCCCGCGCCTCCGGGCCCTTCGTCCCCGTCAACTGCGGCGGCATCCCCGAGGGCCTGCTCGAAAGCGAACTCTTCGGCCACGTCAGGGGGGCCTTCACCGGGGCCGTCGAGTCCCGCGCCGGCTTCTTCCAGACCGCCGACGGCGGCACCATCTTCCTCGACGAGATCAGCGAGATCAGCCCCGCCATGCAGGTGAAACTCCTCCGCGTCCTCCAGGACAAGGAGGTCTGCATGGTCGGGGCCACGCGTACGCGCAAGGTGGACGTCCGCATCCTCGCCGCCACCAACAAGGACCTGCTCGGCATGATCAAGAAATCCGCCTTCCGGGAAGACCTCTACTTCCGGCTCAACGTCATCACCATCCCCACCCCGCCGCTCCGCGAGCGCACCGAGGACATCCCCCTTCTCTGCCAGTTCTTCGCCGACAAGTTCACGCAGGAACTCGGCAAGACCCCCATCTCCTTTTCGGAACGCGCACTGGACCTCCTCGGGAATTACGAATGGCCCGGAAACGTGCGCGAACTCGAAAACCTCGTCCAGCGCATGGTCGTCATGGCCGACGCCCCCGTCGTGGACGCGACCGACCTCCCCTCCCTGATGCGGAGCACCAACGCCCGCGGAACGGGCCTGCTCCGCTCCCTCGCCGAGATGGAGGCCGAATACATCCAAAACGTCCTGGCGAGCGTGGGCGGGAACAAGACCCGCGCCGCGTCCATCCTCGGCATCGACCGGAAAACGCTTCGCGAGAAACTGCGCCGCATCGAAAACGCAGACGAAGCAGGCGCGTCCCCCCATCCCTGAACCGGGCCCTTCGCGCTGTCGGCAAGTCGTGGCCTCCGCTTCCTTCCGTAGCCCGCCTCCATGGGAATACCCCGGGGCGACTCAAGCAGCCCATTGAAAAACCCGATCTACTGCGATCTGCTGCAATCGCCGCCGGCTTCGTTCTCACCCCGGCACCCTTTCCAGTACTGCGGGCTGGAAGCCCGCGATCCGCCCGCAACCGTCAAAGTGAAGAATGATCCGGGGAGGAATGCCCCGCCGGGGAGAAACGCCCCGCCTCAAGGATGCCCCACGGTCTAGAAACATCCTCATGCCCCGGGAGGAACGATCTGGCCAACGATCATAATCCTATTCCATGAAGCAGGTTACGTGTTCAATGCGATTTTCTTCTTATAAGTTGCCGCCATTTGCCCATCGGCACGCCCGTTGCGAAAGGAGATTCTTCCACTGTACGGGTCGAACGGGTCGATCCCGGGAGATTGGAGAGCGCAAAGAGGATCTTTCATAAGGAGACCGGGACATGGCTGCACCCATCGATCAAGCCAGGAGACGACCGATGCCGTCGCAGAAAGGCAAGGTCCCAGGACCACCGATCTTTCTGGGTCTTTGCAGGTTCTGCAAGTTTGCCGAAACCTGCACGTTCCCGCGTGACCCGGCCAGACCCGTGAGGCATTGCGATGAGTTCTGTCCTGTCGAGGGGACGCCGGCGCGCCGGGCGCCCTCGAGGTCGTCCCGCACGTGCGACGATCTCGCGGCGCTGGGACGCACCGAGTGCGCTGAGCCGCAGGGTTTGTGCGCGAACTGCGTGCACCGGGAGTACTGCACGTTTCCCAAACCGCCGGGAGGCGTGTGGCACTGCACGGAATACCAGTAAGGGGCAACGCCCCTGTTCCACGGTTGAAGCGTTGGAGGCGCGATGAAGACCGAAGCGATCGAGACGCTGGTCCAGGAACACGCCGGCGAGATGGGAAACCTGATCACGGTGCTGGAGAACATCCAGAAGCAGTACGGGTATCTTCCGGAAGAGGCGCTCAAGACCGTTTCCGAGGAGACTGGGAAACCACTGGTGGACATCTACGGGGTGGCCACGTTCTACAAGTCCTTCAGCCTGAAACCGCGCGGACGGCATCACGTTTCCGTGTGCTTGGGCACGGCTTGTCACGTGCGTGGGGCCCCGGTCATTGCGGAGGAATTCCAGCGCCAGCTCGGGATCAAACCGGGGGAGACCACCTCGGACCGTGAGTTTTCTCTGGAAACCGTGAACTGTCTGGGCGCTTGCGCCTTGGGCCCTATCGTTGTCGTGGACGGTCATTATTTCTCCCAGGTTCGCAAGACCAAGGTATCGGACATCCTTACACGGGCACAGGAAGGTTTGGACCATGTAGACGTTCGGACGGACAAGCGATTGTTTCCGATCAAACTGAGCTGTCCGCAATGCAACCGTACGCTGATGGATCCCTCGCGTCTTGTGGACGATCTTCCCGGGATTCGGGTTACCGCATCCTTCGGAGAGAAGCATGGCTGGCTTTGCCTTTCGAGTTTGTACGGGAGTTACAACATTTCATCCGAATACCCGATTCCGGAAGACGCCCTGTCTCATTTCTTCTGTCCTCATTGCCACACGGAGCTCAACGGCACATCCGCATGTCCTGAATGCGGTGCATCCATGATTCCATTCATCGTCCAGGGCGGGGGCGTGGTCCAGATCTGTTCTCGACGGGGTTGCAAGGGGCATTTTCTTGATCTCTGAGGAGGCCTCTCTCCAGATACGAGGTATACGAAAGGTACGCATAGATGGACAGGATCTCATCACTTTCCGATCTCAACGAACTGCGCGACATCGTTGTCGGGGATTCGTTTCCCGAGAAACCTTGCCTGGTGATCTGCGCCGGGACGGGGGGCCAGGCCAGTGGATCGAACGATATCATCCGTGCCATCAAGAAGCATATTCTTGAGAACGACTTGAATGAAGCCGTGTCCCTGAGGATCACCGGGTGCCAGGGATTTTGCGAAAAGGATCCTTTCATCCTGGTCAAACCTCAAAACAATCTCTATCCGAAACTGGGCATGAGCGACGTCCCCCGGATCATCGACGCCGTGGTCCAGGGCGAAGTCGTCGAAGACCTTCTGTACCACACGCCCGGAGACGAGGTAGAGCGTTTTCACTGTCAGAACGACATCCCCTTCTTCAAGCACCAGACGAGGACCCTTTTGGGTCAGAATGCGAATCTGGATCCGATCCGCATTTTCGACTACCTCAAGAACGGCGGGTACACCGCGCTTCAAAAGGTGCTTGCCAGGAACGATCCGGACTGGATCGTTGAGGAGGTGTTGAAGTCGGGCCTTCGGGGACGGGGCGGGGGCGGATTCCCCACCGGGAAGAAATGGCGTCTCGCCCGCAGAGCCGGCCATGAAAACACGAAGAAGTACTTCGTCTGCAATGCGGACGAAGGCGATCCCGGCGCGTACATGGACCGGAGCGTTCTCGAAGGGAATCCCCATGCCATCATCGAGGGCATGACGATCGCCGGGATCGCGATCGGCGCCAAACAAGGAATCATCTACGTCCGTTCGGAGTATCCTCTTGCCATCAAGCACACCCTGATCGCGCTCCGTCAAGCCAGGGAACTCGGCTTGCTGGGGAAGGACATTCTTCGAACGGGGTACGATTTCGACATCGAGATCGTGCGCGGAGCCGGCGCGTTCGTTTGCGGGGAGGAGACCGCTCTCATCCATTCCATCGAAGGAAAGATCGGGGAGCCCCGGCAGCGCCCGCCCTACCCCATCGAGAAAGGGTTGTGGGGAAATCCCACGTGCATCAACAACGTCGAGACCATCGCCAACATTCCCGTGATCATCAACCAGGGCGCAGAGAACTACGCCAAGATCGGCGTTCCGGGGAACTCCGGAACCAAGATCTTCAGTTTGGTGGGGAAGATCAGGAACACCGGGCTGGTCGAAGTGCCCATGGGAACCACCATCAAGGAGATCGTCTACAACATCGGGGGCGGATCGAATACCGCCGCCCGGATCAAGGCCGTCCAGACCGGGGGGCCTTCCGGCGGGTGCATTCCCGCCAGCATGTTCGATCTGCCCATCGATTACGAGAGCCTCACCTCGGCCGGTTCCATCATGGGATCCGGCGGCATGATCGTCATGGACGAGAACACCTGCATGGTGG
>CAZDSO010000037.1:0-30330 GCA_964508045.1 uncultured Planctomycetia bacterium | reverse complement strand
CCGGCTGCGGTATGGGCTCGCCGGGAGGCTCGCCCTCCAAGGCGGCTTGCGCTTCCACGAGCCCGGCTGCGGTATGGGCTCGCCGGGAGGCTCGCCCTCCAAGGCGGCTTGCGCTTCCACGAGCCCGGCTGCGGTATGGGCTCGCCGGGAGGCTCGCCCTCCAAGGCGGCTTGCGCTTCTACGAGCCCGGCTGCGGTATGGGCTCGCCGGGAGGCTCGCCCTCCAATCTGAAATCCCAATCCTGCCTGGTTGGCCGTGAAGGTTTCTCAGCCCTTGCGCTTGGCCTTGCCGCCGCGCCAGGCCGTGCCCGGCCAGCCGCCGCCCGACGGCGAGCCCGGCTTGCCGCGCGTCGAGTCGTTGGAGCCGAAGTTCTGGGTCCAGTAGGCGCCGTGGAGCCCCGCCCCCATGACCGACCAGTCGCGCTTGATCATGTTCCGGTGGTGGCCGGCGGAATTGTACCAGGCGATGAAGGTGTCCCTGGGGGAGGTGTGGTTGTAGGAGATGTTCTCGCCGGTGGCGCCCCCCGAATAGCCGGCGTTGGTGCACCGCTCGTGCGGCGTCTCGCCCGCGGGCTCGCCGGGGATCCGGTGGGCGAACTTCCCCGTGTCCGCCATGTATTTCGAGTGCCCCCGGGCGACCTTCGTGAGGATGTCCTCGATCTTCACGCAACGGCGGCCGAGCATCCAGCGGTACTCGTTGGTGATCTTCACCTGCTTCCTCTCGGTCGGCGAAGCGGTCTCGTTCTTCGCGTTCCACTCCATCACCGCCTGGTTGAAGGCGATGAGCTTCTGCTCCTTCCTCACCGGGCTGAAGGTCTTGATGCTCATCTTCGCGTTGGCCAGGGTCGCGATGTAGTCGGTGTCCACCTCGTCCGCCTTCTCCGGGTCGAAATCCTCGTCCTCCCGCGCGAGCCACTCGTTCACCTTCTTGAGATCCTCGTTGATGGCCTTGGATGCGGGGTTCAGCTTGAGCGCGGCCGTGTAGGGGTTCTCCCAGATCTCCCGGACGGCCTCCACGCGCGGGTCCACCTGCTCGTGCTGGATCTTCCAGTACTCGCCCTCGCGCCCCTCCCGGCGCATCTTCTTCAGATCCGGGTACCGGGTCTCGTCCTCGATGAAGTCGAGCGCCTCGGCCCGGCGCTTGTCCAGCTCCTTCTTCAGCGCGACCAGCGTCCGGTTGTCGATGTTGAGGTCGCCGGCCATCTTCTTCTTCAGGATCTCCCGCTTTTCACGCAACGCCTCCACCAGCTTCGGGCGCCCCCGCTTCATGGCGCTCAGGCGCCCCACCGCCCCCGAGATCCGGGATACGGGCTTCTTCAGGATCGTCTCCACCAGCGAGGCGATCCGGTCGTCCTCCATGGCCCGCTCCCGCTCCGCCCGCGTGTACCACCCGCCCTTGTAGACGACGTACCCGCCTTCCGGCACGGATTCGCCCCGCACGCGCGCGATGACCTCGTTGATCCGCGGCCGGAGATCCTCCGACGCGCCGAGGGCCTCCACGAGAACCTCCTCCCCCGTCTCCTCGAGCCCGTTCCGGAAGCAGAAGAGCCCCAGGACGAACAGCGTCTCGCCCTCGGAAATCCCGAGACCCAAAAGCGAGACGAGATCCTCGGTCTCGAACGACTTCCAGCGCTTCTGCGTGGACCCGGATTTCCCCGGCAACGTGAAATACACCCACTCCGCGTCCGCGTCGGAGACCTCCACCACCGCCCCCGCGCCGATGGACCATTCCTTCCCCTTCAGCGCGCCCGAGGAGGCCTTGCGGATGAACGTGTCGAACAGCCCCTGGATGGCTTTCATCTCCTCCAGCCGCCGCCCGAATTCCCGCTTCACCGTCGGATCCTGCGTGGCGTCCAGGATGTCCCGGTAGATCCGGGATGCCTTCTCGAATTCCAGCCGCTTGGCCAGCCCCTCCGCTTCCGCCGCGTTGAGAAAGACCTCGCGGTTCTCCTCGACGTATTGCTCCGCCTTTCCGCGCGTCTTCTCGCCCCGGGACATCATCGAGACCACCTGGGCCTTCATCGAGGCCCGGGCCGCCGTTTCCGTGCCCACGTACTTCTCCCGGGCGCGCTCCAGAAGCGCACGGGCCTCCGTGAAACGCTCCTTCTCCAGAAGCAGATCGACCTCCCCTTCCAACGTCTCGAACGCCGCCGCCGCCTTCGCCTCCACCGAGGCGATCTCCTCCTTCGCCGTCTTCACCACCGCCGGAAAACGGTCGTAGGTCTCCTTGAACAGCTCCCATTGCAAGAGCGCGCGATAGTAGTCCTCCCCGATCAGCGTCCCTTCCACCTTCCGCCGCTGATCCTCGATCAGACGCTCCACCGCCTTCTTCGCCTCCTCCTCCATCCCTTCCCGCTCGAAACCCGCCTGCGCCGCCAGCGACCCGATGGGACAGTTCTTCTCGATCGCTCGAAGCTGCTCCTCCCAGTCCATCAGCTGCTGCATCGAAGGCGTGGAATCCTCGATGCGCTTCAGGTGCAGGATCGCGTTCAACTTCTTGTACCACCTCTCGAGATTCTCGTACGCCGGCCGGAGACCCTCCAGCCGGGAAGACGCCCTCGAACTCTCCTCCGTCCCCGGATAACGCGTCGTGACTTCCTCGTACGCCCGGATCGCCTCCTTCATCCGCGCCAGGCGGCCTTCCGGCGTGATCTCCTTCTCCACCTTCGCGAATACCCCCTCCGCCTCCTCGTAAAGACGCTCGCGCTTGCGTGTCGACTCCATGTAGTTGTACACGAACGTCACCACGATCAGCGCGAACAGCACAAGACCCGCCAGACCGAACAGGTTCCACGGAACCTGCGCCTGCCTGCGTGGCGCCACGCGATGCGAGGGGCGCTTTTCCAGCCGCACCGTCTGCAGCGGCGGCGATTCTTCCGCCTCCTCCCTCGGCGCCGCCGCCGCCGCCGTCGACGCCGCCTTCCCGAACAGGATCTCCGTCCCCCCGATCTGGACCCGGTCCCCAGGCTTCAGAAGCCGCGTGTTCACCGTCTCGCCGTTCACCCGCGTCCCGTTGCGGCTCTCCAGGTCCACGAGCTTGTACCCGGCCTCCGTCTTCTCGATCTGGCAGTGAAGCCGCGAGGAACGAACCTCCTTGATCTGGATCTCGTTCGTCGGCGCACGACCGATCGTCACCTTCGACTGCTCCGTGATCCGGTAGGACCACTTCCGATCCTCGTCCTGGACCGTCAACTCGATCATCCGTTCTCCCCCTTCCTGTTCTGCCTCGTCGTCTCTCCCATTCATCCCGACCCCCGATTTGTTCGCAAAAGATGTGCCTGAAAAAAGAATTCCACAACAGGCCTTCATGGAAGAGGTTGCGTAGACGCCTCGAGAAAACCCAAGGAAAGCGCCGGGAGGATGTAAAGACTCTTTTACGTTTTCGGACGCGCCGCCCTCACCGGATGGAAACCCGAAGGGCACGGGAATACCCGGCTTTCTGCGCGACCAGGCCCCGCACGAACGCGGGAGGCATGACGTAGTCCCCTTCCCATGCCGTCACGCCGAAGAGGCGCAACCGCGTGGGCCCGCCGGGAAGATGGGGGAAGAACCAGAGGACCCGCTTCCCGTCGATCTCGATCATGCCGTCCCGCCTCACCCCTTCCGCCAGGGACGCGGGACGACCGCGTGGAAAGACGCGAAGGCACGCCGGCAGGGGGATCGACACGAGAACGTCGCGCATGGCGCCGGGAAGATCCGCCGTGACCGAGAGGCGGACGGGCGTGCCGCGGCGAAGCGATGTGCCCGGCGCTTCCCTCCAGCCATCGGCGCTTTTCCGGTACGGGGTCAACGCGAGCGACACCGGGAAGTCCCCCCCCGCTTCCCCGTCCCCCCTCACCCTCGCGCGAAGGCGCATCGACCAGGCGAGGCGACCGGGCGCTTCGCAATCCATGGCGAGGATGTTCTTCCCGGAAAAGAGGGATTCCGGGGGAAGGGACGTGGTGTATCCCGAGGCCGACCACTGCGCCGCGGCGGAGAACCGCGCATTGAACTCGGCCGTCAAGGGAACGGGCCCGGGCCTCGTCCCGAAAACCTCGGCGAGCCCCGCACAGACCAGCCCCGACCGGTAAGGCGAACCCCAGCCGTTTCCGGCCCTCCGTTCCACGAGAAAGCGGACGAGGGCCCGGGGGAGGGGGGCTTCTTCCTCGAAGGGGGCCAGCGCCTGGAGGGCGAGCGCCGTTGCGACGACGGGATCGGAACCCGGCTTCCCCCGGCCGGGCAGGCGGTAGAACAGGACGGTGTCGCGCCGGAGGACGATCAAGCGGGCGAGCTGGTCCGCGTAGATGCCGGAGGCCTCCTTCCTGCCTCGCCGCTTCAGCGCCAGGACGATGCGGGCGAGCGAGACGGGATCGAACCTCTCGATCCGAAAGGCCTTGGGGGCGTACGGTCCGGCGTCCGGCTTCGACGAGGCCAGTCCGAGCCGGAGCGCGGCGGTTTCGGCGGGGCCGATCAGGGGGCGTTCGAGGAGGGACGCGAGCAGGGCCGGGGGGGCGGGAGAGGGCCAGGTCTTGTCGGGAAGGCGGGTCCTCGCGTCGGCGAGCGCCCTGGAAACGACGCCCGTGGCGAGAAGGTCGAGCGGTCCCCCGGGTTCCCGGGAAAAGCCCCCGCGGGGCGTGCGGTACGTTTCCAGCCTCGAGGCGGCCTGGCGCGCGAAGGGCGTGAGGGAAGCCAGCTCCGCCGGGGGCCGTTCCTCCCCCGAGGAAAAGGCGTTCCACGCCGAGGCGAAGGCGAGGACCTTTCCCGCTTCGGACAGCGCATCCGGCACGGGCATCTCGAAAAGGCGTTGCAGTCCCTGGAGGACGAGGTCGCGGGGCCCCCGGGCGAAGGCGAGCTCCAGCGATTCCGCGCCTTCGCGGGCCCCGGGGGGAAAGGCGATCGTCGCCACCGTTTTTTTCTCGAACACGCCTCCGGTTTCCCACGTCCGCGCCGGCGTCTCGATCTCGGGCGGGACGGCGGCCTCGGCCTCGAGAGCCGGTCCGTCCCCCTCGAAGCGGACGCGCACCCGTCCCCCGTCGCTTCCCGCCGGCAGGGGGAGGATCTTCACGGCCGTTTCCCCGGCGGAAAGCCGTACCGGCTCGTCGCCGGGGGGTTCGTCTCCCCGGGGCCGGAGACGGAGGTCTCCCGCCAGGACCTTGGCCTCCCCGTTGTGGAGGCGGACGCGGAGGACCGGCTCGTCGCCTTTCCGGCGGAGGGGAGGAACGGACAGATGGATCCCCGTGGCCTCCTTCACCTCCACCGTCATGTCCCTCCGGTCCCACCGGCCCCGCGAGGCCGCCAGCAGATGGAGGGCGTAGGTCCCGGGCCGATCCCAGCACCGGAACGATACGCGACCTCGTTCCGTCGCCCCCGCCTCGAGGCCCGCCAGGAGGGAGAAGGCCGGGCGCGGAACCCCGGCGCGTTCGCCTCCCTCCCGCGCGCCGGGAGGCACCGGCGCCGGCGGGGAGGTCAAGGGCGGGAGAGGCGTCTTCCGTTCCAGCCGTCCGCCGATCTCGGCCATCGCGGCGGCGGGATCGAGCGACAGGTAGCGTTGCGCCTCGTGCTCCTGGACGCCGACGGCCGCCATCGCTTCCTTCAGGGCCTCGAGCTCGGCGCCCGGCCGCGGGGTCTTTCCATCCGCGCGGCGGTAGGGGCCGGGCGCGGCAAACGGGATGCCTTTGGATCGAAAGCCCGCGCTCGCCCCGGAGGAGACCGCCGGTCCGGCGGGGAGCGTGGGAGGCGTGGGGATCCCCGTTGCCGGTCCCGCGGTCCCGAGCAGGAGGACGTCGGTCCCGTCTTCCTCCGCCGCGCCGGGCGCGAGCGCCGCTTCCAGGGAAGCGCCCGCCGTCCAGGGGGAGGGAGGGATGCGGATGCGGGAGGCCGGGCCCGGCCCGGAGCCGGCAAGCGGCAGGCTCGCGGAGACGGGCTTCCCGTCGGCGGTGCCGTCGGCGAAGATCCAGCGCGCTGCTGAGGGGAGGCGGGCGATCTCGCCGTCCAGGGGAAGGGATCGCAGCTCGCTCTCGCCCGGAAAGAGGGCGCTCACGAGAACGGGATCGCCGAACCCGCGGACGAGGATCCGCTTCGCCTTTCCCTGCCGGCGAGCGCGGAGGACGGGGCCGCCTTCGGGGAAGGGGGTTCCGTCCGAGACGGGGACGCGCAGGACGTCTCCGCCCTTCCGCACGCCGTCCTCGAAGACGTCCGCCGTGATCTTCGCCGTTCCCCTTCCCGTGAAGAGGATCTCCACGGCCGCCGTCCCCTGCGCGTCCGTCCGCACGGCGTCGCCGGCGTGGGCGGCGAAGGGGACGCCTTCGACGAAGGTTCTCACGGAAGCGCCTTCCACCGGGTCTCCCCGGGCGCGGGTGAGGGTCAAGACGGCGCGGAAGGTCTGCCCCGTCGCGGCGAATCCCTCCGTTCCCTCCAGGGTCGCCGTCCAGCGGGGAGGCACGACGCGGATCCCGGAGACGGAGGCCAGGGCGTCCTCGTCGACGCCGATCTCGAGGAAGACGCGTCCCGGCTCGAAGACCCTTTCCCCCGCGAGACGGGCCTTCCCCTCCGCGTCCAGCTCGAAGGTCCCCGACGAGAGGACCTCCTTCCCGCCGTTTTCCGGGAGGAAGACGATCCGGTGCGCGAGGGAAGCGAAGGCGCAGGCGGGGAAGGCGCCGGGGGCGGAGGCCAGGAGGAAGACGGGCTTCTCGCCCGGCTCGAGGGTCCCGGCCTCGGGTCGCGCTTCGGGAAGGACGCCCCGTCGCGCCTTGCCGAGCGCGGCCTGGAGGCGGAGGGAAGCGCCGGTCCCCTCGAAGGCCACGTCGAGGCGTTCGCCGCGCAGGTCGTCCGGTAGACGGAGGTCCCAGAGGACGAGGCCGGCGGGGCGAAGGGGAATCGTCGAGCGGAAGGCCCGCCCCCCGGCGCCGACGCGCGTCCGGATCGTCTTCTCGTCCGGGGGCCAGTACCCTGCGGCGGTGAGCGTCTCGCCGGGGGCATAGCGCGGCGCGTCGAGGACCATCCAGGGCGGGGGCGGGGCGGGCTGGCGCGGGGGATCGGCGACGGAGAGGGCGATCGCCTTTCCGGCGCGGGCGAGAAGGATCACGGGCTCGTTCTCGGGGAGATGCCGGAAGACCGAGAGCCCCGGGGTCGTTTCGACGGGGCGGTGCCGCCGTCCTCCGACGAACGCGGAGGCGGTGATGTTTCGGTTCGGGACGTCCGGCGGTCCGGTGATCCTGGCGAGAAGGGTCGTGCGCGTGCGGCGGTGGACGATCGAGATCTCACCGAGGGCTTTCACGGCGTGGGCGATGAAGTCTTCCTTTTTCGCCTGGGCCAGGTAGAGGCCGGGTTCGCGGGTGCCGAGGGGGAGGGTTCGGTGTCTGGGTGTATCCGCGGGGGAGGGGGGGAGGAAGACGTCGGTTTCCTCCACGAGCCGGAGAAAGGGCCCGTCGTTTCCGCGCCGGGCGCGCCGCATTTCCTCGAGGAGTTCGTCGGACAGAAGCGTCGGCCGGCGCGGGTCCGGCACCTCGCGAAGGAGCTGGGCGGCGTCCAGGACGCGGAAGACGGCGTACCGGAAGGAGCCGGAGCCGCGGGTCTCGAGCGTCAGGTTCGGCCCGAGGTCCCCGGAGGCGCCGCCGGCGAGAAGGAAGGGGCGGGGAGCGGGACGGGGCACGCGGGGTTCGGCCTCGGTATACGTGGCGGATGCTCCGGGGGGTTCCGTGCCGTGTTCGCGGGTTCTTCCGGGGCGGCCGTTTCCCGGCGGATTGAGGATGAGGTAGAGGGCGATGAGGGCGAGCAGCACGGAGGCGACGGCGGTGAGGCGCAACCAGAAGCGCGAGGATTTTTCCGTCTGGATCGTTTCCTCGGGAACGGGGCGCGGCAGTCTTCCGGTGGGGTAGGCGTTCCGGGACTTGACGGAGGAAGCGAGGGTCTTTTTGAGCTCGGGCCAGAGGCCTTCCCGGGGGGAGGGGGAAGCGAGGTCGGTGAGGATTTCCCACACGTCCTTGTGACTCTCGAAACGCCGGCGGCAGGCGGGGCAGGTGTCGGCGTGGCTTCCGGGTTCGAGGCGTTCTCCGGGCAGGGGGAAATCGGGGGGGGCTTCCCGGCAGGGGGCCAGGGGCGTTTTGGGATCGACGACCAGGGCCGTTGCGAGCTCGTCGAGCGATGCATGGAGTTCCCGGCGGATCCCGCCGGCGGGGCGGGCGAGGATCGTCGAAACGTTTTCGAGGCGCAGGCCCGCGTAGCGGAGGAGGATCAGGGGGATGCGCCTCGTTTCGGGGATGTCCTCGAGGGCCTTCTTCACCTTTTCGGCCCATTCCCCGTCCTCTTCGGGTTCCTCCTTCTGCGGCTCCATGTACCCGATCCAGAAGGGGTGGGTCCAGTCGATGCCGACGTCGGCGACGTCCGTTTCGCCGGTGAAGAAGGTTTCCCGGAGGCGGACGGCGTTCTGGAAGAGCCGCAACTTCACCACGCCCAGCGGCGGCCTCGTGGTCCGTGCGGACCAGAACAGGCGGAAGAGTTCCTGGAGGGCGTCTTCGGCCCGGCGGCGGTCCCAGGAAAGGAAGAAGAACAGGGCCAGGATCTTCGAGCCGTATCGCTGGAAGAGCGCTTCCAGGGAGGGAAGGTTGCCTTCCCGGACCCCTTCCATCAGTTCCTGGTCGGTGAGATCCATGGGAAGAAGAGTATACAGACCGCGCGGGGGCAACGTCCATTCCCCGCACCGGACGGGGACAGGGGAAATGGAGGGAGGTGGGGATTTGGACCCCTACGCCTTGAAATGTTGTTTTCGCGAGAGCATTTCCGATGCTGCGGTGTTTTCTCGAGCCTGATTCACATGATGATTTTCTGATCTACATGATTTTGCCTTTCTAGGAATGGACTCCCCATCGAAATCATGTACATCAGAACCGGGATCATGTCGATCAGGGTCGATAGACTTGCCTTATCCGGTTGTTTGCCCGTTGGGCGCAGGAATGCGGTCGAAGCCCGTGTAGGGGACGAGCGCGTCGGGGATGCGGACGGAGCCGTCGGCCTGCTGGTGGTTCTCGAGCAGGGCGAGCAGCGCCCGGCTCACGGCCACGGCCGTGCCGTTCAGCGTGTGGACGAGCTTCGTCCCCTTCTCGCCGTCGGGGCGGTAGCGGATCTTGAGCCGGCGTGCCTGGTAGTCCGTGCAGTTCGAGGTGCTGGTCACCTCGCCCCAGGATCCGTGGTCCTTGCGTCGGGGCATCCAGGCCTCCAGATCGAATTTCCGGAAGGCGGGCCCGCCCAGCTCGCCGGTGCAGGTGTCGACGACGCGGTAGGGCACCTCGAGATCGGAGAAGATGCGCTCCTCGATGCCCAGGAACCTCTCCAGCATGGCCTCGGATGCCTCAGGGGTGGTGTAGGCGAACATCTCGACCTTGCTGAACTGGTGGACGCGGTAGAGTCCGCGGGACGCGCGACCGTGGGCCCCGGCCTCGGTGCGGAAGCAGTGGGAGACGCCGGCGAGGAGGATGGGCAGGTCCTTCTCGGCGAGGAGGCTTCCCGCCATGAGGCCGCCGAGGGTGATCTCGGCCGTGGCGATGAGGCCGAGGTCCGTGCCCTCCACCGTGTAGATCTGGGTTTCCGGGCCGCGGGGCGCGAAACCGATGCCGTCGAGGATTTCGTGGCGGGCGAGGTCGGGTGTGGAGACCGGCCGGAACCCCTCCCGCACCAGAAGATCGAGCGCGTAGCGGAGGAGGGCGAGTTCGAGAAGGACGGCCTCGCCCTTGAGAAAATAGAAGGCCCGGCCGGCCACCTTGGCCCCCGCCTCGAAATCGATCAGGTCCAGGGCCTTGCCGATCTCGAGATGATCCTTCGGCGGAAAGAGGAAGCAGGAGGGCTCGACGCTGCGCTTGATCTCTCGGTTCTCCTCCTCGCCCTCTCCGTCGGGCGCGTCCGGATGGGTCAGGTTGGGCACGAGCCGCATCGCGGCGTCGAGCTCGGCCTCGACCGCCTCCAGACGCTCGCCGAGCTCCAACTGCTTCGCCTTGAGGCGGCCTCCTTCCTTTTTCAGCATCTCCCGGTCCTCGGGCGCGAGCTTCCCCTTGCCCTTCTTGCCGAGGGCCTTCTGCTCGTGCCGGAGGGATTCGATCTCCGTGATGAGCGCGGAGCGGCTCTTCGCGAGCTCGAGGATGCGGTCCACGTCGCATGCGGCGCGGCGTTTCTCGCAGTTGCGCTTGACGAGATCGGGGTTGTCCACCACGAATTTCAGATCCAGCATGTCTCCGCCTCCACCTCTTACGGCGCGGGTTCGCCCCGGCGCCTCGACGCACAGCCTACAAGGAACGGCCGCGGATTTCACGGGCGAGGAACAAGACGATAGGATTTTGCGGTGCAGGCAAGTCATGGCCCTCTTTTCCTTTCGAGAAATTTCACCCCGGTCAGAACCAGAAGCCCCTCTCTCGCCTTTCTCTCCCCGCACGCGTTTCAGTGCTGCGGGCTGGAAGCCCGCGGTCCGTGCAAGCGCTGCACCCGGGTGTTTACCGTACTTCGCCCTTCGCCCGTTCGACCCGGCTCACGGTCGATCCTGAGCCCGTCGAATGGATCGACTTCGCTCAGGGTTGTGGTGAGCGGCTCGACTGAGAGGCTGTGAAAAAATCCCTGCTTCCGCTCGCGCTACGTGGCTCACGACGAGGTCACCGCGCAGGAGGGCATTGACCTCGTCGTCAGGCACGAAACGAAGTGATTGGGTGGTTGGGTGGGTACGAGGTTGCCGCCGCTGAAATCTGAAATCTGGTTTCGGTGACAGCGCGAATGGCTCGACCCGGGCTCTTGACCGAAACGCAGGATCACGCTACAAGAGAAGTCGTCCCCGCGGTCCGGGAGACCGCCGGACGCGGTTTTTGCCGGGACGAGGTTCGAGATGATCAAGCGGCGCCGTCGTGAACGATCCAAAAAGACGCGGACGAGGTCCTCGCGGCTGTGGCTCCTCGCCCCCCTGGCCTGCCTGCTCCTCGTCGGCGGGGGCGTGTCCTGCCAGCCGGCCGGGTCGCAGACGCTCGCCGTCGGCCGGTGCGCCACCTGCCAGGGCACCGGAAAGATCGGCAAGCGGACCTGCCCCACCTGCGGGGGCCTGGGCTACGTACGGGTCCAGTACTCCTATCCGGTCATCGAACCGGTCAAGTAGGTCCCGATCGCGGCGAAACGAAGCACCACGCCTCCACGCCCGGTCTCCAAGTCGCAAGCCGCAAGTCGAAGGATTATTGCACCTTGGACCTTGGACTTTCCCCCCTCTGTGTCGAGCACCGCGCGACGTGACGTCCGATACGCAGCATGACGGGAGGAAGGAATCGCGTGCCGTGGCCCACGTGGACATGGACGCCTTCTACGTGGCCGTGGAAGTGCTGGACGACCCCCGTCTCGCGGGAAAGCCCCTCGTCGTGGGCGGATCACCGGACGGCGCGCGGGGCGTGGTCTGCTCGGCGTCCTACGAGGCCCGGGCCTTCGGCGTCCGCTCGGCCATGCCGGCGGCCGTGGCGCGCCGCCTCTGCCCGCCGGCGGTCTTCCTGCCCGTCCGCATGAACCGCTACGAGGAGGTTTCCAAACGGGTGCACGCCCTGTTCCGTGAAAGCACGCCGCGCGTCCAGCCGGTCTCGGTGGACGAGGCCTTCCTCGATCTCTCGGGATTCGGGGGCTTTTCCGAGGCGGTGGAAAAGGCGCGCGAGGTGAAGACGCGGATCCGGGACCGGCTCGGGCTCACGGCCTCGGTAGGCGTCGCGTCGAACAAGTCCGTCGCCAAGATCGCGTCCGATCTCGAAAAGCCCGATGGGTTCGTCGTCGTGCGGCCCGGGCAGGAACAGGACTTCCTCGCCCCCCTGCCCGTCTCGCGGATCTGGGGCGTGGGGCCCAAGGCCGACGAGGCGCTCGCCCGGATGGGCGTCCGGCGCGTCCGGGAGCTGCGCGCGGTGGAGAAGGGCGTCCTCGTCCGCCGGTTCGGGACGTGGGGGGAGCAGCTCTTCCTGCTCTGCCGGGGCGTGGACGAGCGGGACGTGGAGGAGCCGCGGGAAGGCGGCCGGAAAAGCGTCAGCGCCCAGTCCACCTTCCCGGACGATCTCCGGCGATGGGCCGATCTCGAGGAGGCGCTGCTCGCCCTCTCCGAGCGCGTGGCCGCACGCGCACGCGCCAAGGGCCTCGCGGGAAAGACCGTCACCCTCCGCGCGCGGTATCCCGATTTCAGGACCGTGACGCGCAACCAGACTCTCGAAAGACCCACCCGGTCGACCGAAACGCTCTACCGGGCCTCCGCCGGACTGCTCGAGAAACTCATGCGGCCGGGCGACGCCTTCCGCCTGCTGGGCGTCGGCCTGTCCGGCCTCACGGAGAAGGTGGTGGTCCAGCGCGGGCTCTTCGAGGAATCCGGAGAGAAGGTGGGCGAGAGGATCGACCGGGTCATGGACGAGGCCGCCGCGGAGATCGGCGACGGCGCGCTGGTCCGCGGCCGACTCCTGCCCCGGGCGCAGAGGCGGAAGAAGCGAGGGAACCGCTAGCGAGCTCGGAGATTGGGTGGTGTATGAGATTCGCTGAAAACGCGAGGGAAGGGGTCAGTCCTTCGTTTTTTGTCCTTGTTCTCTTCGCGAGGACGGGTTTCCTCTCGCAACGAAGGACTAAAAACGAAGGACTGACCCCATTCCTTCAGGTTGATCAGGTTCGGCGGACGGCTTTCAGGAAGAGGTCGTAGGAGGCGTCGGGTTCGTACGCGCGCCCGTCGGCCGCGCCGAAGGCCTGGAAGCCGCCGAAGCCGGCCTTGCCGAGCATCGCCTCGAAGTCCTCGCGGGAAAGGGGGAGCAGGGGGGCCCAGTTGTGCTCGGACTTCCACGTCCCGGCGTCGCGCGGCATGAGCCGGATGAAGTTCACGCGCGTCGCTTCCGGCTCCAGGTCGAAGAACTTCACGAGCAGCCCTCCGTCTTCCAGCACCGTGGGCCGGGACACCCGCTTGTCCCGGGCGCGAAGGCCCCGGTAGTTCAGCGCGTGGAGGAGGAGGACCCCCCCCGGCCTCAGGATCTTGAAGAATCCCTCCAGGGCGCGGGAGACGGACGGGGCGTCGGGAAGCATGCAGAGCGAGTTGCCCAGGCAGATGACGGCGTCCTGGGGGGCCGTGACATGTTCGGGAATCGCCTCGAAGGAGCAGTGCAGGACCTCGAGGTCCGCGCCCTGGTCCTCGGCGTGGCGTCTCGTCTCGTCCACCATGCAGGAAGCGATGTCGGTCGCGAAGACGTTGTAGCCTTTCCGGGCGAGGTAGACGGCATGCCGCCCCGAGCCCGCGCCCGCGTCCACCACCTTCCGGGCGCCGGCTTCTTCGAGGATCGTCTCCACGAAAGGGCCTTCCTTGCCGAGGCGGAGCGGCCAGCTCACGAACTCGTCGAACAGCATCATGAATCGGTCGTCGAACATGGCGCCTCCTGGCTTGTCCTCTATCCGTTCCCTTCGACCCTGATCTCTCTGTTAGAAAGACAAAGAATACCATGCTTTGCCAATGATATTTCGCAGGAAAGAAGCAAGAAATCATCTGCCCGTGCCCGTGAACGCTGACGTTCGACGCCGGGAACGGGGAAATCTGTTGAAGACGCCGAAAAGCAAGCCTGGCGGGACAAGGGGTGGAAAACTCGTGGAGAACAGGGTTCTCTGGTTCTACAACGCCGACTTTCTCGTTGCAGGATCAGCTGTCATATTGGCGGTCAAGTGCCAAATCTGCAGTTCTCGAAGGGAAACCGGAGGTGCGAATTCGTGCGTCTTCTCTCCTGGGGGGAGGAGAATGTGGAAAAAATGTGGAAAAATTGTCAATTTTCCAGGGGAAATCCTGTGGAACTCCGTGAAGAAGCGGTGGAAAGCCCGACATGGAGAAGGAAGCGAGGAAAGCTCGACTTCGGCACTTGAATTGCATATAAAGACTGGGATCTTCAATGAGGTACGAGACATGCCCACCTACGACTACGAATGCGAGCATTGCGGGCACACCTTCGAGGCGTTCCAGAGCATCAAGGCCGAGCCCCTGAAAACGTGTCCTTCTTGCAAGAGGAAGGCCCTGCGGCGGCTGATCGGGTGCGGCGCCGGCGTGATCTTCAAGGGGGCCGGGTTCTACGCGACCGACTACCGGAGCAAGGACTACCAGAAGAAGGCCAAGGCGGACAAGGAATCGAGCTCGAAGCCGTCCGGCTCCGGTGGACCCTCCTCCTCGGGCGAGAAGAAAGGAAAGACCGAAAAAACAGCCTCAGGGGTGAAGTAACTTACCGCGATTCCCCCTCACGCGTCCCACAGAGAGTCCCCCATCGCTGGTGAGGCCATATTCACGCCTCGTCTGCAGGCTCCGGATCCCGGTTCTGGCGCCGGATCAATTCCGTGCCGAATCCCCGGGCGAAGCGCAGCGTGCTGTCGTAGCCGTTCATGTCCCCGTAGAAAGCCCGCCACAGGTCCACGAATCCCTCCTCGAGTTCTTCGGGGGACATCTTCCGCGGCTGGAAGACGGCGTGCGCCCCGTTGTAGCGCTTCCACTCGCGGGTGAGGATCCGCCCCTGTTTCTCCATCTTCCGAAACAGCGGCGTGCCGGGATAGGGCGTGAGGAGGAAGAACTCGGCTAGGTTGATCTCGAGATCCCGCGCGAGTTTCCAGACCTTCTCGAAGCAATCGGGGCCGTCCCGGTCCCCGCCCAGGGCGAAGGAGCCCATGACGGAGATGCCCGCCTCGCCGAGACGTTCGATCTCCTTGCGTACGGGGTCGACGCGCCCCCACAACGCGTCGGGACCGGCGTCGTCCACCCCGAAGACAATGTAGAACTGCCGGTTCCCGGCCCGGGCCAGCCGGGAGAGGATCTCGCCGTCGATGTGCTCGAGGAGAAAGGGGTACGAGGCGATGAAGAAGGTCTTTCCGAGGTCCTGGATGCCCTCGAAGAGTTCGATCGCGAAGCGGCGGTTCGCCTCGTCGGGGAAGAGGAGGCTTTCCTCCGAGAGATAGAAGCTGGGCTCGTCCAGTCCTTGGATCTCCTCGACGACCTCCTCGACGGGCCGGGTCCGGAGGGGACCGGCGGTTTGGGGAATCACGCAGGTGGGGCATCGCCGGGGGCAACCGCGACCGGACTGGACCACGGAGATGGCGGTCAGGCCCTTCTCGCGGAACAGGTCGCGGCGCGGGCTGGGAAGCCCGTGCAGGGGAGCCGGTTTCTTTCTCCGGTAGAGGGGTTGCAAGCGTCCTTGCCGGACGTCCTCCACCACGTCCGGCCAGACGCCCTCGGCTTCGCCCGCGACGACGGCGTCGGCGTGTTCCCTCGCTTCTTCGGGCAGGACGGTCGGGTGCAGGCCCCCCAGGACCACGGGCACGCCGCGCGCGCGGAAGGTGTCGGCGATCTCGAAGGCGCGGGTGGCGGCCGGTGTGAACGCGCTGATGGCCACGAGGTCGGGAGGGTCCGCCGGTTCGATGGATTCCTGGAAATCGTCCAGAAGGTCCACGTCGATGCCCGCGGGGGTGAGCGCGGCCACGGTCGGAATGCTCAGGGGCGAGACGCGGAAGCTGTCCAGACGGCGCGCATAGGGAAGGTCGGCGAGCTCGGGCCTCGCCTCCAGGAAACGTTCCCAGCGGGGATGGACGAAGAGGATCCTCATGTCCCCTACGGTATACGAGGAGCCGGGGGCGTGCAACGTCTATCGCGCTGTCGCCGAGGGCAGATTGCAGATTGCAGGGCTGTGGCTGTTTTTCGGGGTGCGGGCTGACGTTCGTAGTGAGCCACGGAACGAAGTGGAGTGGCGCAGCCATGCGGGACGAGGTGCTGCGGACAGCCGGCGGTCCGTGCAAGCGCTGCACCGAGGTGTTTGCAGCGGGGGATTGCCATGGAGACGGGCTACGGAAAGAAAGGGAGGCGCACGACTTGCCGACAGCGCGAATGGCTCGGCTCGATTCACCCTTGACACCTTCCCGGCGGGAGGGTATACACGAGGTCGCTCCCGAACTCCCCTTGTCGCCGGAGAATGTCGGTGCCGCTTCGCGGCCCAGGTGGTTCCTGTTTTGTTCGCGAGTTGCGGTTCTGTGGCCTGTTCCGTCCGGGGCGGTCTTCGGCGAACGCCCCGGACTTTGCGTGTTCCGGGCTCCGGTTTCGCCGGGGCCCGCTGTTTTCCGCTTTGGGGAGGGCGTGGAGCGTGACGGGGAAGCCGGATCCCAGCGAGGACCGCCGGGGACACCGCGCAAGACTGCGCGCGCGGTACGAGCAGGGAGGGCTCGAGGCCTTCCTCCCCTACGAGGTCCTCGAGATGGCCCTCACCTGGGCTGTCTGCCGGCGGGACGTCAAGCCTCTCGCCAAGGCTTTGCTGGCGCGGTTCGGGACCGTGCATGACGTCCTTCGCGCGCGGGACGAGGATCTTCGCGAGATCGACGGCGTGGGCGAGCGGACCAGCCTCTTCCTCCGGTTTCTGGGCGATCTTCTCGGCCATTGCCTCGCCGAGAAGGCGGCGGGGGCTTCCGTGCTGGGAACGCCGGAATCGGTGGCGGACTACCTTCGCCTCACCATCGGCGCCGGCCGGGAGGAACGGTTCCAGGTGCTGTTCCTCGACGCCCAGAACCGGGCGCTGGCTTCCGAGGTCCTCCAGACGGGGACCGTCGACCAGGCGGTGGTCTACCCGCGCAAGGTCATCGAGCGGGCCCTGGCGCGGAACGCCGTGGCCCTGATCCTGGTGCACAATCATCCCAGCGGGCATCTCTCCCCCTCCCCCCAGGACGTTTCCCTGACCACGCGCATCGTCCGCGCCGCCGAGGCCGTGGATCTCCGCGTCCACGACCATCTCATCGTCAGCCGCGAGGGGTACTACAGCTTCCGGGAAGCGGGGCTCTTGAGCGCTCCCTCCCGGCAGGGCTCGCGGGCGGCGAACCGGTAGAGCGAGCCGTGGTTTGGGCTCGGGAGGACCCTCGCCCTCCAAGACGGTCACCGATCATGGTCTTTCCCGAATTTTCGGAACAGATTGTAGCGGCGGCAACCTCGTACCGACCCGACCACCCAACCACCCAACCACGTAGCTTCCCACCCACTCAACGACGAAACGGAAGAGAGGACCATGCCGTGCTGACAGCGCGCAGGGCCCGGATTCGGGAAACCTTTCGCCCGGGTCCGCCGTTTTGTATAATGCATGCGGGAAAAGCCCTCCCCTTCCTGATGCTGGAGGTCCATGATGAAACGCCTGGCGGTCCTCGCTCTCGTTCCGCTTCTGGCGGGATGTTTCGCCTGGGACATCGACGAAAAACCCCTGCCCTGGTTCGAGGATCCGGATCCGAAGCCGGCCTCCATCGGGCGCGTGGTCTATCACGCCGGAGAGGACGTGCCCGGACCCGAGCCGATCCGGGACGACTGGTTGCGTTCCTACGACGTCCGGCTTCACCCGAAGCGTGGACAGGTCCGGGCCGCGGAGGTCCGGCCGGCGCCCATGAAGCCGATCGAGGCGGGCAGGGACATCCCGCCCGCCCCTCGCCCGGCGAAACGCGTTGCAGCCCTCGAGGCTGCGGTGGAGACGGCACCGGCACCGGACGCGGAGCCGGCTTCCCCCGGGGCGGGGGACGCCGAGATGGACGAGCGCCTGACGGCGCTGGAGTCGAGGCTGGAAGAGCTCTACCAGCTGATCCTGAAGTCCTACGAGAAGAAGTAGGCGGGAAGGGCTCAGAGCAGGGAGTTTTTCCCAGCCTCTCAGTCGCTGCTTTCCGAGGCCTTTTTCGCCAGCATCTCCAGGTACTTCTCGATGAGGGCCTTGTACTTCTCGGGGAACTTCACGCGTCCGGACGCCAGGGCTTCCCGGTACTCCTTGAGGGGGAGATTGCCCCATGAATCCCCGCCCTCGGCGCGGGGCCCGCTGGATCCCTCGGGGGCTTTCTCCCGGCTGTTGTTGGCCTGCCGGGCGGGGTCCTTGCCCTTGCTCCCGTCCTCCTTCTTCGACCCGTTCTTCTTCTTCTGCTGGTTCTTCTCCCGGAGTTTTTTGAGCTCCCGCTCCTTCTCTTCCTTCCGTTTCTCGGCCTGCTCCTTCTCCGAGGGCTTGGACGTGTTGTTCTTGAGGTCCATGCCGCCCCCGGACTTGGACTGGGAGAGCTTGACGCTCTGGATGAGCTTCACGAAATCCTGATCGATGTCCTTCATCTTCTTCACGATCACGTCGAGCTGCCTGGCGACGTCGTCGAGGACCTCGTCCTCCTTCAACTTCCCCTTCTCCACCTCTTCCTTGAGTTCCTCGATGATCTCGGCCTGGGTCTTCTCGCCTTCGCGGATCTGGGATTTGGCCAGCAACTTTTCCACGAGATCCATCTTTTTGAGAATGGATTCGAGCTTGCCCATGGGGTTCTGCCCTTCGCCCTCGCCGGCCTGTGCCGACAGGCTGGCCAGGAGCAGCAGACCCGTCGAAACGATCAGCGTTCTCATGGCGACCTCCTCATACCAATGACCAGTGACCATTGACCCATGACGACTTACCTCCGGCTCCCCTCCTTCTGATGGCGGTTCAGGTTCCGGATGAACCGCCGCATCACTTCCGAGACGTTCCCCTGCCGGTGGACGAGCCTTTCCAGCAGCATCTTCTGGATGTCCGTCAGTTCCTTGCCCTCCTCCAGGGTCTTCTGCAGCGTCGACGTGTTGTCCCGGATCTGCGTCTGGAGCATCCGCAGCATCTGGAGCTCCGCCAGCGGCGGGACCAGGGGAGGGCGTCCCCCGCCCTGCGGCTTCTGCCCGCCCTTCTTCTTCTGACCCTGCCGCCTCTTCAGTTCCAGCTTGAAGGCGTCCAGGAGCTCCTTCAAACGGGAGATCACTTCCCGCCCCAGCCCCTCGGTGAAGGGGCCCACGCGGGGGGGCCTTTCCCGCAGGACGCCGCTGAGGGTCCGCATGTCCTCGGTGATGCTCTGGACCACCCAGGTGAAGATCATGGCCTCCTCTTCGATCTTCTTCCGGATCGCCTCCATCCGCACGGCAAGATCCTCCTGGGTGTCCGCGGCCGTGAGGAGCTGGCGGACATGCCCGCGCAACAGCCTCCGTCCCGCGGCCTTCCGCGCGCCCATCTCTTCCACCAGCCCCACGATCTTCCTCTCCTCTTCCAGGATCTCCTTGAGCTTGGTCTTGATCTGGAAAAGAAGCTGTTCCTGGGCCAGCTGGTGGTACCGTCGCTTCTGCTCCTGGACGCCCTTTTCCGCCTTCTGCAGGTAGTCCCTCGCCTCCTCCATCTTTTCCTGGCCCGGGACCAGTTCCATCTTGCTCACCTTGTGCTTCGCCTGGTTCATGGCCCGCGCCGCCTGTTCCGCCTGCCGGGCCTCGATGAGCTTCTGCAACTTCTTCAACTGCTCCTGGGTCAGCTCCGTTTTCTCCTCCGTCCCCTCCTGCTCGCGTACCAGCGCGTTGATTCGCCGCTCGAGGGCCTTTTGGATGGCCTCGTCCTCCAGCTTCTTCACCTCCCGACGCGCCTTTTCCAGCGCCTGGAGAGCCGCCTGCTGCTGCTTCTTCGTCTCCGGGAAGTTCCGCTTGACGAGGTTCTCCGCCGCTTTCTTCATGCTCTTGCCGGCGCTTCCCGTCGATTTCCCCGCCTTCGCGGCAGACTTCCCCCCCCCCGAGGAAGAGGGCTTCCTGGCCAGCGCCTCCATCTTCCGGCGCGCGTCCTCGGCCTTTTTCACGAGTCGCCTCTGCTTCTTCAGGATCTCCTCGCGCCGGGGTTCGCTCTTGTCCAGGAGCGCCCGGCGAAGGGCTTTCGTCTTCTCCCTGGCCTCCGCCAGACGCTGGAGGGCGCGCTTCTGGTTCTCCTCCGCCTCCCGCGGGTTGTCGCCCTCCAGCTGGCGTTTCGCCTCGTCCATCTCCCGGGCCGCTTCCCCCGCGCTCCGGGACGCCTCGCGCGCTTGCGACGACCCCGGAAACGACGGGTTCCTCTCCCCCAGGGAACGGATCCGTTCCGCCACGTCCCGCGTCGAGATCTCGACCTCCGCCTGCTCCCGCGCTTCCGTCCCCGTCGGCGGCCGGGCCTTGTCCAGGAAACGCTTCAGCGCCTCCCGCGCCTTCTCGAGATCCTTCAGGGCCGCCTCCGCCCGCGCGGACGTCTCGGCCTTTCGACCCTGGCGGGACGCCTGACGGGCGGCGTCGGCGTTCTGGCCGGCCTGCGCCAGGGACCGGGCGATGCCGGAAACCTTGTCCCGCCGCTCCCCCGCCTTTCGTTTCGAGAGCGTTTCGGCGACCTTGGACACCTCCCGGTTCAGCGCCGCGGCCTGTTCCGAAGCCTTCTTCTCCTCCGCCTCCAGATCCCGCCGCCCCTTCTCCCCCCCCGCCGCTTCCCGCGCCTCGGAAAGCGCCCGGGCCGCTTCCGCGAGCGCCTTGCCGGCTCTGGACTGCTTCCGGGCGGCGTCCGCGTGGTCCTTCTGCGCCAGGCGCGTCGCGGCGCTCTCCTGGTGCCGCGACGCCTCCTTCGCCTTCTCGGAGGCCCTTTTCAGCGCGGCCCCCACGTGGCCCTTCTCCCCGCCCGGGCGGGCGGGCGCGGCCCGTTTCGCCCGCGCGGAAAGACCCCGGGCCCGGCTGCCCAGACTCTCCTGCTGCCTCGCGAGTTCGGCGGTGCTTCCCGTCGATCCGCCCAGGACGTTTTCGATCAGCGTGTCCGCTTCCCGCATCCTGGCCAACGCCTCGCTTTGCCTTCCCTTGGCCTCGTCCCCCTTCTGGTTTCCGATCTCGCCGGCGGCATCCGACATCTTCCTTGCGGCTTCCCGCAGGGCGTCGGCGGCTTGCTTCCGGTTCTGGAGCGCCTCGGGCCGGGTCGAGTCTTCCTCCCCGCGAGGTTTTTCGACCGCCCCCGCGAGATCCCCGGTCTTCCGGGCCAGGTCCTCCTGGCTGCGGCGCAGCGTTTTCCAGGAGGCCCCCAGCAACGGGGTCAAGGCCCTCGAGGCTTCCTCCAGCGAGGCGAGCGCCTTGCGCGACATCACGGCGGCCTCGGGCCGGCCCTTCCCCGCCGCTTCTCCCGCCTTCCGCAGCTCTTCCGAGGCCTTCGCGGCGGCCTCCGAGGCGTCGCGAAGGGCTTCCTTCGCGTCCTCGTCCAGGTCCTGGTCCATGGCCCTCAGCAGGTTCTGCGACAGGCGTTTCGCCTCCTTGGCGGCCTTCCCCTGCGCGCCGGCCTGCTCCTTCGCCCAGGCCGGGTCCTTCCCCACCCTCTCCGCCAGCGACGCCTGGTCCTTGCGGATCGCGTCGAGCGTGCTCGCGGCGGACGTGAGGTCCCTCAGATCCTGCTGCTTTTTCAACAGGGCGAGAAGCGCGCGGCGGGCCTTCTCGAGCCCCTGCTTCCCCGTCACCGCGGCGTCGCGACGGGTGTCCTCGGCGGCCTGCGCCTGGGAAGCGCGGACCTGATCGAGGGTCTCGGCGAGCGCGTCGATCTCGGGCGTCTTCCCCTCCCGGGCGGCGGCGGTCGCGGCGCGTTGCTGGCGTTTCACGAGGCCGTCGAGTTCCTTCAAGGTCTTGCGGAGGATCTTCGCCTCCTCGACCGTGAGGGACTTGATGCCGCCCACGCGCGCGAGAAGATCCTCCTGCTTTCGCTGGATCTCGTCGAGGTTCTCGAGCGCCCGGTCGACGGCCTTCAGGTCGTCGCCCACGTCCGCCCCCGCCGTTTCCTGCATCAGGGCGCGCTGCTCCCGGTGGAGATCCTCCAGCGCTTCGGCGGCCTCCCGGACGTCCTCCGGCACGACCTTCCGGCCCTCCTTCCGGATGTCTTCCAGCTCCTCGATGTGGCGGTTTTCCCGGTCGATCAGATCCTTCAGCCTGCGCTGGGCCTCGTCGAGCTCCTTGGCGTTCTTTTCCAGCTCCTCGTAACTCTTCCGATCGAGAAGCAAATCGAGGATCGTGTCCAGCTTCTCGAGGACGTCCTTCTGCTGGTCGATGGCTTCCCACAGACGCGCCCGCTGGAGCGTCTCCACGACCTTGCTCATGTCGGCCAGAAGCCCCACTTCCTGGATCTTGCTGAACGCCTCGTCGAGCTTCTCCGCCCGGTACGCGTCCCCGCGGGCCCGCAGGCGCTCCGCGATGTCCCGGATGCGCTGGAGAAGCTTGTTCAGCTCCTTGCGCGCCTTCTCCTGGCGGTCCGCAAGCGTCTGGAACTTCTTCTCCTTCGCCTCGCCGGCCGAAGCGACCGGCCCGAGCGAGCCGAACACCAGCGCCGCGACACCCACAGACAGGAAGAACCTTCTCATGATAGCCCCCGTTCGATTTCGGATTCGGAATTCGGGATTTCGACGATCCGCACTTCCTAGTCGTCCTTTTCCTTTTCCTTGGCCACGTTCTGGCTCTCGTCGAGGATCGACTTCTGGAAGTCGATGATCTCGCGTACGATCTTGATGACCTCGTTGTAGTCCTCCCACTTTTCCATTCTCGCCAGGAGGTCCTCCACGGCCCTCAGGATGTCCTCCTGGATGCGGAGCGCCTCCTCGACGGCCTTTTTCTGGCCCGGCTTGGTCACCGAGGCGCGGGCGGACTCCAGGGCTTCGAGCGTGTCGGCGCACCGCTCGCCCGCCAGGAGCCCGGCAAGAGCCCCCATGTCCTGGATCTTCCGCTGGTATTCCGGATCGCCCAGCTTGTTGACCACCACGGTGGAGAGGATCCGGGCGAATTCGCGGGCCGCGGAACCCAGGCGGCGGGACACGCTCCGCTGGCCGGTCTGGCAGGCCAGCAGCTTCTCCCGGTCGGCGTCGTCCCAGACCTCCTCGGTGTCCAGGACGACCTCGAGCGTCTCCACCTGGGATTTCACCTTCTCCTGCCCGTCCCGGGCCCGGCGGAGGGTTTCCTTGATCTGGATCATCCTCTCCTCGACCAGCTGCTCGAGGCGGAGCTGGGAGACCACGGTGAGCCGGTATTCCGTCGAGGGCGTGCGGTTCGGCCTGGGCCGGCGGAAATCGAACGCCTCCACCAGGGCGAGCACCAGATCGCCCTGCCGGACCTTCCGCGCGCCCCCCTCCCCCGGAACCTCGAGGGAAGCGAAATCCAGCACGGTCTCGTACGACCCCTTCAGAGGACCCCAGCGCTTCTCCGCCTCGGAGAGCGGGGAAACCGGCTCGAGGCTCCGCTTCTTCGGCCCGTATTCCCGGTGGCCCCGCACGGTGGAGAGATTCACGGCCTTCACCCCGTGGTCGTCCTGGACGGTGAACCGGAACGGAAGAGACGCCTGGGGCGTGATCCAGAGCGATCCCGTCTCGGGCTTCTCGACCGCGATCCGCGGGCGCCGGTCCTTGAGGGCCCGGATGGAAAACCGCGACGGCGTCCGGTTTTTCAGGCCCTCCTTCCCCTCGATGTTCACGTCGTAGCGCTCGTTGAGAAGGACCTGGAAGTCCGCGCGGACCATCCGCGGGCCCACCGTCTGCATCTCGAGAACGCGCTCGCCCGGATGGAACACGATCCAGGCCCGTTCCACGGCCTTGGACGCGTGGACCACGAGGCTCGCCTCGGACCCGACGGGCGCCTTGATGTTTCCGTCCCGCTGGGGCGTGTCTTTCGGCGTGGGGGGGGCCTTGGTGTACTCCGGGGGGGTGATCCAGAGGTCGATGCCGGACACGCGGGGGGGCTGGAGCACGTCCACGGAGAAGGAGACGGGCGTCGCGTCCCCCGCCTCGATCTCGCACGCCAGCGGTGTGACCAGGGGCGGAAAGAAGAACTGGAAGACGCCTTCCTCCTTCGTCTCCGTCATCCGGGCCTCCCCGCTCTCGCCCGTTTCCGGGAAGTCGTACAGGACCCAGACGCGCGAGGGGACGAGGCCGCGGACCTTGACCTTCACCCGGAGCTCTTCGCCGGCGGCCACCCGGATGCGCTCGGCGTCGGGGGAGATCAGCGTGAGGTGCGTGCGCGCCGGCCAGGGCACCGAACCGCCGTAGACGCGGTTGAAGAAGATGGCGGACGTGTCGGGGAAGCGGGCCGAGAGGACCACCAGGACCGCCGTCGCGGCCGCGCCCAGAAGGAACGTCTTCAAGGGCCCGCGCGGCGCCAGATGGGCCCGGAAGGAGAGCGGAGCGGCCGCGGCCAGCGCGCTCTTCACGGTTGCGCGGACCATCGCCGGGGACATGATCCGCCGGCTCTCCGCCTCGTCGTACCGGCTGAATTGCAGCGCCGAGATCAACGATTCCTTCAGCTCGGGGTGGGCCCTCTCCACCGAAAGCACGGCGTCGTCGTCGGTGATGGGGACGGTGAGGGGACGGGCGATCCACCGCACGAAGGAAAGGCCCGCCGCGAGAATCGCCAGCACGAACAGCACCGAGCGCACCGTCCCCGGCAGGATCAAAAAGTAGTCGGCGAGGAACAGGAAGGCCGTGAGTCCCGCCAGGACGAGGAGGATCCTGCCCGTTCCCTCGAGGAGGAACAGTCGGCGGACGGCCCCCCGGAACGACGCGGTGCGTGCCAGCAGTTCGTTCAGATCCATCGGACGCCTCAATGTGAAATCGTTCGCTCCCGGGAAACGGCCTGCCCCACCCAGGCGCCCGGGAAGCCGTTCCGCACCGCCTGGTACACCCCCCTCAGCTCGTAGTCTCCCGGCGCGGAGAGCAGGTCGGATACGTCGAAGAAGGCCGAGACGGACCGGCCGGGCAAGAGGAGGGCCGGCCCGGGGTGGATGGGAATCGGACCGGACCCCTCGGGGAAGACGCGGAAACGGGCGAGGTTGGCCACCCCTTCCCGATGGCCGGGACCGGAGCGGATCTTCAGCGAAAACAGGTACCGGTCGGGGTCGAGCAGGGGCAGGCGAAGGGAACGATCGGAGAGGTTGGCCAGGCGGAATTCGAGCAGACCGGGCCGCCCGGGATCGGGGGCGCGCAGCTCCAGAAGGACCTCGCGGGCGTCCAGCGGGCTCGCCCACGCCGCCTCGCGCGTGACGCCTTCGCGCCGCGGCCGCGTCTCCGGCCCCATGGCGCCTCGCTCGCCCCGCCCGAGGACCAGCCGGCCCGCCCGGTTGCCCATCTCCACGTGCCCCTCGAGCACCTCCACCGACGTTCCCGACGCCGCCGTTTCCACCCGGAACCGCGTGCCCCGAACCCGGACCTCTCCCGCGGGCGTCTGGATCGAAAACGGATGGCCCGGCTGCACGTCCGCCGCAAGCGCGCCCGCGGAAAGACGGACCCCGTTCCGTACGAACGCAAGCGTCCCCGCATGGAGCGCGACGCGGACATCGGGCCCGAGATGCATGAGCGCCGTGCCCCGGCTCCGGATCCACCCCTGCCGGGGGCGCACCGTGCCGGGGGGGAGACGTTCGAGCTTCCCCCCCCCTTCGTGGAAGAAGACCTCCCCGTCGGCCCAGGCGAGCCGGACGGGACGCAGACTGGACGCGGGGCGGCTTTTCCGCTCGCTGAAAAGGAGGACGCCGGCCGCGAAACACACGAGCAGGAGGGCGGCGACGGACCCGAGCCGCGCCAGGGAGCGGGACGGTCTTCCCCAAGGACGGGGCGGCGCCGGGGGGGCCTCGTCCAGCTGCTCGAGGATGCTCCCGAGAAGGCCTGCCGGCGGTTCGATGTCGTCCCGGCGGACGGTCCGCGCCGTCTCGAGGGTCGTCTGGATCCGCCCCGCCTCTTGCGCGCAGGCGGGACAGGCGTCCAGATGGAGGGCCACCGCGTCGCGGCGGTCGGCGTCGAGCTCGCCCTGGACGAAGGCGATGAGGTCGTCACCGGGCTCGGAACATCCATCGTCCATACTAGAGGTCCTTCTCGAGCTTGCGCCGGAGCGTCTTCTCGGCCGCGGACATGCGGGACTTGACCGTGCCCACGGGAATCGAGAGGACGTCGGCGATCTCGGCGTAGCTCAGATGCTGGTATTCGCTCAACACGAAGGTGACCTGGAGCTTCTCGGGAAGCGCGGACACGGCTTTCCGGATACGGTCCCCGAGCTCCCGCTGTGCGGCGAGGGCGGCCGGTCCCGCCGCGGGATCCTCGGACGAGGGGGGCGACCCCTCCTCCCCGTCTTCGGGAAGGTCCATGCGGATCGTCCGGACACGGCGGGATCGCTTCGCCCGCTCGTTGAGCCACCAGTTCTTGGCGATCTGAAAGAGGTAGGTGGAGAACTTGCCGGTGGGGCGCCAGTTGCGGGCCCCGCGCCAGAGCCGGAGGAAAACCTCCTGCACGCCGTCCGCCACGGTCTCCCCGTCCCAGGAGAGGTGGTGGAGAAACGTGGCGATGGGTTTGGCATACAAGGCGTACAGCTCCTCGAAGGCGACCCGGTCCCCGTTCTTCACACGGTTCATCAAAGCCGCGTCGCGTTCCGGGTCGAACATGGGGACCCACCAACAAGTACAACCGCGGACGCCGGAAAGGGTTCGAAGGAAAATCCGACCGGCCTCCCGCCCGGGCGGGAGGCCGGTCCGTGTTCTTCGACGCGGGAGGCGTCCTTCGGGGGCCTCGGGCGAGCGCCGCGCGAAGGCGGTCAGGAGATCTTCCGCTTGAGTTCCAGGATCTCCTCGTCCTTCTCGTCCAGTTCCTTCTCCAGCTCCCCGATGGATTTTCTCAGCGAGTCGACGATCGGGTCGTCGCTTGCGCTCGGGGCGGCGCCGGCGGCCTCGCCCGAAGACGTCGCGCGGGCCAGGGCCTCCTGCAACCGGTCCCGTTCCTTCTGGAGCTCCATGATCTCCTCGATGGCCTGTTCCGAGCGTTGGACCGATGATTCGGCCAGTTCCACCACTTTCGTCGCCAGGTCGTCCCGCTCCTGCTTGATCGTTTCCATCTTCTGGCGGGCGTTTTCCATCAACTGCTCGTTCTCGGCCTCGAGCGCCTTGATCCGTTCCTGGAGAACCGCCGTGCGCGACGCCTCCGGCTCCTCCTCTCCCTCCTCGCCGGGCTCGAAGAGCGAGACCAGGATGCCGGCGCCGCGGTCGCGGTCTTCCAGGGAGGCCTTGATCTCCTGCAACTGCCTGGCGTTCTCCGCCAGCTCCGCCTTCAGGCGCTCGTTCTCCTCCTTGGCTTCCGCCGCTTCCGAGGAGGCCCCCAGCAGCGCGTGCACTTCCTTTTCCAGGTCCTTGAGCTTGGCCGCCAGCTTGGCATTTTCGGCCTGCAAGGTCGAATCCTCGTCGTCCTCGACGGAAAAGGACTGCTCCAGTTGCTGCACGTGTTCCTTGAGGACCTCGTTTTCCATCTTGAGGTGGGCCAGCTCGGCGGGGGAAATGCCCGTCGACTTCATCCGGAGATCGTGAATCTGCCGGGCCAGATCCTCGTTCTCCTCTTCCAGTTTCGCGCGCGTGTCCTCCAGCTTGTCCACGGCGTCCAGGAGCTTGACGGTGCGGGCTCCGAGCGCCATGGAACGCCGGCGGATGTCCATGGAGACTTCCGGCGGCGGGGGCCATTCCCCCGCGTCGACGATCTCGCGTTCGATCAGATCGCCCAGTTTCTTGACTTCCAGACCGAGGCGTTCCTTGGCCAGCGCCATCTTGGTGGAGATGGCCTCGCTCCCCTCCGCCTGGGATCCGTCGTCTTCCTGCGTCATTCCGTTTCTCCGATTCGTGTTCGCGCCATCACGATAACAAGTTTGCCGATCCGAATCGAGACGTTCCCTTCCCCGGGATCTGGGCACGCCACCGGGATCGGTGTACAATTCTTCGCACCCTCCCCCGGCGCGGGGTGCGGGAGTCGAAACGGCATTTCACGAGGAAGGACAAGCCCGGTCATGGTCCGCATGCGAAAGCATCCCGTATTCGAATACATGGCCTTCGCCAAGACCTACCAGGGCCGGGGCGCCTGCAACCTGATCTGCAGCGGCGTTCCCCCGCGATCCTCCGGCTCCCTGCCTTTCCAGGCGAAGAACCTGCCCCTCAATTCGAGCGAACCCTACGGCCTCGGGGACTTGAAGAAGGCCGTCGCCGAACGGCACGGGGTGAGCGAGGAGGAGGTGTTCCTCTCGACGGGCACCAGCGGCGTGAACTTCTTCCTGGCCGCCGTCCTCCTCGGACCCGGCGACGAGGCCGTCGTCGAATCCCCCGCCTACCCGATCCTCGCGCTCCTGCCCGAGGTCTTCGGCGCCCACGCCGTGCGGTGGCCAAGGACTCCCGAGGACCGGTACCGCCCGGACCCCGAAAGCCTGCTTCCGCTGCTCACGGAGCGGACCCGGGCCGTTTTCCTCACCGATCCCCACAATCCGTCCGGCGTGAAGTTGCGGCCCCGCGATCTCGAAACGCTCGTTGGGATCACCGGGGAGAGGGACATTCCCCTGGTCGTGGACGAGGTCTACCTCGATGCCGTGGAGGACGCTTCCACGGTGCGCCGGCTCGGGGGCGCGACCGTGTCGACGTCCTCGCTGACCAAGGTCTACGGCCTGGGGGGCCTCCGCGTCGGATGGGCCCTGGCGCCGGCGGCGGTGGTGGAATCCCTGAACCGGTTCCAGGATCTCGCCTCCGTGAACCCTCCCGTGCCGTCGCAGGCCCTGGCCGCGATCGCATTCGGAGAGATCGAGGTGCTGAGGAAGACGGCCCGCGACCGTTTCGCGGAGAACTTCCCCAGGGTCCGGCAGTGGGTGGAAACGACGGACGGGGTGACGTGGGTTCCGCCGGAGGGCCCCCTCTTCGCGTTTCCCCGGCTGACCGGCGGCGTTTCCGGCTCCGACCTTTTCGATCTTCTCGTCGAGACGTACGACACCGTGATCGTCCCCGGACGGTACTTCGACGGGATGGACGACCATTTCCGGATCGGTTTCGGCGAGGAGCCCGGCGTCGTGGAAGAGGGGCTTCGCCGGATCGGGGAAGCGATCCGGACCCTCGGGGGCTGAGGCTGCCCACCCTCCCCCGTTGCATGAGGCGTTGCCATCGCGTACACCGGATCGTGCCGGTGCCCGACCACGAAGAGGCGACTTGGACGAAACGAGACGATGAAGACCCTCCTGGCCCGCGCGCGTTTTCTTTTGCCCTTGAGGGGAGGAGAGGACCGGATCGAGGACGGCTACGTCGTCGCGGAAAACGGGCGCATCGCGGAGTGCGGCCCCTGGACGCCGGCGGTCGAGGCCCGGTGGAAACCGGCCCTGGAGACGGGCGAAGCCTCGGCCCTGGGAAGCGCGCCGGGCGGCGTCCCCGCCCGCCTGGACGGCGTCCTCCTGCCCGGTTTCGTCAAGGCCCACGGCCACGATACGGAACCGCCCATCATCGGCATCGCCAAGGACACGCCCCTGACCGAATGGCTCGACACGGCGGTCAACCTCTTCACGGGTTTCCTCGAGGCCTCCCAGAAGCGTCTCGAGACCGAACTCGGCGAGTCGCCCTACAACGTGGTCTACCGCAAGGCCCGGCTCGACGACATCGCCTACGGCATCACCACCAACCTCGTCCACCACTGCAACCACGGCAAGTACCACGCGCTGGAGATCGCCCAGGAGAACCACCGGGCGGGCACCCGCATGATCGCCGCGCTCGGAAGCCAGGACCGCCACTACCACAAGAACATCCTCGATACCCCCGCCGCGGCCCTGGCGCGGCTGGACCGCGCCGTGGAGGACACCGCCTCGTTCGCGAGGTTCACCGTGATCCCCGGCCCCGACCAGTTCTTCTCCAACAGCCCCGACATGCTGAAGGCCCTCAAGGAATGGGCCCGGAAGCGGGACACCCTCGTCCACATCCACTCCTCCGAGGAACCCGAAACCACCGCCTGGTTCCGCCGCACCTACGGCCTGACGCCCGTGGAATACGGCCGCAGCGTCGGCTTTCTCGACGGGAAGACCCTGCTCGCGCACCAGGTGAACTGCACGGAGACCGACCTCGACATCCTGGTGGAGACGGGCGCCATGGTGGTCCACAACCCGCTGGCCAACGCCATCCTCGGCTCAGGCATGCCGCCCGTGATGGAGATGATCCGGCGGAACGTGCCCCTGGCCATCAGCACCGATGGGTCGGGAAGCGCGGACAACCAGAACATCATCTCGGCCGCGCGGCTCGCCAGCCAGTTCCAGCGCGCGTTTCACCGCGACCCCACCCTCCTGCCCGCCGGAGACGTCCTCGACCGGATCACCCGACGCCCCGCCCGGATGATCGGGGTCGACGCCGGCCGCCTCGTCCCCGGCGCCCAAGCCGATTTCATCCTCCTCGACACGACCTGGCCGAACCTCGTCCCCACCCGTCTCGAGACCTGTCTCGAAAACATGATCTGGTCCGCCAACGGCGTGGAAATCCGCTACGTGGTCGTGGGCGGGGACGTCCTGCTGGATGACTACCGCCACACCACCCTCGACAAGCCGGACACCCTGGAGAAGATGGAGCGGATCGCCGACGCCTTTTCCGACTACCGGAAAGACGTCGAAGTCCGCCGGGAGACAGGCGCGTCCGGCGCCCCCCCGGCGTAGCAGGTGTTTTGGGGTCGTGTCGCAATTGTCAATTTTCGGAGCGGCGATTCTTTTAATTTTCCTTCTGGAGTCCCTCATGAGCCGTTCGACGCGCATCGAATTCCCCGGAGCGAT